>JAJVHW010000130.1 GCA_022072415.1 Planctomycetota bacterium
ACACGCTGAAGGCCGTCGAGGGCGGCGTGGTGCGCGCGACGGTGCCGCGCGACGGGCTCTGGCACGCGCAGACGCCGCAGGCGTTCTCCGCGCCGCTCCTCCGCCGCGCCCACGCGCTCGGCGCGGAGCGCAGGATCGACGTCACCGACGACGCGCAGCTCGTCGAGGCCCTCGGCCTCGGCGCGGTGCGCGTGGTCCGGTGCGACCCGTGGAACTTCAAGGTGACGGAACCGCGGGACATGACCGCCGCAGAGGCCCTCCTCGCGGCGCGGTCCGGCGGAGGAGGAACTCGATGACGGTGAACGCTCGTTCGCGCGTGGGTCTCGGTTTCGACATCCATCGGCTGGGCCGCGGGCGGAAGCTCGTCCTCGGCGGGCTCGAGATCGAGTGCAACGTGGGGCTCGTGGGGCACAGCGACGGCGACGTCGTCCTCCACGCCGTCACCGACGCGGTGCTCGGCGCCTGCGGGATGGGCGACATCGGCGACCACTTCCCGTCGTCGGACCCGCGCTGGGAGGGCGCGTCGTCGCGCGTCTTCCTCGACGCCGCGCTCGACATGGCCGACAAGGCCGGCTTCGACTTCGTCAACTGCGACACGATCATCGTCGCGGAGCGGCCGCACCTCGGCGCGTGGAAGGAGGGCATCCGCTCCAGCCTCGCCGGGATCCTCGGCCTCGGGGTGGACCGCGTGTGCGTGAAGGCGAAGACGTCCGAGGGGCTCGGGCACGTCGGCGAGGGGCGCGCCATCGAGGCGCACGCCGTCGTGATGCTCCGGAAGCGCGCGTCGACGAAGAAGGCCCGGAAGCCCGCGAAGCGCGCCGCGAAGAAGTCCCGGTAGCCGCGCTCCCGCGGCAGGATCCCGCGATGACGTTCCGCCTCCACGATTCGCTCACGCGCTCGCTCCGCCCGCTCGACCCGGTCGAGCCGGGCGTCGTCCGCATGTACAACTGCGGCCCCACGGTCTACGGGGAGCCGCACGTCGGGAACTGGCGGAGCAACGTGTGCTGGGACGTGCTGCGGCGCGCGCTCGAGCTGTCGGGGCTGCGCGTGCGGCAGATCATGAACATCACCGACGTGGGGCACCTCACGGTGGACGACCTCGCCGACGCCGCGGGCGAGGACAAGATGGAGGTCGCCGCGAAGCGCGACCGCCTCGACGCGTGGGGCGTGGCCGCGAAGTACACGGCGCTGTTCCACGAGGGCAGGCGGAAGCTCAACCTGCTCGACGCGGAGCGCTACCCGCACGCCACGGCGCACGTGCCGGAGATGATCGCGCACGTGGAGTCGCTCGTGCGGTCCGGCCACGCGTACGCGACGCCGGCCGGGAACGTCTACTTCTCGGTCGCGTCGTTCCCCGGCTACGGGAAGCTCTCCGGGAACACCGTCGAGGCGCTCGACGCGGGCGCCCGCGTCGAGGTGCTCGACGAGAAGCGCGCGCCGGAGGACTTCGCCCTCTGGAAGCGCGACGGGAAGCACCAGATGCAGTGGGACTCGCCGTGGGGCCGCGGGTTCCCCGGCTGGCACATCGAGTGCTCCGCGATGGCGCGGAAGTACCTCGGCGACACCCTCGACATCCACACGGGCGGCGAGGACAACGCGTTCCCGCACCACGAGTGCGAGATCGCGCAGAGCGAGTCCCTCACCGGGAAGCCGTTCTCGCGGCTCTGGCTGCACACGAGGTTCCTCCTCGTGGACGGGCAGAAGATGTCGAAGTCGAAGGGCACGCTCTACCTGCTCCGCGACGTCGAGGCCGCCGGCCGCTCGATGCGCGCGCTCCGGTACTTCCTGCTCTCGACGCACTACCGGGCCCCGCTCAACTTCACGTGGGAGGCGCTCGCGGCCGCCGAGGAGACGGTGAAGAGCCTCGACGCGACGGTGCGGCGGCTCGCGGCCGACCCGGCCGTCGCGGACGACCCGGCGCTCGCGGATCTGCTCGCCCGCGCCGGGCGCGACTTCCTCGCGGCGCTCGAGGACGACCTGAACGTCTCCGCCGCGCTCGCCGTCGTCCACTCGGTCCGGTCGGAGCTGAACCGCCGTGCCGCCCTGTCTCCGGCCGACTTCGCCCTCGCGCGGGAGCGCATCGCGGCGTTCGACCGCGTGCTCGGCCTCGGGCTGCTCGACGCCGCGGCTCCGGCGGCGCCGGACGCCGACGCGGAGATCCAGGCGCTGGTGGACCGCCGCGAGTCCGCGAAGCGCGCGAAGGACTGGGCCGAGGCGGACCGGATCCGGAAGGACCTCGCCGCCCGCGGCGTCCGCGTCGAGGACACGAAGCAGGGCCCGAAGTGGTTCCGCGGGTGACCGCGCCCGCGGCGTAGCCGCGAACGTCCATGGCATTCCACTCGATTCCCTTCCTCGCGCTGCTGACGCTCACGTACCTCGCGTACTGGCGGCTCGCGAACCGGGGGCGGAACGCCCTCCTCGCGCTGGCGGGGTTCGTGTTCTACGCGTGGTGGGACTGGCGGTACCTGGGGCTGGTCTTCTTCTCGATCGCGGTGGACTACGCCGCCGGGATCGGGATCGAGGCCGCCGCGTCGCAGCGCAGGCGCCGCGCGTGGCTCCTCGTCTCGCTCGTCACCCAGCTCGGGATGCTCGGGTTCTTCAAGTACTTCGACTTCGGCGTGCAGTCCATGGCGGCGGCGCTCCGCTCGATCGGCGTGGACGCGCACCCCGAGCCGCTCCGGCTGATCCTCCCCGTCGGCATCAGCTTCTACACGTTCCAGTCCCTCTCCTACACGATCGACGTGTACCGCGGGCGGCTCCGCGCGACGCGGGACCCCGTGCAGTTCTCCGCGTTCATCATGTTTTTCCCCCAGCTCGTCGCCGGGCCCATCGAGCGCGCGGAGAACCTGCTCGGGCAGTTCGCGTCGCCGCGGCGGTTCGACGCGTCGCTGGCGGCGGACGGGCTCCGTCAGATGCTCTGGGGCTACGTGATGAAGACCGTCGTCGCCGACAACTGCGCGCGGATCGCCGACGCGGCGTACGCGACGCCCGGCGACCGGACCGGCCTCGAACTGCTGGTCGGAACGTGGGCCTTCGCGTGGCAGATCTACGGCGACTTCTCCGGCTACTCGAACATCGCCGTCGGATGCGCGCGCCTCTTCGGGATCGACCTGATGCGGAACTTCGCGGCCCCGTACTTCTCCCGCGGGATGGCGGAGTTCTGGCGGCGCTGGCACGTGTCGCTCTCGACGTGGTTCCGCGACTACGTGTACGTGCAGATCGGCGGGAACCGATGCGGCCCGCTCCGCGCGCGGCTGAACGTGCTGTTCACGTTCGCGCTCTCGGGGCTCTGGCACGGCGCGGGGTTCAACTACGTCCTGTGGGGGCTCTTCCACGGCGGATGCGTCGCCGCAGGATGGCGCGGACCCGGGAGCGGCGAGGGTCCGCCGAGCCCGGGCGGACTCCTGCCGCGGCTCGGCGACGCCGCGCGCATGTTCCTCGTGTTCCATGCGGCGTGCCTCGGATGGGTGTTCTTCCGCGCGCGCGACGCGTCCGAGGCGTGGATGATCCTCGGGCGGATAGGGTCCGGCCTCGGCTCGGCCGCGGCGGACGCGGCGGGGGCGGCGCGGCTCGGCGGGGCGTCGGTCGCGCCCGTGGCGGCCGTGGTCGCCGTCGCCGCGGCGGCCGAGTGGGTGTCCCGTGCCCACCCGCACCCCTTCGCGGCCCTCCGCGCGCCCCGGGCGGTCCGCTGGTGCGTGTACGCGGCCCTGGTGGTCCTGATCGCGGCCGCCGGGCGCCGCGAGGATGTCCCCTTCATCTACTTCCAGTTCTGATGACGAACGACCCCTCCCCCTACCGCTTCGCCGCGCGCGCGCTCGCGTTCGCCGCCTGCGCCGCCGCCGCCGTGGCCGCGACGGACCGCGCGCTCGTGGCGATGCACCGGCGCGGGATCCACGCCGTGCCGAAGATCCCGCCCCCCGAGTGGGCACGCGCGGAGGCGGCGGCGGGGAAGCTCGCGCTGTTCGGCGACTCGGTGCTGATCGGCGTGACCGACGCGGAGAAGGAGGCCGGCGGCCACGACGCGCTCAGCCTCGCGGGGATGATCGCGAAGCGGGTCCCGCTCCCCGTGGCGGACCTCTCCCGCCGCGGACGGGGCCCGGCGTTCTTCGCCGCGATGGCGGCGACGATGCGGCGGGAGAGCGCCGCGCCCGCCGCCGCGATCCTCCCGGTCAACCTGCGCACGCTCGGGCCGGTCGCCGCGCGCCACCCGATGCAGCAGGAGGCCGACGTGGTCGCGATGCTGCGCACGGGCTGGTGCCTTCCGATCCGCCTCGCCGCGGTCTTCCGTCACCGGTTCGGCGTGATGACCGACGCCGCGTTCCTCGACTCGGACGTCTCCGTCCGCGGCTCCGTGCTCGGATCGCTCCGCGACGTCGAGCGCCCGCACCCGTGGTTCGACCCGCACGAGGAACGGCCCGGGCTCGCCCGGTCGCGCCGCCTCGTGCGCTACGCGTTCGACATGGACCCGGAGGGGCCGGTCCGCGACGTCACCGCCGTCGTGCGGGAACTCCGCTCGCTCGGGGTCCCGCTCGTCGTCTACCTCACGCCGATCGACATGGAGGGCGCCGCGGCGGCGCTCTCCGGCGACGAGATGGCGGCGGTCCGCGCGAACGTGGCGAAGATGGCCGACGCCGTGCGCGCAGGCGGCGCCGAACCGCTCGACCTGACCGGCCTGCTCCCACGCCGCGACTTCGTGGACCTGGACATCTCGCCGGGGGAGCACCTCACGGCGGCCGGGCGCACGCTGGTGGCCGAGCGCGTCGCGCGCGAGTTCGCGCGCCTCACGGGGAAGTGAAGCGGAGCGAGCGGACGATGCCGTTCCCCGTGTCGCGGAACACGATCGAGCGGACGCCTCCGACCGCGGACTCCGCCACCACCGAGCCGGGCGAGGCCAGCGCGCCGGAAAGCGCGCCCGCCAGGGACATGCCGGGGTCCGGCGGCGTCCCGAAGAGGACCTGCACCGAGCCGTTCGCCTCGCTGACCATGTAGATCGCGTGGCAGTCGTTGTCCGTGACGTAGAGCTGACCGCGGTCCGGGTCGGCCGCGATCGAGGTGAGCCGCGAGTAGGCCGCCGCCGCCGCGCCGGAGGTCGTCGTCACGCAGCCGGTCGAGGCGTCGGGCTGGCCCGACCACACCTCGATGACTCCGGTGTCGGAACGGACGCGATCCACGCGGTTCGTCTCCACGACGAAGTAGTGGCCGTCCTGCGAGCCCTCCGCGATGCCGCGCACCAGCGTCAGCGACGCCTGCGACGCGGCCTCGCCCGCCGCCGGGGCGCCCGTCGAGCCGTCGCCGGCGAAGGCGTCGATCGTGCCCGCGACGTCGATCGCGCGGATGCGGTTCGCGCCGCCGTCCGTGACGAAGAGCACGCCGGCAGAGTCCACGAAGAGGTCGGTGATCGACGTGAACCGCGCCGCCGTCGGGGCGCCGCCGTCGCCGGAATCCCCGGAGTCGCCGCGGATGCCGGCCACGCGGAAGACCTGATTCGTGGACAGGTCGATCCGGTAGACGACGAGGTCCGTCGACACGTACACGTCCCCGGCGAACTCGAACACGGACGTGAGCGTCGTGCCGAAGTCGAACGCGAGCCGGCTCGTCCCGTCGGCCGACGACGCGCCGCCGCCGGCGAAGTCCTGGGCGGTCGGGGCGCCGGCGTCATCCACGTACTCGCGGAGGACGACGCCCCCCGTGCACATCCAGAGGAGCCGCTGCGCGTTGCCGAATCCCGTGGCCTCCGCGATGTCGAGGCCCGTGCCGAACGTGTCGATGTCGCCGATCCCCATGCCGGACGACGGACTCGCCGCAGCGACGTAGCTCGAGAAGTGGCTCGCGGGGAAGGACACGAAGCCCGGCGTCGAGAAGTCGTACGGGCGGGGCACCTCGGTGACGACGCCCTTCGCGTTGCGTGTGTAGATCACCACGTCGTCCGGGCTCCCGCCCGCGAGCCCGATGTTCCACGGAATCGTGAGCGTCGCCTGGAGCCCGTCCTGGAACTGGAGTCCGTCGGGGCCGAACGAGACGGTGGCGCCGACGGGCGCCTCGTCGCCCTCGGGGTCGAGCGCGGGCGCGGACCCCACGAGGATGACTCCGGGGAACGCGAGCGCGCCGCCGGGGATCGAGACGCCGGACCCGCTGATGTCGTCGAGTCCGCCGATCCCGAGGTCCGGAACGAAGACCTCTCCGCCGCCGGGCCCGATCACCGCGCCGATCGCGAAGGCGTCCGCGCCGCTCCCCAGCGTCTTCGACGTGACGTCGATCTTCCGCTTGCTCTTCTTCGGCGGCTTGATCCGGAGGACGAGTCCGCCGAATCCGGGGGCCGCGCGGGAGATCCGGAACCCGTACTCGCCGGTCACCGGGGCCGTGAACTCGTGGGCGCCGCCGTCGTTCGGCGACTCGTAGCCGTCGGGGCCCGACACCGACTCGAGGACCGTCTCCGTCTCGTCGTCGGATCGCGTCGACGCCGTGATCCGCGAGCCGCCGGCGAGATAGACGGGCACGAGGACGGGCGCCTCGTCCTCCGTCTCGACGTCGAACTCCAGCGCCTTCGGGACCGTCCACTTGACGGAGAGGGAGTAGTCGCCCGTCGCGCCGGTCCGGCTGCCGACGACCGCGGACCACACGCCCGAACTCGTCGCCGTGAAGCCGGACACCGCGGCCGACGCGCCCTTCTCGGTGCCCTGCGCGGCCGTCTCCGGAGACGGGTCCTCGAGCGCCAGCGACGGCAGGAACCCCTTCAGCCCCTTCGCCTTCACCGTGATGCGGCTCCCGACCGGGAGCGCCATGCGATACGACTCCCGTTCGCCGGAGGGGTTCACGGTGCCCTTCGACTTGTCGCCCGAGAGCACGTCCACCAGGACGTCCGCCGCGGCGGTCCCTCCGCCGGCGAGGACCGCGCCGCAGGCCGCGACGAGGACGGCGCGCGCGCATCGGCTCTTCGAACTTCGGTGCATCCGTGCTCCTCTCGCTGCGGAACGCGAGATGCTACGCACGAGTCACGGAACGAAGTCGAACATGCGCAGGCGCCCGTCGGACTCGAGGAACACCACGATGTCCGCGGCGCCTCCGGAGAGGACCGCCCGGGGCGCGGAGATCAGGAACGGCGCCGCCGAGTCGTCGGCCGACGCGCCCGCGAAGCCGGGCACTCCCGCGACGACGGACGCGACCGGCGGCGCCTGCGAGAGGTCGATCGCGACGACGACGTGGGCCCCGGAGTCGGAGACGAGGATCCGGTTCCGCGGCTGGTCGTGGTGGACCGCGGAGATCGTCGTGAAGAGCGCGAGCGTCGCCGTCACGGGGGCGGAGAACGTCCCGGTCCCGCCGGCCGCGTCGCCCGCGAGCGTCTGGTTCACGTTCGTGCCGCGGTTCAGCCGCCGCACGCGGGCCCCGTCGCCGACGACGAGCGACCCGTTGCTGTGCGAGATGGCGCGGGGCGCGAGGAGCATGGTCGTGGACGCCGGGTCCGTGTCCGCCCCGAGCGCGGACGCGCCCGTCCCGTACTCGGTGACGATGTTCCCTCCGCTCAGGACGAACCGGATCCGCGCGCTCGCCCGGTCCGCGACGAACAGGTTCCCCAGGTTGTCCACGAGGAGGTCGTCCACGCCGCGGACCTGCGCCGCGACCGCGGGGCCGTTGTCTCCCGCGTCGCCTGACGCGCCCGTCCCGGCCACGCGCGTCACGGCTCCGTCCGCGCCGATGCGGTAGACCGCCGCGCCCGCGCCCACGTAGACCTCGTCGGTGTCCACGCGCGTCGCGACCGCGGTGACGTCCCCCGGGAACTGGAAGTCGAGGCGGTCCGTCCCGTCGGCCGCGGACGAGCCTCCGCCCGCGAACCGCGTCGCGGCGGCGATCGGCGACGCGCCTGCGAACGTCAGCTTCGTGACGGTCCGCGCGGTGCCGTCCGCGGTGTAGATGGACGGGCGCGTCGTCGCGCCCGACTGCTGGGTCGGCGCCGCGTCCACGGCGCCGGAGACCGCGGCCACCGTGAGCGGGTTCGGCAGGGGCACGCCGGGCGCCGCGAACGCCTGGTAGCTGCTGAAGTGGGTCGCCGGGAAGGAGACGTAGCCCGGCGTGCTGAACGACTGCGCGTCGAGCGTGACGCGCGTGACGCGGCCCTTCGCGTCGCGCACGTAGACGGCCACGTCGGCCGTGTCGCCGCCGACCAGCGACGCGTCGAACGGGATCGTGACCCGCGCGGCGACGCCGAAGTCCGTCCCCTCCGGCCCGAAGAAGACCGCGGGGCCGAGCGAACCGATGCTGTCGTCCACGCCGAGCGACGCCGCCGATGCGACGACCACCGTCGTCGGGAACGCGAGGGCTCCCGCGGGGAAGGTCACGCCCGCGCCGGAGACGTCGTCGAGGCCGCCCGCGAGGCCGAGGTCCGGGACCACGACGGAGCCGCCCTCGCCGCCGATGACGGCGGCGACCGCCGACTCCTCGCCGCCCTGGCCGCCGCCGATGACGGACGAGCGCACGTCGATCTTTCGCGGCTTCGCCTTCGACCGCGTGCGGGTGATCGTCAGGGCGACCTCCGTGTCCGCCGCCGCGCCGCTGAGGATCCCGAACGCGTACTCTCCGGCCGTCGGCGCCGTGAACGGCGCGACCGAATCCGCCGCACCGCCCGGTTCGGCCGAGCCGGCGTCGAGCAGGAAGCCGCCGGGTCCGCTGACCTCGCCGAACCGGAAGTCGGCGTCCGCGTCCGCGGACTCCGCGGTCACAGCGATCCGCATCCCCGCCTCGGCGCCGACCACGACGGCCGCTCCCGCCGGGGGCACGGTCACGTTCCGCGACTCGCGCTTCGGCACCCGCGTGACGATGCGGATCGAGTAGTCGCCGGTCGCCGCGCCGTCCTCCGACGTGACGAGCACCTGCGCCTCGCCCGGACCGTCGTAGGCCTGCTTCGCGGAGGCGACCTTCGTCCCCGCGCCCGTGAACACGAGGTCGTCCTCGAAGTCGGCCGTCGTCACGCGGAGCACGGGCCCCCCGCGCGCGGCCTTCGCCTTGAGGGACATCCGCGCGCCGGACGCGGGGAGGTAGATCCGGATCCGCTCGGACTCCGCGGCGGGGGAGAGCGTCCCCCGCACCGAGTCGCCCGGGCGCACCTCGAGGTCCACGTCGCCCAAGGCGGCGCCGGTCCCGAGGAACGGGACGCCGGCGGACAGCGCGATCACGGACCAGAAGCCTCGGCGGGGTCGGGACATCGAAGCCCTCCGGAGACAACCTACCCCGGAACGCGGGCGGGAGGGCCCGGCTTCGTGAGGAGCGCGTGAGACCGTTCCGGTACGCTCTTCGCTGGGGCCTTCACCGGTCCCCGCCCCGGGAGCTTCCGCATGCACCGAACGATCCACTGCGCCGTCCTCGCCGCCCTCCTCGTGTCCCTCGGAGGGGTCGCTTCGGCCGACGTCCTCGAGATGGCCGACGGGTCGAAGCTCGACGGGAAGATCCTGAAGGAGGAGGGCGGGTTCGTCTCGATCAAGACCCTCGCGGGCGTGAAGCGGGTCGCCGTCGGCGACATCGTCAACCGCTCCCTCGGGAAGGGCGCGCCGGAGGTGCTCGCGGACCTCCAGGCGGCGGTCGAGAAGGAGCCGAAGAACGTCCTCGTCCTCTGGGACCTCTACAAGTTCCAGAAGGAGCACGCGGCGGACCTCCCGAAGGAGGCCGCGAAGACTCTCGAGAAGGTGCTGAAGCTCGCCCCCGACTTCCCCGACGCCCGCGAGGAGAACGGCGACGTGAAGTTCGAGGGCAAGTGGGTCAAGAAGGAGGACCTTCCCCGCCTCATGGCCGAGGCCGAGGTCGAGGGGCGCCGCCGGAAGTGGCAGGCGCTGTTCGGCGTGGCCGTGACCATGCACGAGGGGAAGCACTGGGTCTTCCTCGACAACACCGGCGACAAGGAGGCCGCGAAGCACCTGGCGGAGATGGACGACGCGTACGAGAAGACGGCGTCCTACCTCGGGCAGGAGCACATGTGGCAGGGCACGCAGCCCGCCGTCGCGTTCAAGCGCTTCGAGGACTACGTCGAGTACGTGAAGAAGTCGCAGCAGTCGAACCCGATGTCCCAGGCGAAGTTCGACATGGTCCAGCGCCCGGACCTCGGCGGCTACTACCGCCACCAGCCGCAGCCCCTGATCGTGCGCTTCCCCACGGAGAAGGGCGGCGAGGACATCTGGAACCACTTCGCGCACAACGCGTCGCACGTGGTGACGTGGATGTACTTCCGCCAGAACCCGCCGACCTGGATCGAGGAGGGGCTCGCCTGCCTCGTCGAGTTCGAGGTGATGGGCGCGCAGAAGAGCCCGTGCCTCGGCATCCCGGACGCGCAGAAGGACAAGGGCACGTCGGACAAGCGTCCCGGCAAGGGCGCGAAGAAGGACAGCACGCTCGACGGGCGGAACGAGTTCAAGGAGCGGTGCGTGAAGGCGGTGCAGGCGGGGGAGTTCCCGGACATGCGGAAGTTCCTCCGCATGAAGCCCGCGGACTACGGACCGGCCGAGGCCGGCGGGGCCATGGGCCTCGTGACCTTCCTGACGAAGCGCGACCCCGAGAAGTTCAGGAAGCACTGCGACTACGTCCGCACGCCCCCCGCGAAGGACGACACGCCGTGGCAGAAGGTGTGGGGCTGGAACCTGATCGAGGACATGGAGAAGGAGTGGAAGACGTTCGTGCTGACGCAGTGGTAGGGACGCGGGAGGTGCCGTCGACTTGCCGACGGATCGGATTTGGCGCCCGGTGCGCGTGAACGCACAATCCGCGACCCTCCCGCCCCGCAGCGGCAGGGGGGGCGAACGTGCCCCCCGCAACGAATGGCACCAAGCCCGGAGGCCCTCCCGAACATGCGCCCTGCCCGCCCGACGTCCGCCGCCATCGTCCTCGTCCTGCTCGCCACCGCGTCCGCTGCGCCGGAGCGGGTGTCGCTCGACACCGAGGGCGGCGACCCCGACGGCCCGAGCCTCCGCGCGCGCGTGTCGACCGACGGGCGGTTCGTCGCGTTCGCGTCGTCGGCGTCCGACATCGTGGGCGCGGACACGAACGGCACGACCGACATCTTCCTCCTCGACCGCGAGACCGGCGAGACGCGCCGCGTCTCCCTGTCCGGCGACGGCGCGGAAGCCGACGGCCCGAGTTTCAACTGCTCCGTGTCCGGCGACGGGCGCTTCGTCGCGTTCGCCTCCGACGCGACGAACCTCGTGCCGGGCGACACGAACGGCGTGCGCGACATCTTCGTCCGGGACACGGCGACCGGCGCGACGCGGCGGATCTCCGTGGGACCCGGCGGCGCGGAGGCGGACGCCCCCTCGGACCTGGTCTTCCTCTCCGCTGACGGGCGCTGGGCGGCATTCGACTCGCGGGCCTCGAACCTGACCGAGGGCGCGGACACGAACGGCGACTACGACGTCTTCCGCGCCGATCTCCTGAACGGCGGAGTGGAGATCGCGAGCGTCGGCCGGGACGGCACGCGGACCGCCGGGGGCGCGTTCGACCCCGGCATCTCCGCCAACGGACGGTATGTGCTCCTCCACGCGTCGGTCGATGCGTTCTCCGACGCCGATCCGGCCGACGAGGGCAGCTACGGGCCGCTGGTGAAGGACATGAAGTCCGGCAAGGTGTACCGGCCGCTCCGCACGACCGGAGGCGCCGGGCTCGACAATCCGGCCTTCTTCTCCGTGCTCTCCGCCAACGGGAAGTGGGTGGCGACCTCCACCGACGCGACGAACCTCCGCGGGGCGCTGCCCCCCGGCGTCGCCACGCAGGCGTATCGGGTGAAGTCGAAGGGCGGGAAGGGGCTGGCGCTCACCCGAGCGGGCGAGGCCGGCTCGAACGGCGCGACCTCCTTCCTCTCCATCTCGTCGAACGGCAACGTCGTCGCCTTCAGCACGCCCGCGACGAACCTGCTGCCCGGCGACCCCACCGACACCGAGGACGTCTACGTCGCGAACGTGAAGAAGCGGTCGCTCGCCGTCGTGTCCGTGCCGGACGGTCCGGGGAACGGGGACGCCGCGAGCCGCCGCCCGGCCCTGAGCGCGAACGGCCGCGTCATCGTGTTCGACTCTCTCGCGACGAACCTCGCGCCCTCGGACGGAAACCTGCAGACCGACGTCTTCCTCGTCGAACTCCAGTGACACCCTCGGACGGTCTCGCGAACTGAACCCCGGCGCCGGTCACGCGACGTGCGAGGTTCGATCCTGCGGGAGACCTGTTGCGGTGCGATGCACGTCGCGCGCCCGCTTTGCGGCCCGTCCGCGGAGCCTTCCGGCTGCGTTGCGCGGCCTCGACGACTCGCTCCGTAGAGTCGCCTTCGTCCGCGCGCCTTGCCGGCAGGCTCCGCGGAAGGGCCGACGCTCGGGGTTCACTTCGCGACACCCTCTCAGCGAAGCGTCGCGCGCGGGTAGCGCCAGTAGATCTCGAGGCTGAGCGCGCAGAGCGCGGTCGTCACGACGCGCCCGCCGTGGCGTCCGCTGCTCCCCGACGGGGGATAGCTCCCGCGGGCGTCGCCCGAGACTTCCTGCGTCCCGAGCAGCACGGGACGGAGGCGTTCGTGCCACCGCTCCCACACGGCGCCTCCGGCCTGGAACGCCGCGAGGGAGCCGTGGTACCAGTGCATCGGATCGGCGGCGCCGAAGGAACTGCCGCCGTCGGCGTCGTCCCGGGCGATGCGCGGGAGGTGGCGGAGCAGCAGCGCGGCGGTGGCGCGGTTCTCGCGGGCGTCGGCATCGCCGCCGAGCGCCACGTCGGCGAACATCGCGGCGCCGAGCAGCGACGGGTATCCGCCCGCGCGGCCCAGGTAGCCGACGGAGCCGTCGTCGCCCCGCACCCTCGCGATCCAGGCGCGCGCGCCGGCGACCGTCGCATCCGGGACGGCGATCCCGGACTTCCTCGCCGAGGCGAGGGCGAGGGACACCCACGAGGTGACCGACGTGTCGGCGGCGCCGTCCCCGGGGTCGTAGCGCCACCCGCCCGTCTCCGCCTGCCGCGCGACGAAGTACCCGACCGCGCGCTCGGCCGCCGCGCGGAGACGCGGGCTCGCCGTCATGCCCGCGCCCTCGGCCAGCGCCGCGGCCGCGATCGCCGACGCGTACGCGCGCTTCTCGTCCGTCGCGAAGCTGCCGTCCTTCCGCTGCATGCGGAGCAGCGCGTCGAACCCGCGCGCGACGACCGGCATCCACTCGCCCTCGCGGTGCGTGTGGCCCGCGCCGAGGAACGCGAGCAGCGCGAGCGACGTGCACCCCGCCGCGTACTCCCGTTCCGCGGGACCGCCGCACCGCGGGCCGCCGGCCGCGCACCGGGCCGGGAACTTCATCCCGTTCCACGCGCCGTCCGGGTCCTGGTGCCTCGCGAGCCAGTCGAGCGCCGCGCGGAGGGCGCCG
>JAJVHW010000085.1 GCA_022072415.1 Planctomycetota bacterium
CGAGCGCGCGCCCGTGACGACCGGCGTGCGCATCGTGTCGCAGACGGCTCCGTCGTACCCCGACGACGCGCGCGACGCGGGCGCCGAAGGTGTGGTCCGTCTCGTCGTCGAAGTCCTCGCGGACGGATCGCCGGGCGAGATCGAGATCGAGGTCACGTCCGGATGGCGCTCGCTCGACGACGCGGCCGTCGCCGCGGTGCGCCGCTGGCGGTTCGCCGCCGCGACGATCGACGGGGTTCCGTGCCGCGCGCGCGTCCGCGTGCCGCCGATCCGCTTCCGCCTGGACGTCTGACGCCGTTCTCGTGCCGCGTCCGCGACGCGGACCGCACCGTTCCGACACGCCGCGGGTCGGAGGGGGACCGCCCGCGATGCGCGCGCGGGACACCCGCGAGCGAGGCCGGCCCGTGCGGGCTGCGCGCTCCCGCTGCCCGAAGCGAGCCGGGGACCGGGCCCCGCTTCCCGCCCGCGGCCGGGTGCGGTAGCTTTCTGGATCCAAGTTTCCCAAGGAGCCAGAAGTGCCGAACGCAACCGAGATGAAGAAGGGCATGGTCATCAAGCACGAGGGTGACCTGTGGCGCTGCATGGACACGCAGCACGTCACGCCGGGGAACTGGCGGGGCATGGTGCAGTCGGTGCTCCGGAACCTCCGCACCGGCGCGAAGCACGAGATGCGCTTCCGCTCGACCGACAAGATCGAGCCGGTGTTCGTCGAGACCGGGGAGTTCCAGTACCTCTTCCGCGAGCGGAACCTCTACACGTTCATGAACACGGAGACCTACGACCAGGTCACGGTGGACGAGGACGCGATCGGCGACGGGAAGAACTTCCTCGTCGAGAACACCAACGTGCAGATGCAGCTCCACGAAGGCGTGCCGATCGGCATCGACCTCCCCGCGAGCGTCGTGCTGAAGATCGTCGAGACGACGCCCGGCGTGCGCGGCGACACGGTGACCAACACGCGCAAGGAAGCGACGCTCGAGACCGGTCTCGTCGTGAAGGTGCCGCTCTTCGTGGAGCAGGGCTCGAAGGTGCGCGTGGACACGCGGACCGGCGAGTTCATGGAACGCGCGAACGACTGAGCGGGTTCCACGGGATCGCGCACCGGCTCCGCGCCGGTCGCGCGCGAAAGGACTCCACGTGAGACGCATCCTCCTCGTGATCGGGCTGCTGCTCGTCGGGCTGCTCGTCTGGCTGACGCTCCGCGGCGGGGACGATCCGGACGCGTCCCGCCGGTCCGCACGCGAAGGCACGGGCGCCGAGGCCGCGGGCGACGACGCCGCGGCGGCCGCCGCGAAGCGCGAACGCGCGAAGAAGGAGGAGAAGGCCCGCGCGAAGGACGCGCACCTCTCCGCGTTCCTCCGCTCGCAGGAGTCGATCGGGCAGGACGAGCCGCAGAAGCCCGACCTCGGCGCGATCAAGGGGAAGGTGCTCGCCGCGCCCGGCGTCCCGGCGCGGGAGACGATCGTGACCGCGTGGATCCGCGGGAAGCCCGTCGCGCGCGCGCGGGTCGAGGCGGGGCCCCCCTTCCTGCTGAAGAACGTGCCGCCCGGCGGCGCGGTCGCCCTGGACGCGGTGGCCGAGGGCTACGCGGCGGGAGGCATGGAGCGGCTCTTCGTCGAGGCGGGGCAGACGCTCGACGCGGGCACGCTCTACCTCGGCGCGCCGATCGACCCCGACGCGACCAACGTCGTGCGCGTCCTCGTCACCACGAACGGGCAGCCCGTGCCCGGGGCCGTCGTCACCGCCACGTCCGCCTCGTATCGCGCGCTCCTCGGCCTGGGCAACCTCGAGAAGGTCCCCGGGGGCACCGTCGCCCGCGGCGAGACCGACGCTGCGGGGGCGTGCGTCTTCGAGAAGCTCCCGCCTTCCGCCTACGACGTGTTCGCCGAGGCGGAGGGGATGAGCTTCGAGGTGGACGAGCGCGTCAGCATCCAGCGCGACACGAAGACCGAGATCAAGCTCGAGATGGAGCCGGGCCTCACCATCGAGGGAACGGTCGTGGCGGGCGCGGAGAAGAAGCCCGTCGAGGGCGCGCGCGTCTTCGTCATGCGCTTCGGGGGGAACTTCTCGAACGTGCCGACGGTCACCACCGACGCCGAGGGGCGCTTCGTGGCGAAGGGGCTCACCTCCGGGAACCACATGATGGTGGTCGCCAAGGAGGACATGGGCGGGAAGGAACTCCAGGGCATCCAGGCCGGGACGAAGGACCTCGTCGTCGAGATGTCCGACGGCGAGCACCTCTGGATCCGCTGCACGGACGCGGCGACGGGGGAGCCCGTGAAGGAGTTCGGCGTCCGCCCCTACCGCAAGTCGCCCTTCGCGTACGCGTTCTCGCCGCTCTTCGAGGCGAAGACCGAGGACGGCGTCTACAAGGTGAAGCTCCTCCCGGCCGCCGACTACGGCGCCGAGGTGACGTCGCCCGGCTACGCGATGCAGAACGTCGCGAAGGTCGTGCTGAACGCGCCCGCGCCGGCCGAGGTGAAGCTCGAGCCGTCGGGGATGATCCGCGGGAAGGTCGTGTCGAAGACGACGGGGCAGCCGATCCGCGGTGCGCAGGTCTTCCTGAAGCGCGGCGGCATGCCGCCCTCGCCGGTGAAGGACCAGCGCACGGTCACCGACGCGCAGGGTCTCTTCGCGCTCGACCACCTGCCGCGCCGCGCGGTGTCGGTCTGGGTGTCCCACATCGACCACGACGAGGCGTCGTTCGAAGGCGTCGAGCCCGCGCCCCACGGCCCCGGGCAGCCGCTCCCGGAACCGCGCGAGTTCCGGCTCGGGAGCGGGGGCACCGTGCGCGGGGTCGTGAAGGGGCCGGACGGGAAGCCCGTCGCCGGGCAGACGGTCACGGTGTTCCGCGGCTTCGACTTCGCCGCCGCGCGCCGCGCGACGACGAAGGCCGACGGCACCTACGAGATCACGCACATCCCCGCGGGGACGAACTACACCGTGTCGTCCGGCGACTTCGCTCCGGGGCGCCGCGGGGACTCGCGGTCGGGCGTCGCCATCGAGAGCGACGCCGTCGTCGTGATCGACTTCGCGCCGGTCGCGGGCGGGCAGCGCGTGACCGGCCGCGTGATGCAGGGCGAGACGCCGGTCGGCGGCGCGCAGGTGTCGATCGTGGCCGACGACGGCGGGCAGTTCAACGCGCAGGAACGTTCGAGCGACGCGGGCGTCGTCGCGTTCGAGAACGTGCCGGCGGGGCGGTTCGTCGTCCGCGCCTGGGGCGGGCGGAGCTCGAAGCCCGTCTCGCTCACGGTGAAGGAGAGCGAGGCTCCGGCCGAGTTCGTGCTCGAGCTCGCGACGGGGTCCCTCGGAGGCGTCGTGCTCGACGCGGCGAGCGGGCAGCCGCTCGGCGGCGTGTGGGTCCAGTGCGACGTCGTCGTCACGAGCGAGGGCGGCGGGCTCACCGACCTCGTGCGGCGGAACCGCGGCGGCGGCGTCGTGGACGCGGCGGGGCGGTTCTCGGTGAAGAACCTCGAGGACGGGAGCTACCAGCTCCGCGCGCAGAAGGACGGCTACGGGATCGAGGTGGTGGGCCCGTTCGAGCTGAAGCAGGGCGAGACGCGCGAGAACCTCGAGATCCGGCTCGGTCCCGGATGCACGGTGACCGGGACCGTCAGGAACGCGAAGGGCGACCCCGTCGAGGGCGCGGCGCTCTTCGTCCGCGACAAGGACGGGCGCGACCTCTTCTCGCTGGCGCAGGTGCAGTCGGGGAGCGACGGTTCGTACACGCAGGGCTCGCTCCGTCCGGAGACCTACGAGCTCGTCTTCCAGAAGGAGGGCTACGCGCCCGCGACGACGCGGGTCGTCCTCACGGCGGCGGCGTCCGTCACGGCCGACGTCACGCTCTACCAGGGCGGGAAGATCGACGTCACGGCGCGGAAGGCCGACGGCACGGCGGTGAAGGACGCGCTCGTCACCGTGTACGACGCGTCGGGGAAGGAGGTCCGCCAGGGCCTCACGATGCAGACGATCTTCTCGACCGGGCGGAGCACCACCGACGCGTCCGGCGCGGTCACCGTGTCCGGCCTCGGGCTCGGCGTCTACCAGGTCGCGCTCCGGCAGAAGGGCTCCGAGACGCCGGTCGTGAAGGGCGGCGTCGAGGTGTTCGAGGGCGGGCGCACGCCGGTGGAGTTCGTCGTCGAGTGAACGCGCGACGCCACGCGGTGATCCGCACGGCGGCTCTCGTCCTCCCGCTGGCCGCGTGCGGCCCGCGGCCGCCCGGGCCGGTCCGGTTCGAGCCCGTCCCGGAGTCCTCGGGCCTCCGCTTCCGCCACGAGCTGCCCGGCGGCGCCCTCGACAACCTTCCGAAGTCCGCGATGGGCGGGTTCGCGGTCGTCGACTGCGACCGCGACGGCGACGCCGACATCCTCTGCGTGAACGGCGGATGGCACCCCACCCTCGCCGGCGCGCCGCGTCCCGAGAGACCCGCGAAGACGCGGCTCCTCCGGAACCTGGGCGGCATGCGGTTCGAGGACGCGACCGACGCGGCGGGGCTCGACGTGACGGGCTTCGGCATGGGCGCGTGCGTCGGCGACGCGGACGGCGACGGCATCGCCGACGTGCTCGTTTCGTGCTACGGAGCTCCCGTCCTCCTGCGCGGGCGCGGCGACGGCACGTTCGAGGACGTGACGAAGGCGAGCGGGATCGCCGCCCCGTTCGCCGCCGGCGCGGCGTTCCTCGACCACGACCGGGACGGCGACCTCGACGTGTTCATCGGGCAGTACGTGGACATCGAGCAGTCCTCCGGCGGGATGGACCACTCGGCCATGGGCACGTTCCCCGGGCCCATGGCCTACAAGGGGCAGCCCGCGTACCTCTGGCGGAACCGCGGCGACGGGACGTTCGAGGACGCGACCGCCGCGGCGGGGCTCGGGAAGCCGGGGAAGGCGATGGGCGTCTCCGCGTTCGACGCCGACGGCGACGGCTGGGCGGACGTCTATGTCGCCAACGACTCGGGGCCGAACTTCCTCTGGAGGAACCGCGGCGACGGCACGTTCACGGAGTCGGCGGCGATCCTCGGCGTGGCCGTCGGCCGCGAGGCCGAGGACCGCGCGAGCATGGGGACGACGCTCGCGGACCTCGACGGAGACGGAGCCGAGGAGCTCCTCTCGCCGGACACGCGGGGCGGCGTCGTCTACCAGCGCCGGAAGAACGGCTGGACCGACCGCGCGGGGGACTGGGGCATCGCGGGCTTCGGGCAGAACCTCGTCGGCTGGACGCACACCGCGCTCGACGCGGACCGCGACGGCGTGACCGACCTGCTCCTCGTCCACGGCGACATCCGCACGCTGACGCCGCAGCCGACATTCCTCCTCCGCGGCATCGCGGGCGGCGCCGCGCCGAAGTTCGAGAAGCTGACCGACGTGACGGGCGCGCCGCTCCTCGCGTCCGCGGGCCGCGCCGCGATCGCGTGCGACCTCGACGACGACGGCCGCGAGGACCTCCTCGTGAGCTCCCTCGACGGGAAGCTCGCCGCGTTCCGGAACGTGACGGAGGGCGGGTCGGCGGTGCGCGTGCGCCTCGCGGGCCGCGGGAAGAACGCGCTCGCGATCGGCGCCGTGGTCGCAGGCCGCGTGAGGACCGCGCACGGCGAACGAACGCTCGTCCGCCGCGTCGCGTCGTCCGACGGCTATCTCTGCGCCCCCGACCTCCGCCTCCACTTCGGCACCGCAGGGGAACCCCTCCGCGACGTGACGGTCCGCTGGCCGGACGGCACGACGACGACGCACGGGACCCTCGCCGCGGACTCGGTGACCACGCTGCGGCAGTAGCTGGCCCAAAGGGTGCCCAAGGCGTCAGCTCCCACGGCTTCACGTTCGCGAGGCGGCCGGCGGGGCAGGAGGGAGTCGAGGGGCGGAAGTGAAGAAGTGAAAGCTGACCCCATCGGGCTGCCGATAGGCCTCGGACCATGTCCACCGACGCGACTGCGCCCGTCGAGCCTGCCAGTGCCAGTGACAGTGCCAGTGACGGCGCCGGCACCGGCGAGGCGCCGCCCCTGCCGGAGATCCCGGGCTACACGATCTCCGAGAGGATCGGCGAGGGCCCCTCGGGGCCGGTCTTCCGCGGCGTGCATCTCGCCCGCGGGAAGGACGTGGCGGTCAAGGTGCTCGAACCCTCGCTCGCGCAGCTTCCCGGCCGCGCGGAGGCGTTCCGCAGCGAGGCGGAGGCGGCGGCGACGCTGACGCATCCGCAGGTCGTCCCGGTCTTCGAGGCGGGCGAGGCCGACGGGCTCCACTACTACGCGATGGAGCTCGCGAACGGAGGCACGCTCGAGCAGCGCGTCCGCGCGTTCGGGCACGCGGGGGTTCCGTGGCGCGAGGCCGTCCGCATGGCGAGCCACGCCGCGGCGGGGCTCGCGCACCTGCACGCGAAGGGGATCGTCCACCGCGACCTCAAGCCGTCGTCGATCCTGCTCGGCCGGAACGGCCAGGTGAAGCTCGGCGCGCCGGTCTCCGCGCTCGCGGTGGACGGGGTCCCCGACGGCCGCGGCGACTCGCCGTTCCTCGCGCCGGAGCAGATCACCGGCGGCGAGGTGTCCGCGGCGACCGACGTCTACTGCCTCGGCGCGTCGCTCTACTGGGCCCTCAGCGGGCACCCGCCGTACGCGGGGAGATCCCGCGCGGAACTGCTCGCGTCGATGGAGCAGGGGGACGCGGCGCCGGTCACGTCGATGCGCGGAGCGATCCCGCTCGACGTCGTCGAGATCGTCGCCGGGATGACCGCGCGCAGTCCCGAGGCGCGCCCGCAGGACGCCGCGGACGTGAGCCGCCGCCTCGGCGAGATCGCGCTCCTCTCCGGCGGACCGCAGGACCGCAGCCACCAGAAGAGGGGCGCCCAGTCCTGGATCTGGAAGGCGCTCCCCGTCCTCGTCGCCGCGGCCGGGATCGCGTGGTTCGTCGCGAGCGGAGGCGCGTCCGCGCTGATCGAGAAGTTCTCGGGCGGACCCGCCGTGACGGACGCAGGTCCGCAGATCTCCGAGGCGCAGCGCCGGTACGACGAGGCCCTCGCCCGCGAGCAGCTCCTCAAGCCCTGCTCCACGCAGAACGAGGACCGCTGGCAGAAGGTCGCCGACGAGTACCGCGCCATCGGCGCGGAGTTCTCGATCGACGAGGAGCCCGTCCGCCTCGCGTGGGGGCGGCGCAGGAACATCCTGCACGCGCTCCGCGCGATCCGCGAGCCGGAGGACGCGGTGGTCCTGCGCGTGGAGCGCGTCATCGGGGACCTGATCGAACGGTCGAAGACCGCCGTCCCCGACGGGCGCCCGCGCGACGTCACCACCGTGATGAGCGAGCGCCTCTCGCAGTTCATGAAGGCCGAGCAGGCCATCGCCGAGGGGCGGCCGCGCGACGCGCTCGACGGTCTCTCGGCGTGGATCGTCGCCGAGCGCACCGCGCTGCCGACGCGCCGCGCGAGCGAACTCGAGAAGGAGTACATCCACGGCGCGCTCGAGGAGTTCCGGACGCTGGCGAACGCCGTCGCGGGGCGGCTCCAGACCGACCTCGACCTCGACCGCGAGATCCTCCGCGCGCACCTCTGCGAGACGACGGCGTTCGGCGGCCAGCGGACGAAGCGGCGCGAGCCGGACTTCTACCGCGCATCGGATCGCATCGACCGTCTGAACGTGCTCGTCGCGACCGCGCCTGCCCGCGCCCGGCTCGCCGCGCGGCGCGTCGTCCTCGCCGAACAGGGCGCGGCCTTCACGAGCGTGCGCGCCGTGGCGCCGGCCGTGCCGGACCCGAAGAAGGGCGAGACCTTCGAGCGCGCGGTCGCGCGGAGCGTCGAGAAGGCGTTCCCGACCCTTTCGGCCGACGACCGGCAGGGCGCGCTCCTCCTCGTGTGCGAGGCCGGCGAGACCGACACCGCGTCGTCCCTCGCGGGGAAGCACCCCGACGTGGCCGCGGCGAAGGGCCTCCGCCTGCACGGCGAGGTTCTCGCGCTCGAGGAGCACGCGGAGCTTCGCGCGTCGAAGGACACCGCCCGCCGCGGCGTCGCCGCGATCGAGTGGATCGAGAAACACGCCGCGACGGAGGCGAGCGTGCTCCTGCCCACGACGACCGGAGGCGGGGCGCTGGACGCGCACCCGGTGATGACCCTCGACCAGGTGGAGCTCTGGTTCCTGCGGTGGGGCGAGGACGCGCCCCCGGCACCCGCGGGCGCCGCTGCGAGCGCACCGGCCCCGGGCGCCCCGTCGGGCGACGCGCCGCCGAAGTGACGGTTAGGCGTCGTCCCGAAACAACTGACACACTTCGTCATGCGGGTTGCGACGTCCGTCGCCGGAAGTCCCCGCATGATTGGACCGCAACCCGCACGCCAGCAAGCTGCCGCAATGCAGCGGCCTGCTGCTGCGTTGGGCGGGGTACGGTCAAGAGTTGTGGACGGCGACCCCGGAACGAAGTGCGGCGTACCCTTGGTGCCTTGTGCAAACGAGGCCACCAGAACGCCCCTACACGGGGCAGGAGTACGCCGCATGTCCAAGGGTACGGAACAGGGAGCCCAGGCGCCAGCAGCCACGGTCGTCCGCGACGTGCTGACCGAGATCGCGCGAGCCGGTGCGAAGAAGATGCTCGCGCAGGCGCTTGAGGACGAGGTCGCCGCGTACATCGCGGCGGCCGTCGAGGAGCGGGACGAGCGGGGCCGGCGGCTCGTCGTGCGCAACGGCCACGCGCAGGAGCGCGAGGTCCAGACGGGCCTGGGCCCGGTGCCGGTGCGGGCCCCGCGCGTACGCGACGGCCGGACGGACGGGGTCGGCGAGCCCGTGCGCTACACGAGCAAGATCCTGCCGCCGTACCTGCGCAAGACGCGCTCGGTCGAGGAACTGCTCCCGTGGCTGTACCTCTCGGGCGTTTCGACGAACGGCTTCCAGCAGGCGCTGGCGTCGATCTTCGGGCCGGACGCGCCGGGTCTGTCGTCGCGGACGATCGTGCGGCTCAAGGAGGTGTGGGAGGAGGAGTACGAGGCGTGGACCAGGCGGCCGCTCGGATCGAAGCGGTACGTGTACCTGTGGGTCGACGGCGTCCACGTGAACGTGCGCCTGACCGGCGAGCGGGCCTGCATCCTCGTCGTGATCGGCGCGACCTCGGACGGCGAGAAGGTGCTGCTCGCGGTCCACGACGGGGTGCGCGAGAGCGAGGAGTCGTGGAAGGACGTGCTGCTCTCGCTGCGCGACCGCGGGATGACGGTCGCCCCTGAACTCGCGATCGGCGACGGCGCGCTCGGCTTCTGGGCCGCCCTCCCGAAGGTCTTCCCGACGACGCGTGAGCAGCGGTGCTGGGTCCACAAGACGGCGAACGTCCTGAACAAGCTCCCGAAGACGCTGCACCCGGAGGCGAAGCGCCACCTGCATCAGATCTGGATGGCCGAGAGCCGGGCGAACGCGTTGCGCGCCCTCGCGAGCTTCGGCGAGTTGTTCCGCGCGAAGTACCCGAAGGCCGTCGAGTGCGTCGAGAAGGACAGGGACGCGCTGCTCGCCTTCTACGACTTCCCGGCCGAGCACTGGAAGCATCTGCGGACCACGAACCCGATCGAGTCCACCTTCTCCACCGTGAGGCTGCGGACCGACCGGACCAAGGGGTCCGGCTCACGCATCGCCTGCCTCACGATGGTCTTCAAGCTGTGCCAGTCGGCCGAGCGCTCGTGGCGCCGGCTCGACGCTGTCGAACGCCTCGGCGACCTCGTCCAGGGCGTCCGCTTCCAGGACGGCATCAAGGTCGCCGCATGAACGACCCGCGCCGGCCGCCGTCCACAACTCTTGACCGTACCCCGCGTTGGGCTCGCGCCGCACCTCTCTCCGTTGAGTTCGCGCCGCTCGCCCGCCTTGCAGCCGGCTCGCTGCATCGCGGCCAAGTGTGTCACTTGTTTCGGGACGACGCCTTACCGCTGCGGGCGGAACGACCGGAGGAGCATCGTCTGGCGCTTCCGCGTGGCTTCCGCCTCGACGGTCCACGCCTTCCACTGCGCGTCGTCCAGGACGGCGCGGAGCTTCCGGTCGGTCTCCGCCCAGACCGCCTCGTGCCGCGCGACAAGCACGTCGGTCTCCGCGGACTCGACTCCGGCCCTGACGAGGGGGCCGACCTCGCGGACGAGCGCGTTCATCTCGTCGGCGACGATGCCCTGGATCTTCGCCTCCTGATCCTCGGTCGCCTCCATGCGGAGCGCGAGGCCGCGGCCGTCGGCGAACGCCTGGGTCGCGCGGTCGCGCTGGCCCTGCTCCGTCTCGTCGGCGAGGAGCGCCATGTGGTGCCGGAGGAGGTTCACCTGCACCTTCGTGGCGACTTCCTGCGCGCTCCGCATGCGCTCGGCGACGAGTTCGTCGTTCGTCGGCTCCGTGCCGGGACGTCGGCCGGTCGCGCGCGGTTCGACGGGAGCGCCGCCGGAACCGTCCCCGGGCGAGGCCGCATCCGCGCCGGATCCCGGCTCGCGCTCCGCGGCCTCGGAGGCGCGCCGGAGCGCCGTGTCGGCGGTCTCGCGGATGCGCTCGATCTGCCGGGACTGGTTGTCGAGCCGGCGCTCGAGCTCGTCCAGGCGCGCGAGCAGCATCGCGTTCGACGACATGCCCGTCGCCGGGGCCGGCTCGCCCCGTCCGTGCGACGACGCGAACCATGCCGCCGCCGCCGATGCGGCGACGACGCCGACGGCGAACACGACCCTTCCGGCGATGCTGCTGCTCATCCGCCGGATCGTACCGGCGAATGACGGATCGGGGAGATGATCGGGGACAGCTTTCACTTCTTCACTTTCGCGACCGCGGCGCGGAGAGAGTCGGGGACAGCTTTCACTTCTTCACTTTCGCGACCGCGGCGCGGAGATGGCCGGACCCCGTCGCAGCGAAAGTGAAGAAGTGAAAGCTGTCCCCCTGCGTCGCAACGCCCTTGCGGCCCCTTCCTACGCCTTCACGTCGATCGTGCGGGCGCGGGCCTTCTCCGTCTTCGGGAGCGTGACGGTCAGCACGCCGTTCCGGAACGCGGCCTCGATGCGGTCGCCGTCCACGGCGGAGCCGAACTCGACCTTCCGCACGAAGCGGCCGTAGCGGCGCTCGACGCGGTGGAGGCGGTCCTCCTTCTTCCGCTCCTCGGAGCGCTTCTCGCCCGAGATGGTGAGCACGTTCTGCTCGAAGCTCACCTGCAGGTCCTTCGGCTCCATGCCGGGGACCTCGACGGCGACCACGATGTCCTTGTCGGTCTCGTGGACGTCGAGCGACGGCGAGAACGTCGTCATCTCGTTGCACGTGCCGTCCGGACCGCACCAGTCCCCGAGCATGTGCTCGAACATGCGGTCGAACGGGTGCCCGGCGTGCGTCGGGCGGCGGATCATGGGTGCGTTCATGGCTGACTCCTCGTCGAGACGTGACGCGCGTTACCGGCGTCTCCGTGACATCCGGCGCGGCGCGACATCCCCGGAATCACAACGAGCGTGCCAATGGCCCGGCAGGCGGGCGCGGGGCCGCGGGGCCGTCAAATCGTCATCGAGGGGACAGCTTTCACTTCTCCACTTCCGCCATGACGTCCCGTTGAGGCAGGTGATGGTCGAGCGGAAGTGGAGACGTGAAGGCTGTCCCCGTCACGCCATGTCGCGGACGGCCGCCATCTCGATCGCGACGGCCCCGAAGACGTACCCGGCGCCGATGGACGTGAGGACCACGACGTCGCCCTCGCGGATGCGGTCGCCGCAGGGGACGATCCGCCCCATCTCGGTCGCGCCCTCGCCGGGCTCGAGCCGGTCGAGGTTGCCCATGCGCACCGCGTGGTCGAACGTGTAGGCCGTGGTCGCGCAAGACGTGTTGCCCGTGTGGTAGATCGTCCGGTAGACGTTCTCCCGCGGGGCGCCGAGCTTCTCCTGGAGGCCGTCCACGATCCGGCCGTTGGCCTGGTGGGGGACGATCTTCACGCGCCGGAGCAGCGCCATCAGCTCGGGGTCCTGGTCCTTCAGGTGCTGCGGCGTGAAGCCGAGGGACTCGACGACCACGTCGGCCATGCGGTTCACCGCGTTCCGGAGCACGCGCGGCCCGCCCTCCATCTTCAGCATCGCGCGCTCGTGGCGGCGGGGGTCGCCGTCGATCAGGTTCCTCGGCGCGGGGCAGTTGTTGTTCCGCATGGAGATCGCGTCGGCGTTCCACTCGGTCCGGAGGATCGACGGCGCGTAGATTCCGCCCGCCCGCTCCGGGTCCTTCCGCCCGACGACCATCGCGCCCGCGGAGTCGCCGAAGAGGATCGCCGTGATGGGGTCGTCGAAGTCGGTCACGCGGGAGATGCACTCCGACGCGACCACGAGCACGTTCCGGCACTGCCCCGTCCGCACGAGCGAGTCGGCGAGCGTGAGGCCCCAGATCGCTGTGGCGCACGCGGCCGTCATCAGGAACGCGCCGCACTGGCTCCCGAGGTCGTGCGCGAGCCGGACGTGCTCGCCGGGGAACAGGTTCGACGTGGTGAACGAGCAGAAGATGACCTGGTCGAGGTCCCTGCCCTCGATCCCCGCCGCCGCGAGGGCGTTCCGCGACGCCTCGTGCGCCAGCATCCCCGCCGTCTCCCGCGCCGGGTCCACCCAGTGCCGCTCCTGGATGTGCGTGACCCGGTCCACCCACAGCGAGAAGTCGCCGGAGGCCCGGTCGTACCCCTTCACCATGGGCTCGAGCTCGGCGTTGGAGACGGCCCGCGCCGGGATCGCCCGGCCGGTGCCGAGAATCCCGACGTCGCGGTGCAGCCTGCTGCGCGGGGTCATGCGGGCGGCGATCGTAGCCGGGGCGGCGTCCGCGGTACAGTTGGCCTCGCCGCGGGCGGCACGACGCCGGGCCGCGCGCTTCGTCGGGAACTCGGGCGCCTCCGCGCGGCGCCTCCCGGTCCTCCCCTCCGCGTAGCTTCGGGGTATGACCGGCGGCGCTCCCACCGACGCGACGCGACGGCTCCTGATCGGGCCGGCGGGGGCGGGGAAGACGCATGCGGTGCTGGCCGACGTGGCGGAGATGGCGGCGCGGGGGGAGCGGTTCCTCGTGCTCGTGCCGACGTACTCGCAGGCGGAGCACCTGAAGCGGAGGCTGCTCCGGTTCACGGGGCGGGACGCCATCCTCGACCGCGGGATCGCGACGTTCGAGCAGCTCGCGGAGCGGCGGACGGGGGTGCGTCTCTCGTCGCTCGTGTCGCCCGCGGTGCGGGACGCGCTGCTCGCGGCGGCGCTCGCCGAGGCGGACGCCGCGGCGCTCGCGCCCGCCGCGCGGTTCGCGGGGTTCCGCCGCGCG
>JAJVHW010000153.1 GCA_022072415.1 Planctomycetota bacterium
TCGGCGAAGAGGCCCGTCCCGAGGCCGGTCGCGCGGTGCGGCGCGGGGCGCGCGCGGTCGGCGCCCGAGAGCGACGAGCCGAGGCCGGAGAACGCATCGTCGAGCGACTCCGGGTGCGGCCGTTCAGCGGTCGGGGTCGCCCCCGCCGCGGCCCGGCCGGTCGGCGGAAGCGCGGCGGCGGGCGTCCCGTCTGCGATTCCGTCGACGGCGGCCTCCATCACGTGCGGGACCGCCGCGACCAGTTCCCGGACGAGCCGGTCCCGGTCCTCGATTCCACGCGCCGAGATGCGGAGGGACGTGCCGAACGCATCCGTGTCGCGCAGCGTGAGCTCGAGGCCCACGGGAAGGACGTCGATCCGCACCACCCGGTCCAGGTCGAGCGGCGCGTACTCCTCCTCGGAGACCGTCGCGAAACTCCATCCCACCGTCTGTTCCCAGTCGCCGGTGAAGCGCAGGTTCCGTCCGTCTCTCCGGCATCGCATCAGGCGGGTGGGCAGCGGGCGCCCCTCGGGCGTCGTGCGCCGGAGCCGGACGGCGATGGCGCCGAAGTCGGTGTCCGATCGCTGGATGCGTCCGGAGTGGATCCTGACCCGCATCCACTCGGCGCAGGCGACGAACCACCCCGCGAACAGCTCGGACCCCCAGCTCATGGTGAACGACCCGGTGAACGGTGCGTTGAACGGTGCGTGGAACGACGCGTTGAACGGTGTATGGAACGGTGCATGGAACGACGCATTGGCGCAGCCCGGCTCGGGGCTCGTGCCGCGCGCGGCGCTGGAGCGGGCGAAGGGGATCGAACCCTCGACATACAGCTTGGGAAGCTGTCACTCTACCACTGAGTTACGCCCGCTCGGCGCGCGTCCGGCACTCGCGGGGGGACCCGCTGCCGGGGGGAGGGATCGTGCCGAGCGCCGGGCCCGGCGGGAAGGTCTTTCCGGGGACCGGCAGGCTCCGGCGTTCCGCGGCGACCAAAGTTCCGCCCCTCCGCGCCCCATATCCGACCGGACGGACCCTCTCCCGAGGCTGGGCCCGTTCCGTCGTTCCCCGGAAGAGTTGTCTGCCGGGGCGGCGCGGGACTAACCTCGGGGCGTTGGGCTCCGGACGGTGACGACACATTCGTTTCGTCCGGCGACGGCGGACGTTCCGCCGCCGGGCTTTCGAAGAGCGAAGGTTCGAGACTCGCAGCAGGACTCGGATCCAAGCAGGCTGGACGTGGGCGGACGGGAACGGCACGGGCGCTTCCCTCGCGAGAGCGACGCAGTACGACCAGCCTGAGATGACGTACGGCAACCCAGGGACGCCCGTGTTTCGAGGAGAGGTTTTGATGAGCAGAGGTCGCTACGCAGTTCTCATCCTCGCCGCCGGCATGTCCGTCGCGGCGATGGGCATGGGCGGTTGCGCCAATTGCCCGGGCACCAAGTCGGCCGAGCCGGCGAAGCCCGTGCGCGTGGTCGAGGCCCCCCGTCCGGAGCCGGTGGTGGTTCGCACCCCGACCGGACCGTACTCGATCGAGCTCACGCCCCTCACGGACGTGAACCCGGTCCAGACGCAGCACGTCTTCGTCGCCACCGTCCGTGACGCGAACGGCACGCCCGTTCCGAACGTCAAGGTCGAGTGGATGCTCGGCAACGGCCCGGGCCTCGGCGGCGAAATCGTGGACGTCGACGGCGGCAAGAAGGTCGACAACAGCTACGCGGTCTCCACGACGGGCAGCGGCAACCGCACGCTCGACTGGGGCACGTCCGACACGTCGGACGACATCGCGATGGGCGCGGGCCAGACCTGGGCCGTGATCACCTCGACCGTCGAGGGCACGTCCAAGATGATCGCCTACGCTCCGGCCATCCAGGACTGGAACCGGCACAAGGCGTTCGCCGAGAAGAACTGGATGGACGTGACGTGGGAGTGGCCGGCCGACGCGACGAACCGCGCCGGGACGACGCACGACTTCATGGTCCGCGTCCTCCGCTACTCCGACGGTTCGCCGTACGCCGGCTACCGCGTGAACTACCGCCTCCTCGGCGGCCCCGCGGGCAGCCTCTCGACGGGCTCCGTCATGACCGACGCCAACGGCGTCGCGCGCTCGACGCTGTCGCAGGCCTCCCCGGCCCGCGGCACGAACGACGTCGAGATCACGATCATCCGCCCGGCGCGCAAGGACGACTGCGTCTGCTACCCGGAGAAGGTGATCGCCACGGGCGTCGTCCGGAAGAACTGGATCATCCCCGACCTCGCCATCACGAAGACCGCGCCCCCGCAGGTCTGCGTCGGCGACGAGTTCACCTACAGCATCACCGCGTCGAACACGTCCTCGGACGCGTCGCTCCGCGACGTGGTCGTCACCGACCCGCTGCCGGAAGGCGTGGAGTACGTGTCGTCGTCGCCCGCCGCGTCCGTCGCGGGCAGCACGCTCACGTGGAACCTCGGCGAGATGGCCCCGTCGGCCTCGCAGCCCCTCTCCGTCACGGTCCGCGCGAAGCGGACGGGCCGGTTCGAGAACTGCGCGACGATGACGGCCGAGGGCGGCTCGATGTCGAAGCGCGCCTGCGCCGAGACGATGGCCTCCGCCGCCGCGATCAAGATCACGAAGTCGGCCACGCCGACCGCGACGATCTGCGATCCGATCACCTACCGCATCGTCGTCACGAACCCGGGCGACTGCACGGCTTCGGACGTGATGGTCACCGACGACCTGCCGAACGGCGTGGTCGCGCGTGACGGCCGCACGTCCTTCTCGTGGGGCCCGATCAGCCTGGCTCCGGGCCAGTCGCAGGAGTTCACCATCGACGCGATGGCGAAGTCCGGCGGCAGCTACACGAACACCGCGCGCGTCACGGCCCGCGGCGGCCTGAGCGACTCCGCCTCGGCGAGCACGAACGTGACCGAGTGCAAGCTCGGCATCACGAAGTCGGCCGCCCGCGGCGACCTCAAGAACGGGCGTCCGGCCACGTTCACGATCACGGTCTCGAACACGGGCAGCGCGGAAGCGGTGAACGTGATGGTCGACGACCCGATCCCGGCCGGAATGCGGTTCGACTCGGCCACGGACGGCGGCGTCAGCAACGGCGCGGTGGTCACGTGGAACCTCGGCAACCTCGCTCCGGGCGCCTCGCGCTCGGTCAGCGTGACCATGTCGGGCGCCACCGAGGGCACCTACACGAACACGGCCACGGCCCGCGCGAACTGCTGCGAGCCGGTGTCGGCGTCCGCTCCGGTGAAGTACGAAGGCGTCCCGGCGGTCCTCCTCGAGGTCGTCGACGCGCCGGACCCGATCGAGGTCGGTGGCATCACCACCTACACGATCGACGTCACCAACCAGGGCGACGCGATGGACACCAACGTCCGCATCACCTGCGATCTGCCGGCCGAGCAGGAGTTCGTCTCCGCCGAGGGCGCCCGTGGCGTGAGCCACCAGGTGTCGGGCAAGACGATCACGTTCGCTCCGGTTCCGACAATCGCGCCGAAGGAGCGCATCCAGTACCGCGTGACCGTCAAGGCCACCGGGACGGGTGACGTCCGCTTCACGACGCGCATGCGCACGGACAAGAGCGCCCGGTCCTCCGACGTGACGGAGACCGAGTCCACGAACATCTACTAGCCGGAACGGCTCCGGCCCGGAAGGGCCGGAGCTCTCCGACCGAGTTACCCCCAGCGCCCCGGCCCGAAAGGCCGGGGCGCTGCGCATTCCGGAACGGCCGCGCGGCCCGGTTCCGGAATCCGTCGCCCCGCCGCGGCGGCCGCCGTTCCAATGGCGGCGATGTGCGCCCGCTACTCCCTCGCCCGCACCGACGCCGCGCTCGCGGACCTCTTCGGCGTCCCCGAACTCGCCTCCGTGCCGCCCCGGGAGATGATCTACCCGACGCAGGACGTGCCCGTGGTCGTCGAAGGGCCGCGGGGCGTCCGCCGGCTCGGCTCGCGCCGGTGGGGCCTCGTCCCGCACTGGGCCGACGATCCGACGATCGGGCAGAAGATGCTCAATGCGCGCTCCGAGACCGTGGCGGAGAAGCCCTCGTTCCGCCGCGCGTTCGCCGCGCGACGCTGCCTCGTCCCGGCCGACGGCTTCTTCGAGTGGCTGAAGGACGGGAAGGCGCGGATCCCGCACCGTTTCGCCCGCGCCGACGGACGGGCGTTCGCGTTCGCGGGGATCTGGGAGCGATGGGGGGGGCGCGGGGGGAACGAAGCGCCCCCGCACGGGAGCGGCGCGGGGGACGACGCGGCGCTCGAGACCGTCGCCATCCTCACGACCTTGCCGAACGAGACCGTCGCCCCCGTCCACGACCGCATGCCGGTGATCCTGCCGGAGACGGCGTGGGGTCCGTGGCTCGACCCGGAGAACCGGGACACCGCGGCCCTCGCCGCCCTGCTCGTCCCCTTCGCCGCCGCGCCGCTCTCCTGCATGCGGCTCCGGTGACGGGGATCCCCCGCGCGTCGCCGCGCGCCGACCCGTTCCGCGCGATCCAGCCCCGCGCCCGATAGCCTCTCCGCTTCCCCACCCGCCCCGGACGGAGGCTCCGATGCCGTACACAGCTCCCGACTTCCTCGACGTGGACAGCCTGCTCACCGACGAGGAGCGCGTGGTCCGCGACACCGTCCGCTCGTTCGTGGACGAACGGATCATGCCGGACATCTCCCGGCACTTCGAGGAGGGGACCTTCCCCTCGGAGATCGTCCGCGAGATGGGCGAACTCGGGCTCCTCGGCGCGAACATCGAGGGCTACGGCTGCGCGGGGATGGGCGACATCGCCTACGGCGTGATCTGCCGCGAGCTCGAGCGCGGCGACAGCGGCATCCGCTCGTTCGCGTCGGTGCAGGGCTCGCTCGTCATGTACCCGATCCGGAACTTCGGCAGCGAGGAGCAGAAGCAGCGCTGGCTCCCGCGGCTCGCGAAGGGCGAGGCGATCGGCTGCTTCGGCCTCACGGAGCCCGACTTCGGCTCCGACCCGGGCGGCATGATCACCACCGCGAAGCCGACCGCCGACGGCTGGGTGCTGAACGGCGCGAAGATGTGGATCACGAACGGCTCGGTGTCCGACGTGGCGGTCGTCTGGGCGAAGACGCCGGAGGGCATCCGCGGCTTCCTCGTCGAGCGCGGCGCGAAGGGCTTCACCGCGCCCGACATCGACCGGAAGTGGAGCCTCCGCGCGAGCCACACGAGCGAGCTCGTCTTCGACGACGTCCGCCTCCCGAAGGACGCGATCCTCCCCGGCACGAAGGGCCTCGTCTCCGCGCTCCACTGCCTGAACAGCGCGCGCTACGGCATCGCCTGGGGCGCCGTCGGCGCCGCGCAGGCCTGCTACGACGAGGCGCTCACGCACGCGAAGACCCGCGTCGTCTACGGGAAGCCCATCGGCCGCTTCCAGATGGTGCAGAACAAGCTCGTCGAGATGCTCACCGCGATCACGAACGGCCAGCTCATGGCGTGGCGCCTCGGGAGCCTCAAGGAGGCCGGGAAGTCGCACTTCACGCAGGTCTCGATGGCGAAGCGGCACAACGTGAAGATGGCCCTCGACGCCGCGCGGACCACGCGCGACATCCTCGGCGCGTCCGGCATCACCCACGAGTACGTCTGCGGCCGCCACGCCGCGAACCTCGAGTCGGTCATCACCTACGAAGGCACCCACGACATCCACATGCTGATCGTGGGCATGCACGTGACCGGCCTGAACGCGCTCGGGAACGAGTAGGACAGGCTCTCAGGCCGCCGCCTGCAGGCGGTGCAGCGTCGCGTAGATGCCGTCGGCGGCGGCGAGCTCGGCGTGGGTGCCCTGTTCGCGGAGTTCGCCGTGGTGGAAGACGAGGATGCGGTCGGCCGCGCGGATCGTGGAGAGGCGATGGGCGACGATCAGCGTCGTGCGGCCCTTCTGGAGCGTGGCGATGGCGGCCTGGACGAGCGCCTCGGTCTCGGAGTCCACGCTCGACGTCGCCTCGTCGAGGACGAGCACGGCCGGGTCCTGCGCGAGGGCGCGGGCCATGGCGAGGAGCTGCCGTTCGCCCGTCGAGAGGCTCGCCCCGCGCTCCGCCACCACCGTGTCGATCCCGTCCGGGAGCCGCGAGAGGAGGCGGTCGGCGCCGACGGCCGCGCACGCCGCGAGGAGCTTCTCGCGCGTGAGCCGCGGGTCGCCGATGCGGAGGTTCTCCTCGATGGTCCCCGCGAACAGGAACACCTCCTGCGGGACCACGGTCACGCCGCCGCGGAGCGCCGCGAGGTCGAAGCGGCGGACGTCCTCGCCGTCCACCAGCACGGCGCCCTCGTCGGCGTCGTAGAGCCGCGTGACGAGCGACGCGACGGTGGTCTTCCCCGCGCCGGTCGCGCCCACGAGCGCCACCGTCTCCCCGGGCGCCACGCGGAAGGACACGCCGCGCACCGCGGGGCGGCCCTCCTCGTAGGCGAACGTGACGCCGCGGAACTCCACCTCGCCGCGGAGCCGCGCGGGGCGGAGCCCGCCGGCCGGGGACTCGATCTCCGGCCGGCGGTCGAGGAGCGAGAACACGCGCTCGGCCGCGGCCATGCTCGACTGCATCGTCGTGAACGACTCGGAGATGTCCCGGATCGGCTCGAAGAAGAGCTCCATCGCGAGCACGAACTGCACGAGCTCGCCGTGCGTGAGGCGGTCGCCCGCGATCTCGCGCCCGCCCCACCAGAGGAGGAGCACGCGCGCCGCCGACGAGAGGATGTCCATGGCGGGGAAGAGCAGCGCGAAGCTCCGCACCGTCGAGAGGTGCGCGTCGCGGAGCTCGCGGTCCTCCCTCCGGAACCGCTCCGCCGCCTTCCGCTCGCGGCCGAACGCCTGGAGGACGCGGATCCCCTGCACCGACTCCTGGAGCGTCGAGTTGAGCTGCGCGACCTTCTCCCGCACCTCCCGGAACGCGCGGCGGGAGTGGTCGCGGAAGAGCTTCGACACGATCCAGAGCGGCGGCAGCACGGCCATCACGACCAGCGTGAGCTTCCAGTCCACCCAGAGGAGCCAGCCGACGATCAGCACGAGCTGGAAGAGGTCCACGCAGATCGTGTCGAGGCCCGACGTCAGCACCTCGGCCATCGCGTCGACGTCGCCGACGACCCGCGTCACGAGCCGGCCGACGGGGTTCCGGTCGAAGAAGCGGAGCGGCTGCGAGTGGACGTGCGCGAAGAGCCGGGCGCGGAGGTCGCGCATCGCGCGCTGCGCGACGCGGTGCATGCACCGCATCTGGAGCACCTGGAGCGCCGCGGACCCGAGCAGGAGCCCGCCGATCACCGCCGCGTGCGCGGCGATTCCCGAGTACGCCTCGCGGAGGGCGTCCACCGCGCGGCCCGACGTGATCGCGGGCCCGAGCACGCCGTCCACGAGGCGCTTCAGCACCTCGACCGAGAGCAGCCGGGCGACGACGAGGACGAGCATCGCCGCCACCGCGGCCGCGAAGAGCCCGCGATAGGGGCGGACGAGCTCCACGATCCGGCGCACGAGCGCCAGGTCGAACGCCTTCCCCGTCATCCGGTCGGAGTCGCGGCTCACGCGGCCTCCAGGCGGTCCTCGAGGGTCTGGCGGCGGGCGAGGCGCGCGAACGGGCCGTCTCCGGCGAGCAGCGCGGCGGGGGCGCCCCGCTCGACGATCCGTCCCTCATCCATCACGACCACCTCGTCGGCGAGCTTCGCCGCGGCGGCGCGGTGGGTGACGAGGATGGTGGTCCGGCCGCGGATCACGTCGCGCAGGTTCGCGAGGATCTCGGCCTCGGTGCGCGCGTCCACGGCGGAGAGGCAGTCGTCGAGGAGCAGGATCGCCGGGTCGCGCACGAGCGCGCGCGCGATGGCCGTCCGCTGCCGCTGCCCGCCGGAGAGGTTCACTCCGCGCTCCCCGAGCAGCGTGGCGTACGCCTGCGGGAGCGCCGCGATCTCGGCGTCGATCCGCGCGGCGGCGGCCGCGGCGCGCACGCGCTCCGGCGACGGTTCGGCGAGCCCGAGGCCGATGTTCTCCCCGACCGTCTCGCTGAAGAGGAAGGTGTCCTGCGGGACGAACCCCATCCGCGCGCGGAGCGCGTCGAGGGGCCAGTCCTCGACGGGCGTCCCGTCCACGAACACCGTGCCCGGCGGCGGATCGGCGAGCCGCGGGATCGTCGCGAGCACCGTGCTCTTCCCGCTCCCCGTGGCGCCCGTGATCGCGAGCGTGCGCCCCGGCGGCACGGAGAACGACACGCCGTCCACCGCGTTCCGGGCCGCCCCCTCGTGCCGCACGACGAGGTTCCGCACCTCGATCGACGCGCCGCCCGCCGCGGGCGCCGGCGGCCTCGACGCGCCCGGCTTCGACGCGATGGACGGTTCGCTCTCGAGCACCGCGGCGATGCGGCCCATCGCGACCTTCCCGCGCTCCCACATCGCGAGCACCCAGCCGAGCGAGATCATCGGCCAGAGGAGCATCGTGGCGTACATGTGGAACGCGAGGAACGTCGCGAGCGTCATCTCGCCGCGCGCCATCATGCGTCCGCCGACGAACACCGTCAGGACGAAGCCGAGCCACTTCAGGAGCCCGACGAGCGGGTAGAAGACGCTCTGCGTGTCGGCCGTGCGGATCGCGGCGTCGAGGGCGCGCCCGGCGCGCTCGCGGAACTGCGCCGACTCCGCCTCCTCGCGGGCGAACGACTTCACGACGCGCACGCCGGCGAAGCTCTCCTGGGCCTTCGTCGAGAGCGCGGCCTGCGCCTCCTGCGCGTCGGTGGACGCCGCGTGGAGGCGGGGCGACACCCATCGCGTGCCCGCGGCGAGGAGCGCGAGCGGCACGAGGTTCATCGCCGCGAGGACGGGGCTCATCGCGACCATCATCCCGATCGCCCACGGCAGCACCGCCACCGTGTTCGCGAGGTACATGAGCCCCGGGCCGACGCTCATGCGCACGGCCTCGACGTCGGACGTGAACCGGCTCATCAGGTCGCCGGTGTGGTGGCGCGACACCCATGCGGGGCTCTGGCGGACGACCCGGTCGAAGAGGGTGTCCCGGAGGTCCCGCTCGAGGTCCCGCGACGCGCCGACGATCGTCCGCCGCATCGTCCACTGGAAGGCGCCGCGGATCGCGGTCACGAGCAGGAAGACCAGCGACCAGCCGAGGGCGAGGTCCGTGTCCGGGCGGGGCCCCTCGAGCGCGGCGACGGCGTTCCGGAAGAGCATGGGCAGCCACGCCTGGGCGGCCTGGGTGGCGAGGATCGAGAAGGTCCCGATCGCGATGGGCACCCGGTACGGGCGGAGCATCGGGAGGAGGTGCCGGAACGGGCGGAGCGCGCTGCCGGGGCGGCCCCCCGGGGGCGGGCCGGGGGACGGGGTGTCCGGTCGGGGGGTGGATGGGGTCACGGGGTCGCGGTCGAGGCTACCGCCCCGGGAGAGGAAGCCCGGCGGGGCGGTCGTGCGCGGGGAGGACGGTCCCCGCCGAGCGGAACCGCACGATTCGAGTCACAGCCGCCCTCCGGAGCGGTGTCGGGAGGTTGTGGATAACGTCGCAAGTCGTTTCATGGCATGTGGTTGAAGCCAAGATGGTCTGCCGGTTGCCGCCGTGGAACGGCGGTTGCGAATCCTCCTGCGCCTCAGCTTCGGCATGGTGCCGGAACGGGGCAGGCGGAGGCCTGGGAGCGCAGAGAAGAGGTTCGCCGGGACGCGAGTCCCGGAGTTTCAAAAGGCCCGATCTCCAGCCCCACCCAACCCCGACGATACAGGCAGCCGCCGCAGACAGGGGCCCCGACCGCAACGGGGCCCCTTGTCATTTTGTCCGCGACTCGCGGATGCGTCGGCGCGAAGCGCGCCGCCGTCCACCGCGGCCGCTCATGGGGGTCACGCGACTCGCGGATACGTCGGCGCGGGGCGCGCCGCCGTCCACCGCGGCCGCTCACGGGGGCTCCGCGACTCGCGGACACCACCTCGCGAGCCTCTCCTGCGAGGGTGGCATCCCCGGCTCGTCGGTTCGCCGCGTGGGCCAACGGGGGGCGCCGCTCCCGGTCGCGGGTTGACGGACCGGACTCAGCCGGGTGGTAGCCCTGGGACGGCTATCGCCGGGGCGGCGGCGGAGGCGGCGGGACGTCGTCCGGCGGCGGGTCCTTCGAGGGCGGAGGCGGCGGCGGAGGCGGCGGCGTCTCCTCCGAGTCGGCGCCCTTCTCGTCGCGGCGGCGCTTCCGCCCGCCGCCGTCGCGCGGCGCCGACTTCTCGTCCTCGTCGTCCTTCCCGAGGAGCCCGTCGAGAAGGTCCTTCGCCTTCTCCTTCAGCGCGTCGCCGACGTCGGGCCCGCGGAGCTTCGGCTTCGAGAGGGAGCCCTTCAGCCGGAGCGGCAGGTAGCCCTCGGCGTCGAAGAGCGACGCGTACTTCTCGAACGCCCCGCCGAGCGCGCGCGGCTTCACCTTGAGCGCGTAGTCGATCTTCTGCGTGTCGAGCAGCACGTCGCCGCCGAGCTTCATCGCGATCGTGCCCGCGTCGAGCGCGACCTCCTTCGTGTGCACCTTCCCGTCGCGCACGTCGAACGGGATGCGCGCGTCGCCGAACTCGAGGCGGCTGCTCCCGCCGAGGAACTGGAAGATCGCGCCGAGGAGCTCCGTCGATTCGACGAACGCGCCCTTCAGCACGACCTCCCCCGATCCGTTCAGCGACGACCGCACGCGCTGGCTCCCGAACCCGCGCGCCGTGAGCTTCGCCGTGACGCCGGCGAGGCCGCCCGTCCGCCCCGTCTCCGCGCCCGCGAACACGGGGCTCGCCCGCGCGAGCAGCGGGGCCAGGGCCGTGTCGAGCTTCGCGTCGCGCACGGTGAGGTCGATGCGGTGCTCCGGATCGTCGCCGACGAGGCCGAGGGACGCCTCGCCCGAGAGCGGGCCTCCGTTGAGGACTCCCTCGATCGGCTTCAGCAGGGCTCGGCCGCCCGCGAGGTCGGCCTTGAAGGCGAGGCGCGTCAGCGTGACGTTCGGCGCGACGGCGTTCACCACCGCCGCGTCGAGGGTCCCCGTCCACGTCGCCGCATGCGTGCGGCCCCCGGAGATGTCTCCGCTGAACCGGAAGGGCGCCGTGAGCCGGTCGAACGAGACGTCGGCGCCGAAGAGTTCCGGGTGGCGCTGCACGAACGAACGCTCGATGACGAGGTCCCCCGTCGCGCCCGTCTCCGGTCCGGGGGCGGAAGCGCCCGGCGGCGGCGGCGGGGGCGGCGCTGCGTCGGGCGCCGCCGCCTTCGGGGCGCCGCGGTCGATCACCGCCGTCAGCTTCGCGCCGTCGGCCGCGATGTCGAGCGTCACCGGCTCCAGCGTCCCTCGTTCGCGGTCCCACACGATCCGCGGCGCCGACACGACGATGCGCGGCTCGCGGAAGACCCCGTCGGACAGGGTGTACGCCACGTCGGTGGCCGTCGCCGCGAGGGAGCCTTCGGCGCGCCCGCCCACCATCGACCCGGAGACCGTCGCGTCGAGCGCGCCCGACGCCTCGGTCCCCTCGGCTGCGCCGAACGCGGCGAGGACGCGGAGGAGATCCGCGACGGACCCCGTGACCCGCGCGTCGCCCGACGTGTCGCCCGACGCGGCGCGCGCGGCCTTCCCGGCCACGGTGAGGCCCTGCGTTCGCACGCTGAACGCCGGCACGTTCGCGGCGAGGCGGTCGGCGGGGCCCGACGCATCGAACGAGACGCTCAGCGTCCCGTCGAGCCGCTGCGGCGGCTTGCCGGAGGCCTGCGCCGCGGCGTCGAGGATCGGCTGGATCGCGCCGTCGATCGTGCCTTTCACGGCGACGCCCGCCGACGGGTCCCACGAGGCGGAGGCCGTCATCCGCGTCGGCCCCGTGATCCGGAGGTCCGCGGCCGGAACGGCGAGGCGGTCCCGCGTCCCGGCCACCTTCGCGGTCAGGTGGAGGTCGCCCTGCGGCGCGAGGAACGTCGTCGTCCAGCCCGCGTCGCGCGCGAACTCGGCGATGCGGGCGAGCGTGCCGGACACCGTCACGTCGGCGGCGATGCGGCCCGCCGCGTCCATCGATCCCGCGACCCCGAGGTCCGCCGGCCCCTCGCGGAGCGAGAGCGCGGCGCGCGGCACGGCGAGCGCGTCGGCCGTTCCGCCGGCCTCCGCGTCGAACACGATCCGGCCGCGCACGGGCGGAAGTTCGTCCGCGAGCTTCATGCGGAGCGCGAGGTCGCGGAGGAGCGCGGCGTCGCCGCTGCCCGACGCCGTCGCGGTCACGCGGCGGTCCGCCGAGACGGACCCCTTCGCCGACAGCGTGAGCGGCGCGCTCGCGAGCTTCACGTCGAACGACGGCACCACCGGCGCCTTGACGGTGCCCTCGACCCGCGCGTCGGCGTCGAGCGTGCCCTCGAGCGGGAACTCGAACGCGAAGCCGAGCCGCTTCGCGAGGGCGACCGCCTCGTCCACGCGCCCCTGCGCCCTGAGGTTGGCCTTCACCGACGCGTCGCCGGCGGCCGTGGGGCGGAGTTCGCCGGAGGCCGTGACGCGGAGGTCGCCGTCGAGCGCGAACTTCGGGATCGAGACGAGCAGCGCGTCGCGGGGCCCCTTCGCGGTCGCCTCGAAGTCGAAGCGGCCCCGCACCGGCGGCGCGCCGGCGCGGGCGCGGCCGAGGAGGTTCCCGAGGTCGCCCGAGCCCTTCGCGGACACGTCCATCGCGCCGTCGGCGCCGATGGATCCGCGCGCCTCGATGCGCGCGTCCTTCTCGACGAGCACGAAGCGGTCCACGTTCACGCCGAACCCCGCGCCGCCCTGCGACGCGGAGCGCCCCGCGACGCGCGCCGAGAGGTCCACGGTGCCCGAGACCGCGACGTCGCCGGGCAGCATGCCGAGGTCGCGGAGCCGCGCGAGGAGCCCGCCGAGGTCGCCCCGGGCGGAGACCGCGAGGTCCACGTCGCCCTGGGCGGACTGGCGTCCGGAGGCCGTCGCCGTCAGGTCCGCGAGATTCAGGTCGAGCGCGTCGATCGTGATCCCGTCGGCCGACGGCGTCGCGCGGAACGTGAGCGCGGCGCGGTCGAAGCGGACCGGCGGCGCGCCGGCGACGAAGCCCTCGGCCGAGAACCCGGTGAGCGCGAGATCGCCGCTCCCGGAACCCGGGCCGCCCGTGCCCGGCGCGAACGTGACGGTGC
>JAJVHW010000009.1 GCA_022072415.1 Planctomycetota bacterium
CCGCCTGGGCGGCCGAACCGCTCGGACACGGCCCGGGCCCCCCGCACGCCGCCGCCGCCGGCGCGACGACCAGCACGGAGAGCCCGGCGACGGACGGACCGTCGCCGGCCCGGGCGGCGTCGCGCGCCGCGCATGCCGTGCCGTGGGGTGTCATCTTCAGAGCCTCCTCGCGGACGCCTCCGGTCTCAGCGGACCGGCTGCGACTCGACGGGGTCCATGCGGACCGCGTCGGCGATCAGGTCGCCCTCGACGCCGTCGCACGCGAACTTGACCACCACCGGGTCCTTCGGGCCGGCGGAGACCTCCTTCACGAGGCGCCAGCGCTGCGCGGACTCCGTCTGGTTCAGGTGGAAGCGGTCCCAGCCGCTGGCGGAGGAGATCTCCACCGTGCCGGCACGGGTCGCGCCCTTCACCTCGGGCCAGTAGAGGAACACGAAGTAGCGTCCCTCGCGCTCCACCGGGATCGTGTACGTGGCGGTCGCGTTCCGCGTGCCGGCGCGGGCCATGCGGTAGCTGCCGTTGTTCGCGTGCTCGTCCTGCACCGTGATCCACTCGCCGGCGAAGACCGCGTCGCGGTCGTCCATCGAGATGTAGCGGCGCTCGAAGGACTTCGGCGTCGGGTAGTTCGGCTCGGCCTCGCGGAGGACGGGAGCGTCGGACTTCGGCGGCTCCGCCTTCTTCACCGGAGGCGGCGGCGGCGCCGGGATCCCGACGTCCCGGGGATCGGAGGCGAGCATCGCCCGCTCGTGCGCGTCCCAGAGCTTCGGGACCTGCGGTTCCCACGCCTGCCACGACGGGCGGCGGCGCGGAGGCAGCGTCGTCAGCGTGCGGCGGCGGAGGGTGAACCAGGGATCGTTCGGGATCGTGAACTCGCCCTGCTTCCCGGAGCGCGCGAGCGCGCTCTCGAGCTGCAGGTACCACTGGCCGTAGGAGAGCAGCCACGCGTCGTTCTTCGTCTCCGAGTTCGGGTACTGCTGCGGCGTGTACGACACGCGGCTGTAGAAGTCCGGCGCGATGAACTGGTGGACCGGCGCCTGGAAGAAGACCACCGCGTCGTGGAACGTGCGGCGCGCCCAGTCGAGGTAGTGCTGCTCGCGCCAGCCCGTCGCGGCGAAGACGTACGCGAACGCGTCGGTGGTGAGGAAGTTGTACGGGATGTACCAGCGGCGCGCGACGAGCTGCCCGTCCTCGAGGTCCCACTTGTGCGGGAGCGTGAGGGGCATGTAGCGGCCCTCGTCGTCGGTGACGCCGCCGTCGTACGCGTCCTTCACGAGGAAGCCGAGGCACCGGACGAGCATCGACAGGGCCTCGGGGTCCCCGGAGAGGCGGTGCACCGTCATCAGCGGCTGGAGGAGCCGGATCACCGGCCACACCTCGAGCTGGCTGTGCTTGATCTCGAAGAACCCGCGGTTGCCGTAGTACTCCTCGGCCTTGAGGAGGCCGTTCCGGAACACCTGCATCGCCACGTCGTAGTAGCGGCGCTCGCCCGTGAACTCGTAGAAGGAGAGGAGCTGGTGGACGCCCTCCGACATCGCGGAGAGCTGCCCGAAGTACTCGAGCGCGCCGCGGACGAGGTTCTTGTCGATCCCGCCGGACACGGTGAAGTAGTTGACGAACGCCTCGGCGTTCTCGCGCGCCGTCTCGAGGGAGCGCACGTCGCCCGTCACCGCGTAGTGGAGGAGGAGGCCTTCGAGCCACGTGTGCTGCGGGCAGGCGGTCTGCTCGCCGTGCGGGTGGAAGTCGGCGAGGCGCGCGCCGTGGAAGCCGATCTCGTAGCGCTGGAAGCCGTTGTACCACTTCCAGTTCGGGTCGGCCCGCTCCTGGCAGTGGTACTGGTCGATGTCGTAGCGGTGCCGCGCCATCTCCGTGCCCACGTCGAGGAACTCGCGCTTGCCGTAGCGGAGCCAGTTGAGGAGGAGCCCCTTCACCCAGTCGTGGTGCCCGGAGCTGTATCCGCGGTCGTGCGGCAGGTCGCCGAAGTTCATGAAGCCGTAGCAGTCGAGGTCGTAGATGGCCGAGGGCAGCGCGTGCCCGCGGGTCTCGCGCTGCTCGTGGAGCGACGCGGGCGGGATCTCGCCGTCGGCGCCCTGCGCGTCGCAGAAGCGCACGTCCACCTGGCCCTGCTGCATCCGCTGGAGGTGGCGGACCGCCTCGGACATGGACGCGTTCGCCACCGGGAACTCCGGGACCGCGAACGCGCCGGTCACGGCGCCCGTGGACTGGACGTACGTCGGGTCCACGACGAGCGACGCCGGGTGCTGGAACATGCGCTCCCGGGAGCGGACGGCGGCCGGGATCGTGCGCCGGTCGGCCGCAGGCGTGCCGAAGGAGAGCGCGACCTCGTACGTCTTGTGGCGCCCGCCCTCGAACTCGTACGCGTCCCCGTACACGGGGTTGATGTCCTCCGGCCAGCGCTCGCCGGGCTCGCGCGGCCACATCTCCACCACGAGGGCGCCGTCGTCGAACGACATCGCCTTCGGGTAGTTCTGCCAGAAGTGGCGGACTCCGGCGGAGACGGCGATGGAGCCGTCCTCGACCCGGATCACGCCGTCGCTCCGCGTGCCCTTGTGGAGCTCCTTCCCGGCGCGGTCGAGGAGCGGCCAGCCCTCCTTCCAGAGGAGCTCGCCGGCGGGGTTCTTCCGCTGCACGAGCGCGCTGCCGCTCTGGACCGTGTAGACGAAGTTCCTCGCCTCCCACTTGCGGTCCACGACGCGGTGCTGCTGGAGGAGGCGGAAGTCGGTGTCCTTCCCGCCGTTCTCGACCTCCCACGTGCCGTCGGAGGTGGACGCGGCGACCTTCCCGGCCGCGAGCGTGGTCGGAATGATCATGTCGCAGTTGCGGATGCGCACCCAGTGCGGCTTCGTCGTCGTGCGGTTGCCCTCGGCCGGAGGGCCGTAGACGCCGTTGTTCTCCAGCGTGAAGAACGCGCGGACCTGGTCGGACCCGCGGTCCGCCCAGATGCGCAGCGAGTAGCCGAGGAAGTTCGAGAGCAGCGGCCGCTTGTCCTTGTCCTGGAACGTGCCGCGCAGGCGGATCACCGTCCGCCACGGCCCGTTCTCCTCGAGCGCGATGTCGTTGATCACGGTCTCCGAGAGGCGGTACTCGCGGTCCACGAGCTTCGGCGCCCCGTCCACGATCGCCTTCTGGACGAGCACGAGGCGGATGTCCATTCCGCCTCCGGTCACCGCGTCGCGGAGGACCTCGCGGTCGCCGTCCTTCACGCGGACCTTGAGGCCCTGGAGCGGCGCGAACGTCTTGTTCTTCGGGACGCGGAACGTCAGCGCGCCCGTGTCCACCGAGATCGCGTCGGCGTCCTCGCGGGCGAGGTCCGCGGGGCGCGCGAGGTCGGCCGGGGCGCCCCAGCGCAGGAACCACGGCCCGTCGCCCGCGAGCGCCGGATACTGGGCGAGCGCCCACCTGACGGGCTTGTCGTCCTCGAGAACCGTGCCGCCGTGCCGCGAGAGCACGGACCACTGCACGGGCAGCCAGTCGCCCTCGCCGGTCTTCGGGTCGCGCAGGCGGAACGCCGCGACGCGGGAGAGGTCGGACGCCTTCCGGAATCCGTCCTTCGCGGGGAAGGGGACGCCGCCCCGGACGATCTCGCCGCCGGCGAGGCCCGCCGGCGCGGACGCCAGCACCGGGACGCGGCGCGGCTCGTCTTCGCCCAGGACGCGCCCGCCGCCGGCGAGGCAGGCGAGCGCCGCGAGGGTGAGAGTGAGGGACCTGCGCATCAGACGACTCCTTCCATGGCTTCCTTGTAGACGCGTCCGTAACCGGACGCCATGCGTTCGAGCGTGTACGCGCTCCGGAAGATCTCCCCGCCCCGGCGGCCCATGGCCTCCGCGCGGCGCGGGTCCGAGAGCGTGCGGGACAGCGCGGCCGCGACGGCCCGCTCGTCGCCCGCCGGGACGAGCCATCCGTTCTCTCCGTCGCGCACGACCTCGCCCACGGCGCCGACGTCCGTCGCGACCACCGGGCGCTCGGCGCCCATGGCCTCCAGGACGGCGAGGGGGAGCCCCTCCCGGTCCGAGGTGAGGACGAAGACGTCCATCGCGGCGAGCACGCGACCGACGTCGTCGCGGCGGCCGAGGAACACGGCGCGCGGGCCGAGCCCCGCAGCGCGGGCGGCGTCGTCGAGCGCGGCGCGGTCGGGACCGTCGCCCGCGATGACGAGCAGCGCGCGGGGGCGCTCGCGGAGCACCGCGGCGAACGCGCGGACGAGCATCGCGAGGTTCTTCTCCGGGTGCAGGCGGGCGATCGTGCCGACCACCTCCGCGTCCTCCGGGAGGCCGAGCGCACGGCGCGCCTCGTCCCGGAGCGGCCGGCCGCGGAGCTCCTCCGCGTCCACACCGTTCCGGACGATCACGACGCGCTCCGGCTCGAAGCCGTCCACGGAGAGGAGGTCGCGGCGGCCGAGCTCGCTCACGGCGACCGCGTAGCGCGTGCGGCGGCCGAGGAACCGCTGCACGGGCTTCGAAGGGACCTGAGGGAACGTCCGGTCGTGCGCGGTGAAGACCAGCGGCTTCCCCCCGGCGAGCGCCGCGGCGAGCCCGCCGTAGAAGAACGCCGTGCGGTTGTGGGCGTGGACGACGTCGATCTTCTCGCGGCGGATGAAGCGCGCCAGGCGGAACGGGTAGAGCAGGTCCACGCCGCGGCGGCGGCGGAGGAGCGTCACCGGCGCGCCGGCGGCGGCGAACCGCGCGGCCATGGGGCCGTCGGTCTCGTCGAACGCGACGACGCGAAACTCGTGGTCGCCGGAGAGGCGCGTGACGAGGTTCAGGGCGACCTTCTCGAGGCCACCCACCGCGCAGCCGCCGATGAGCTGCAGGACGCGGATCGGACGGGCGGACGTCTCAGGCACGCGCCGCCTCCGAACCGTCCGGCGCGCCGCCTGCGGCCGCCGCGGGAGCGGGCTCGCCGAAGATGCGGCGGCGGAGCCCGAACGTCCAGTCGAACGCGCCCGCGTCGCTCCCCGCGGCGCGGATCGCCACGGACAGCCCCACGAGCTGGTACACGAGGTCGAAGTGGGTGCGCGTGAGGAACATGCACCCGGCCATGAAGCCCACGAGCGAGAGGAACGAGCCCTCGGAGTAGCGGACGCGCCACGGCTCGCCGCCGGGCCGCGCCGTGCGTGACAGGCCCCACAGCGTCGCGGCCAGCATCAGCACGAACACGGCGAGCCCCACGAAGCCCGACTCGGCCACGATCTGGAAGTACGTGTTGTGGGCCACGACCGGCGCGACGCCGGACGTCGTCGGTTCGTAGGCGTACCAGTAGTCCGGCGTCGCGAAGTTGCCCGGCCCGACGCCGAACACCGGATTCGCGGCCGCCATGTTCGCGGCCTTCTCCCACGCGACGAGACGGCCCTGGGCCGACGGGTCGTGGGCGCCCTCGGTCAGGTTCCGCACGCGGACCCAGAGTTCGTTCGGCGCGAGCACGATGATCGCCGCGAGGAACGTCGGCGCGGCGATGAGGGCCCATGCGTTCCGCCGGAGCTTCCAGAGCCACACGATGCCCATCGCCGTGAGGGCGAGGATGCCGCCGCGCGACCGGGTGAAGAGCACCCCGGTGACGCAGGCGACGGCCATGATCGTCAGGATCGCGCGGAGGAACGGTCCGCGCTCCTCGCGCGCCGTGTAGGCGAGCAGCGGGAGCGCCATGACCAGCGCGAGGCCGAAGTCGTTGTTGTCGAGGATGGGCCCGCCGGGGCCGTGGATCGGGTGGCCGGGGCTCAGCACGCCCTGGAGCGACCCCTTCAGCGCGAGGAGGCCGAAGCTCCCGCCGATCACGAGCAGCATGAGCCGCACGCGGTCCTTCGTGTTGCAGAGGCCGGTGGTCAGCACCGCGATGAAGATGATCTTCGCGAGGTCCTCGATGCGCCCCTCGGTGAAGGAGAACGCCGGGTCGTGGGCGACCGCGCACGAGACGCCGATCGCGGCGAGGAACGTGCCGAGGAGCACCGTGCGCGTCTCGAGCACGAAGAGCTTCTCGCGCTTGCTGAGCAGCACCCCGATCACGGTGGCGATCGCGATCATGAGCGAGGGGCGGAGCTGGTTGATGCCCCACGTCATGTCGTTCGGGCGCATGCACGCGAACCACGTGAACACCAGCAGTCCGAAGAACGGCTGGAACACGGAGAGGGGGAGCGTCACGAGGACGATCCCGAGCAGGACGATGTCGCGGATGCCCATGGTTCAGGCCGCCTCCCCGGCGGAGGTCCGGATGACGAGCCCGCGGCGGGCGCCGATGCGGGCATAGGCCGAGAGCAGCGCGCGGTCGGCCGCGGCGCGCGTGAACTGCGCCCCCGCCGACTCCGCGGCCCGGCGGAGCTCCGCGGCGCGGCCGGGCTCGCCGAGCGAGCGGATCGCGTCCGCGAGCGCCTCGGGCGTGTAGTCGGGCACGAGGATCCCGCAGCCCGTCTCGGCGACGATCTCGCCGATCTCGCCGAACCGCGCCGTGATGACCGGCACGCCCGCGGCGAGCGCCTCGAAGAGCTTGTTCGGGGCGGAGAAGGCGGCGTTCGCGTTGGACGGGTCGAAGCCGTAGTAGACGGCGTCGCATCCGGCCGTCCACCGCGCCACGTCGTCCGGCCGGACCGGGCCGATGTAGCGGATGCGGGGGCAGCGGGCCGCCGCGGCCTTCGCCGCGTCCGCGCCGGGGCCCTTGCCGCCGACGACGAGCGTCGCGCCCGGGACGGACTCGACGGCCGCGAGCAGCGGCTCGAGCCTGCGCTCGGGCGTGAGGTTGGCGATGAACAGGATGAACACCGGAGACGGCATCAGACCCGCCTCTACGCGAACGGCTTGCCGGATCCGCGCCACCTCGTCTCTCGTTCCGAGAGGGTCCCTCCAGTTGCCCACGACCTCGGTGTCCCGGGCGCCCATCGCCGCGTAGTGGCGGCGGAGCTTCTCGCCCACGGTGACCAGCAGGTCCGCCCGCGGGACGAGGCACCGTTCGAGCCTGCGGGCCCCCCATCGGACCCAGTCGGCCACGTTGTGCCCGAGCATGTCCGGGTAGCTCTCGTGGGCGTCGAAGACGAGGAGCGCGCCGGTCTTCCGCGCGAGCCGCCACCCGGCCGGGAGCGTGTCCAGGTCGTGGGCGTGGACGACGTCCGGCCGGAGCGCCGCGCCCCTCGTGACGAACTCGCGCCACACGCCGGGGAGGTTCCGGACCTGCGACGTGCCCTGCCCGTGCGACGCGAGACGTCGAATCCGTTGGACACGGTATCCGTCGCGGGACTCCTCCGGGGGGAGGTCGCCGTCGCGGTCCCATCCGAGCACGACGAGGTCGCACCCCCCCGCCGCGAGGCACTTCGCCTCGGCCTCGACGCGGGGGTCCGGCGCGAGCCCGTTCCCGAGCAGCATCACGACCCGCGGCGCGGACGTCATGCCGCGATCCCGGAGGCGAGCGTGGAGACGAGCGCGGCGACGCGCGCGGACGCCCGGCCGTCGCCGTAGAACGCGAGGTCGGGCTTCGCGCCTGGCGCGCGGAGCAGGCGGACGGCCTCGCGGATCCGCGACGCGTCGGCGCCGGCGAGCCGGTTCCATCCGGACGCGACCGTCTCCGTCCACTCCGTCTCGTCGCGGAGCGTCACGCACGGGACGCCGAGGAAGTACGCCTCCTTCTGGAGGCCCCCGGAGTCCGTGAGGAGCCCGCGCGCGTCGGCGACGAGGCCCATCATCTCGGAGTACGGAAGCGGGTCCACGAGCCGAAGCCCGCCGCGCGGACGGTCGAAGCCGACCTTGGCCAGCGCGCCGCGCGTGCGGGGATGGCAGGGCAGCACGACGGGAAGGTCCAGCGCGTCGAGCGTCGAGACGATCGCGAGGAGGCGCGACGGGTCGTCGGTGTTCTCCTGACGGTGGAGCGTGGACGCGTAGTAGCCGCCGCGCGCGAGCCCGAGGCGCGAGGGAACGTCCGCGGCGCGCCCCGCCTCCGCGACGGAGAGGCACGCGTCGAGCATCACGTCGCCGACCACCTCGACGCGGCCCCGCACCTTCTCGTCGGCGAGCGTCTGCGCGGCGCCCGGCGTCGGGCAGAGCAGCAGCGCGGAGACGTGGTCCGCGGCGATCCGGTTCACCTCCTCCGGCATCCGGAGGTTGTGGCTCCTGAGCCCCGCCTCGACGTGCGCGACGGGCACGCCCGCCTCGCTCGCCGCGAGCGCCCCGGCGAGGGTGGAGTCGGTGTCGCCGTAGACGAGCAGCGCATCGGGACGCCGCGCGGCGAGCACGTCCGCGATCCCGCGGATCATCGACGCGAGCCGCGGCCCGGGCGCGCCGCTCCCGGCGCGGAGGTTCACGTCCGGCGGCGGGATGCGGAGCTCGCGGAAGAAGACCTCCGACATCGCCTCGTCGTAGTGCTGCCCGGTGTGGACGAGGATCTCCTCGTGCGACTTCCGGATCTCGCGGGAGACCGGCGCCGCCTTCACGAACTGCGGGCGGGCCCCGACGACGGTGACGATGCGCATGGGCCGCTCCCCGCGTCCTCCGTCACCGCGCCCCGTGGAACGCCCGGACCGAGCGGACCACATGGTCGCGCTCCGCCTCCGTGAGCTCCGGGTGGACGGGGAGCGAGAGGTTCTCGCGGCAGGCGCGTTCGGATTCCGGGAACTGACCGCGCACGTAGCCGAGGTTCCGGAAGCACTCCTGCTCGTGGAGCGAGAGCGGATAGTAGATCGCGGTGCCGACGCCGCGCTCGCCGAGGAACTTCATCAGGTCGTCGCGCCGGTCGGAACGGACCATGTACTGGTTGTAGATGTGGCGCTTCCCCGGCAGCGCCTTCGGCGTGCGGAGCCCGTCGATCCCGGCGAGGGCCTCGTCGTAGTACGCGGCGTTCCTCCGCCGCGCCTCGCTCCACGCGTCGAGGTGCCTCAGCTTCACCACGAGCACGGCGGCCTGCAGCGAGTCGAGGCGGCTGTTCCAGCCCACCTCGTCGTGGAAGTAGCGCTGCTTCCCGCCGTGCGTGCGGAGCGTGCGGAGGCGCTCCGCGATCGCGGCGTCGCGGCAGACCATCATGCCTCCGTCGCCGACTCCTCCGAGGTTCTTGCTCGGATAGAAGCTGTACGCGCCGATGTCGCCCATGGACCCCGCGCGGCGCCCCTTGTCCTCCGCGCCCAGCGACTGGGCCGCGTCCTCGAGCACCGAGATCCCGCGCTTCGCGGCGATGGCCGTGATCGCGTCCATGTCGGCGCACTGGCCGTAGAGGTGGACGGGCATGATCACGCGCGTCCGCGGGGTGAGGGCCTCCTCGATCCGGCGCGCGTCGATGTTGAAGCTGTCCGGCTCGATGTCCACGAACACGGGGCGGCCGCCGGCGTTGACCGTGGCCCCCGCCGTGGCGAAGAACGTGAAGGGCGACGTGACGACTTCCTCGCCCTTCTGCACGCCGAGCGCGCGGAGCCCGAGGAGGATCGCGTCGGTGCCGCTCGCGCAGCCGATCGCGTGCGGGACGCCGCTGTGCCGGGCGATCTCCTGCTCGAGTTCGGCCACCATCGGGCCGAGCACGCAGGACTGCTCGTCGAGCACCTGCACGACGCGGCGGAGCGCCTCCTCCCGGATCTGCGGCCACTGGCGGCGCAGGTCGAGCAGGGGGACGTTCATCTTCTCGGGCTTGGTCTCGGCGGTCATGTTCGTTGTCGCTCCATGGGGTGCGTACCGTGCGCCGGGTCAGGCCGTCGCCGCGCCGCGGAGCCCCGGGGACGGAGCCGGGGAGGCTCCGCCCTCGAGAAGCTCTCCGAGGCCCGCGAGGACCCGCTCCTGGTCGAACCGCTGTTCGGCGAAGCGCCGCGCGGCGGCGGCGATCCGGGCGCGTTCGTCCGGATTGTCGAGCAGCCGGAGCGTCGCCGCGGCGAAATCCGCGGGTGCGGACGCGGCGAGTCCGTGCGTTCCCGGCTCGGCGTCGAGGCCCGCGAACGCGTCCGGCGTCATCACCTGCGGGACGCCGAGCGCCATCGTGACCACGGCCTTCGTCTGCACGCCGTGGGACGTGCGGATCGGCACGACCGCGGCGGCGCACGACTGCATCACCGGGCGGATGTCCTCCACCCGGCCGCGGAGGTCCACGCCGGGGAGGCCGCGCAGCGCCTCCGGCGGGTTCCGGCCGACGACCACGAACGTGGCGTCGGGCCTCGCCGCGCGGACGAGCGGGAACACCTCGCGCGCGAACCAGAGCGCGCCCTCGGCGTTCGGCCCGTAGTCCATCGCCCCCACGAACCCGACCGCCGCGCCGCCCGGGTCCCGCTCGCGCGCGGCGAACCCCCGGAGGTCCACGTTCATCGGCACCACGCGGAGGCGCCCGCCCTCTCCGCCGAGGTGCTCCGCCTCGCGCCGCGTGACCACGGTGACCGCGTCGAGCTCCCGGAGACAGCGGAGCTCCAGCGCGCGGACGCGCCGGGCCTCGATCCACCAGAGCGGATTCCGCGACGTCTCGAACCGGCGCCGCCACTTCGCGCTGTCCACGTCCACGAGGTCTGCGACGCGCCGCGGCACGTCGAGCGCGAGCAGCGGGCGCGCCATCTGAGACGAGTAGGCGAGCGCCGCGTCCGGCCGCACGCGCGCAGCGGTCTCGGCGATGTGGCGGTCCATCGCCGGCGAGGAGAAGACCTCCTCGGACACCGAGCGTCCGGTCCAGAGCGCGCGGATGCCCCGGCGGAGCGGGGGCCGCGGCTCGACGCGGATCGACGCGCAGAGAGGACGCAGCGCGTCCTCCGCGCGGCGGGCCTCCCCGGCGTCGGGACCGTCGCCGAACGCCGCGAGGTGCACCTCGTGCCGCGACGCGAGCCACGAGAGGATCGACGCGCTGCGCAGGCGGTCGCCCTTGTCGGCGGGCCAGGGCACGCGGTGCGCGAGGAAGAGGACCTTCACGAGAGCCCCGGCGAGAGGAGCGGGCCCGCGGCGTCCGCCACCCATCGCGGGAGCCGCTTCCACATCTCGATCTTCCGGGCGTAGCGCGGGTTGTTCGGGCTGAGCCCGGGCGGTTCCGTCGCGCGGACGAGGCGCGTCCGGTAGCGGAGCGGCGTCTCCCCGAAGCCCCAGCGCTTCTTGAAGTCGTACGACCCCGAGTCGCGCTTGCTGCGGCCGAAGTCGTACCATGTGAACCCCGAGCGGCGCGCGAAGCGGAGGACGTTCAGGTAGAGCCCGTGGTTCGGCCGGAGCGCGAGCGACGCCGAGTCCGCGCCGGCCCAGTACGGGAGGATCCGCTCCTTCCACGAGAGCGAGAGGCACGCCGCGACGGGCCGTCCCTCGTGGCGGACGACGAGGATCCGCGGACCGAGTTCCTCGCGCGCCGCGACGGCCGCGAGGAACCGCGTCGGAAGCACCGGCGTTCCGAGTTCGTGCTGGTTCGCGGCGAACAGCGCGCGGAACGCGCCGAAGTTCGCGGGCGACTCGTCCGCAGCGAGCGCCTCGTCGGCCTTCCTGCAGTCGGCGCGCGTCTTCTTCGGGATCGCCTTGAGGATGCCCTCGTCGTCCGCCGCGATCGGCCCGCCGAACGAGACGTGCAGGTCGGACCCGTGCCAGCGCGGATCGTCGGCCGCGCCGCACGCGGCCGCGCCGGACTCCGTCGCGCAGCGGAACTCGGCGTAGCCGACGCCCAGGGACTCCGCCCGCGCGACCACGGCGCGCGCGAGGGCCGCGGCGGTCGCGGCGTCGGCGGCGAGCGGGCCTCCGTACGCCGCCTGCGGCGACGAGGAGACGCGGGACCCGAAGAGCATGCTCCGGACGACGCTCGCGGGGAGCACGCCGGTCACGGCGCCGTCGCGCTCGGCCCACGCGAAGAGCGGCTTCCATCCGAGGCCGGACGCGACGCACTCCGACCATGCCGCCGTGTGGAACGGCGTGCCGTCCGCGTGCGCGCGGACGAAGGCGTCCCACCCGGGAGGGGCGTTCGCGTCGATGCGAACCGTCACGCCGGACGCGTCGTCCGGCGCGGGCTCACTTCGCGGCTTCGCGGCCGTAGGAGGGATAGTAGTAGTAGTCCTGGACTGCACCCTGGAGCCCCGTCAGAACGGTCCCGACGACGTTCGCCCGGCTCTTCCGGAGGAGCTCGACGGCGTGCTTCGACACGTCGCGCTGCGTCCGCTCCATGCGCACGACGAGGACGGTGCCGTCCACGCGCGGGGAGAGGACGGCGGCGTCGGTCGTCGCGATCACGGGCGGCGTGTCCACGACCACCCAGTTGTAGTCGCGGCGGAGCCTCGCGACGAGGTCCTCCATCCGCTTGCCGGAGAGGAGCTCGGTGGGGTTCGCGGGCGAGTGGCCCGCGGGGAGCACCCAGAGGTTGGGGAGGCGGGAGCGCTGGAGCGCCATCTCGAGCATCGAGCCGCCGGAGAGGTAGTCCGAGAGTCCGCGGTGGTTGTCCACGCCGAAGAGGCGGTGGGCCGTCGGCTTCCGCATGTCGGCGTCGATGAGGATCACCTTCTTGTCCGGGTCCTCGGCGAGGACGCAGGCGAGGTTCGCGGCGGTGACGCTCTTCCCCTCGCCGGGGACGGAGCTCGTGACGACGAGCACCTGGAGCTTCGCGGACGCGGACTGCGCGATCAGGTTCGTGCGGAGCGTCCGGTACTGCTCGGCGAGGGGCGAGTGCGGATCGACGAGCGGGACGAGGTGCGGGTCCGCGTCGCCGCGGAAGACGGCGCCGGCGAAGTTCGCGGCGACGATCTTCTCGGCGGCCGCGGCGCCGGGGACCGGCGCGTCGGGGGCCGCGCCGGCCCCGCGGACGGGGGATCCGGCCGGCGCGCGGGCCGTCGCCGG
>JAJVHW010000077.1 GCA_022072415.1 Planctomycetota bacterium
CGCCACGTCGTCGGCCGCGACGGCGGCCGAGGGCGCGAGGCGGCGGCGGGTCGCCTCCCGCCGCCGCCAGTCCGACGCGACGCGGAGGCCGATCGTCGTGGCCCACGTCACGAACTTCGAGTCGCCGCGGAACGCCGACACGTGGACGAGCGTCCGCGCGAACGTCTCCTGCACGAGGTCCTCGAGCGGGGCGTCCGGTCCCGCGGCCTGGGCGAGGATCGCGGTCATCGTGCGGTGATGGCGCTCCACGAGCGCGCCGAACGCCGCGCGGTCGCCGCGGCGGGCGCGGGAGAGCAGCGACGAATCCGAGTCGGCGCGCGGCGCGCAGTCGCTCGCGGCGAAGGCGTCGCCCGCCGCCGCGGCGCGGAACGGGAGCTCTCCCGACGTCACGGGCGGCTACTTCGTGGTCTTCTCGACGGTGTCGGCGATCTGGATGTCGGTCGCGATCATCACGGCGCCGCGCGTGCCGCCCGGCGAGCGGCCGAACGCGTGGTCGTAGCCCTTCTCCTTCCACGTCTTCTTCTGGCCGTCGTCCAGGGTCTGGTCCACCGTGCTCCGGAACGACTCCTGTGCGGCCGACGCCTTCTCCGAGTCGAGCGAACGGATCGAGATGCGTCCGCCGGTCCCCGTCTCGCCCTCGCGCGTCACCTGGAACGCGTCCTTCATCGCCGCGTCGCGGTCCGCGACGGCGCGCTTGATGAGGTCCACCTGCGCGTCGGTGAGGTTCAGCTCCTCCTTCGCCTTCGCCCAGCGCTCCTCCTCCGGGAGCATGCGCATGCGCATCCCGTTCCGGAGGCCCTGGAGCTCGGCACCCACCGCGGCGTTGACCTCGTCGAACGCCTTCGTCGCCTCCGCGACCTGGAACTCGACCGGCTTTCCGTCGGCGCCGAGGAGCTCTCCCGCAGAGAGCCGGATCGGCCCGCCCTCGATCGACGGCATCCGGATCCGCTTCGCCCTCCCGGGGCGGACGGGCTCCTCGACCGCACCGGCCGGAAGCAGCGGGAGGCCGGCGGCGGACTTCTCCGCGAGCTCGGTCGTGCGGGCCTCGAGCCCCCCGAGCCGCTCGCGGACGTCCGTCATTTGCCGCCCGAACTCCCGGGACGCCTCCTCGGACTTCCCGATCACCTGCTCGATCCGGTCGAGCCGCGCCGCGATGGCCTTCATGCGGTCGGCCTCCGCGCCGTCGTCGGCCCGCATCACGTGCGTGAGCGCCGCCGTGCCCGCGCTCGCGGCCACAGCCACGAAGAACACCAGTCCGAACTCCTTGCCGGTCATCGCTCACCTCCGTGCCGCGCTGCGCGGTGCACGGGAGATGAGACGAGGCAGAGGGGCGCCGCGTGACGGAGATTCGGCCCGGCGCCGCGGGAGATTCCCGGGGAACGGGGGCCGGGCCGGCGCGTCCAATGGGCACAGGAGGACCCCATGACCGATCGCCGCGCCGCCGTGAGCTTCGCCCCCGTGCTCGCTCTCATGCTCGCTGCGTCGCCCGGCTGCTCCTCGTCGGAGCCGTCCGCGCGCGTCACGGCGCTCCTCGGCGGGGCCGAGAGCGTGTCGGTGCTGCGCGACGGCTCGTCGGCGGTCCGCCGCGAGGCGTTCCGGATCGACGGAGCCGGCCATCGCGACGACGGCCATCGCGACGCCGGCCATCGAGACGGCGCGAGCGACGGCTTCCGCATCCACGGCTGGCCCGTCCTCGCCGGCCCCGTCGACGTGGACGCCGCCACCGCCGCCTCGCTCGCCGACGTGCTCCTCGCCGACGGCACCTACGAGTGGGACATGTCGAAGGCCTGCGAGTTCACGCCGGGCCTCGCGATCCGCGAGACCCGGGGCACGCTCTCGGTGGACGTGCTCGTCTGCTTCTCGTGCGACGAGGTCGGCATCTGGACGAACGGAACGAGGCGGGGCACCGAGGACATGGACTCCCGCCGCGCAGACCTCGTCGCCATCGCGCGGAAGCTCTTCCCGGGCGACGCGAAGTTCAAGGCGTTGAAGTAGGCGGGTCCGCGCGGCGGCTCGGCATCACGAACAGCGCAAGTGTTGCCAGCGCGGGGGCGAGGCACCAGGAGAGATCCGCGCCACTGCTGCCCGCCTGACGGATCGGATTCGCCCAGGCCGTCCATGCCGCGACGGCCGCGAGCACGGCCGCCGCGACCCGCACCGGAGCGCCGCGCCCCGCGCGCCACACGATCGCCGGGAGCACCGAGCAGACCACGTACGACGCGGTGATCCACCGGTGGTTGTCGACCCACGCCGGGCGTCCCCGGTCCGGAACCCAGTCGAGCACCGCGGCGACGAGCCACGGAGGCCCCGGATCCCCCTTGCCGAGGGCCGCGACGTGCAGGACGAGCCACACCGCGAGCACGGCCGCGAACGTCGCGAGCGCGACGGACACGGCCGCGCGGAGTTCCGTCACGCCCTCGCGCGCACCGCGGTCGATCGCCCCGCCGCTCGCCGCTGCGGCAGCGCCCAGGATCAGGAGCGCCGCGACGATCCCGACGGACGTGGCGCCTGCGACGTCCGGATGGAACGCGAACACCGCAGCCGCGACTGCGCACGCCGCGGCCGTGAACCGGCGGGCGCGGACGTTCGCGGTCCACGTGACCGCGACGGCGGCGAACGCGATGACCCAGGCCGAAGCGGTCCACGCGCTCGACGGCGTGCGGAGCTGATGGCGCCGGAAGTGATCCGCCATCATCTCCGCGCCCGGAACGCCCACGAGGCGGGCGTGGACCCACGTCGCGATGCGGACCTCCGCGACGACGCCGATCACGCACCCCGCGGCGAGGAGTGCGCTCGCCGGCAGGAGAAGCGGCGCGCGAGGGAGGACGATGAACGCAGCGAGCCAGGCGACGTCGCCGAGCAGCATGAGGGGCGCCGCCTGCCTCCCGACCACGAACGCGCCGACCTCGCTCGACGCTGCGCCCGCGGCGACCGCCGCGACGACCCCCGCGACGCGAAGCCGCGGCGCGGCGAGCGCCGCGGCCCAGAGCGCGGGCAGCGCGATCCTCAGGGCGCGTGCACCGACGAAGATCCACGGCTGGAACTCCCGCTCGACGGGGAGCTGAGAGAACGGACCCGCGCTGATCGCCGTGATGTCGCCCGGACCCGCGGCGGTCGGCGCGAACTCCCAGAACGACGCGAGGATCGTCCGGACCCCCGGTTGCATGCGGAGGAACACCGCGAACGCCGCGAGCACGGCCGCGAGCGCCCGCCGTGATGCCGCCCGGGCCTCGGGAGACAGCGGTTCGTCCGGACCGGGCCGCTCGAACGCGGGGAGCACCAGCGCGGCGGCGCCGCCGAGCCACGCCGCGAACATCCACTGCCACCAGCCCAGATACACCCTCGTCGCGCGGAACCCGACCACGGCCACGACCACCGCCGCGCCGAGCGACAGCACGCCGACGCCCCAGTGCGCAAGCCGGCTCCGCCTCCCCGCAGCGACCGCCACGAGCAGCGGCACCATCAGCAGCGGCACGAGCACCGACAGCACGCTCGCATCCGCCCGCACCCACCCCAGCCCGCCCACGGTGACGTCCCAGCGCGATGCCACCGCCCGCGCAGGGAGCCTCAGCGCCTCCACCCGCAGCCCGTCCGCCGCGAGCCACGCCGCGCAGAGCGCGAGCGTGCAGGCGACGGCGGTGCGGGGGGCGGGGCTCACTTCGTCACTCTTCATGGGGTCAGCTTTCACTTCTTCACTTTCCGCGGCGGAAAGTGAAGAAGTGAAAGCTGACCCCGTCAGCCCGTCAGCCCTCAGCGCAGCCGCATGTCAGCGCAGCCGCATGTCAGCGCAGCAGCAAGATGCGGCCGCGGGCGTCGAGGGTCGCGGTCACGCCCTCCGGCCCCGTGGCGACGAGGGCCGAGCCCGTCGGAGCCGCGGGCTCCGTCGGCGAATCATACGCGCGCGACCGGACGATCCGCCCGGTGGCCGGGTCGATGATGTCCGTGCGTAGCCCGTCGGCCGCGTTGCGCGGGATCGACAGCAGACGGAGCCCTTCGACGTCCCACCGGTCGAACGCGCGGAAGCGTCCGGGGACGGGGACGGCGTTCCCGCCGTCGAGATCCATCAGCCATGCGCGGCACGTCTGCGGCGCGTGCGTGCATCCGAGCAGCACGACCGCACGGCGTCCGTCGGGCGAGAGCCGCACGGCAGCGGGAACCGCGGACCGGTCGCCCGGAGCGACGTCGGCGCGCCAGTCGAGGACCGCCGCGGCCGCGATCCCGGCGGGAGCCGCGAGAAGGACCAGTCCGCCGAGCGCGATCGCCGCGCGCCGCCACCGGCGGTCGAGGTGCACGGGGCCCCGCACGAACGCGGCACGCGCGGCGGCGAGAAGGGCGCATGCGAGCAGCAGACCGCACGCTGCACCGTCCCACGGCCCCACGCCCCACTCCGCGAGCGGGATCGACGTGGCGGTCGCGACGAGCGCCGCCGCGCAGAGCACCACGCCCGAGAGCACCGCGCCGAGCGCATGTTCGAGCACGATCGCGAGGAGGATCGTCATCGCCACGACGGGGACCGCCGCCGCGAGCGCGAGCGCCGCGCGGTCGATCGTCGCTGCCGCGCCGACGAGCGACAGAACGCCGAAGGCGGCCGCAGAGGCGGCGATCGTGGCTGCGGCCCATCCGGCGAGCGCGGCGACCCCGACGGCGGCGCACTTCGCCGTGTGCACGGTGCGGAGCGGCAACGGGAGGAGCGCATGCCGGTCGATCCGGCGTGTCGCGACATCCTGCGCGAACGCGTCGGCCGCCGCCGCGGCACCCGTGAGCCACGCTCCGAAGAACGCGGCGCCGGTCACGAGCATGGAGGAGTCCGATGCCATGCTGCCGGGGCGCCCGGAGCGGTCCCAGAGCACGACTCCGGCCGCGGCCGCTGCCACCGACGCCCCCGTCACGGCGACGGGGACACGCATGCAGCGGAGTTCGTGTCGCACCAGATGCCGAAGCGCGCTCATCGCTTCGGCTCCCGCACGATCCTCGCCGCCGACAGGTCGGCGGCGATGTGCTCGATCACGTTCTGCGAGGCGAACGCCGCGATCAGCGATCCGTCGGGGAGGCGCGAGAGCAGCGGGAACGCTCCGGAGACGGGGATCGAACGGCCCGTCGCGGGGTCCCAGAGTCGTCGCGGTGCCGACGTGGATCCGACGTGGAGCTCGACGAATGTCGTAGCGGCCGCGAACGCCTCCGGTCCGGACAGCCCGGCGGGATAGGCCAACGAGAGCGCCGGCGCGACCGCGCCTTCGGGCAGCGGGATCGGCGATGCTCCGTCGGGACTCGCCAGCGACCACGAACCGTCGGCGCACACGAGCACGCGCGAGCCGTCGGGAGTCATGCCGTTCACCGTGAAGAACGGCGGCTGCGCGCCGTCGCGCGGATCGGCGCGGGCGAGGATCACGTCCCGCGCGGCGTCGGCGCAGGCGTCCTTCGTGAGCTTCCGCGCGGCGAACACGCCCCGCTCGGGCTGCCACAGGACGACGTCGTCCCCGACCGTCCGGACCTCCTGCCACGAACGCAGCGTGACCGACGCGCCGAGGTCGCGCGCGCCGCTCCGCAGGCGCACCGTGCACTCCCAGGGGCGGAGATCGTCGTCGGTGGTGCGGCGGAGGTTCCTCCCGGGCTGCCAGCGGGGGCGCGTCGCCCACGCATCCCACTCCGCGCGGCGTGCGGCCGAGTCGAGCTCGAACGCGCCGAGGAGTTCCTCCTCGAGCGTCGCCGGATCGACGGCCGTCCGCACGACCCGTCCGTCATCGGCGCGCAGGACGACGAAGCGCCCGTCCGCGTCCCACGGATCGGAGCCCGCGCGAGCGTAAGGGCTCGGCCTGCCGCTGACGACGAGCCACGCGTGCCCCGAAGCGGCCTCGCGCGTCCGTCCCGTCGCGAGATCGACGACGTGGATGGACGAGAAGCGGACGCTCCCGTCGGCCCAGACGCCGACGGCGAAGCGGCCGTCGGGGCGCACGACAAGATCCTGCAGGATCCCGCGATCCGGCGTCACGGCGATCGCGTGGCGCACCGCTGCATAGACCGGCGCCACCGCGACGAGCAGCACCGCCGCGACGGCGACGACCGTCGCGCGCACCCACCGGCCGAGCCACGCGCGGCCGAGCGTGAACGCCGCGAGCGATGCGACCAGGGCGGCGGCGAGCGAGAGGGAGAGCCAGAGCAATTCCACCTGCGGCGCGAGCGCGAGCACCGGCCTCGCGGTCCCGATCGTCCAGCCGGCCGCAAGCGCGGAGCCCACGAGCAGCGAGGCGAGGCCGCGGAGCCCGAGCGTCGAGACGAGCAGCACCGCCGCTCCCGTGCCCCCGACGATCGCCCCGCCGATCGGGGCGGAGCGGAGCGCCTCTTCGGCCCAGCGCACCGTCCACGACGTTCCGTCCTTCGCCATCAGATGCCACGCCTGCGCCCCCGCGCCGACGGCGAACAGGGCCGCCGTGAGCAGGAGCCACGACGCGGCCTTCGCGGCCCAGAGCGTCGCGCGCCGCACCGGCAGCGCGAGGATCTGGTCGAGCGTCCCGTTCGATCGCTCGCGCCCGAACATGTCGCAGGCGACCGCCGCCGACGACATCGCGGCGCAGAGCACGACCGTCATCGCATGCCATCGCGGACGCTGCGACGCCGGCGCCCAGTCGTTCTGCCAGAGCACGTCCATCGTCCACCGGACGAGCAGGACCGCAGCGACCGGAAGCGCCGCGAGCACCCACGCCAGCGCGCGGACCTCGCGGAGTTCGCGTCCGACGAGTCTCAGGAAGCCGCGCACGGGACCTCCTCCGCGCTCGGCGAAGCGTCCGGGGCGGCGCGCGTTCCCGCCGCCGCGTAGACGTCCTCGAGGCCCGACGGAAGCGTGCGGATGTCGCTCACGGCCGGATCCGCCGCCAGCGAGCGCCCGTACGCGTCCGTCCAGTCGGTGTACGCGAGCACGAACTCGTCGCCCGATCGCTCCACGCGCGGAGCGCCCGGCGGCGTCCACGCGGCGGCGGGGGACGCGCGGAGCGCCACGCGGCGCAGTCCGCGTCGGAGCGACTCCGCGTCGCGGTCGAGCCGCACGCGGCCCTCGTCGAGCAGCACGATGCGGTCGGCCATCCGCTCCACGTCCACCATCGAGTGGGTGACGACGAGGATCGTGCGGCCCTCGTCGCGCAGGTGGCCGATCACCGCGGCGAGGATCTGCTTCCGCGCGACGGGGTCGAGGCCGCTGAACGGCTCGTCGAGGAGGAGCAGCTCCGGCCGGTGCGCGAGCGCGGCGGCGAGGAGGTGCTTCTCGCGCTGGCCCTTCGACAGGTCGCGCACGCGGGCCGTCCGGTCGAGGTCGAGTTCGCGCACGAGGCGGGCTTCTTCCGCGCGGTCCCAGGTGGGATAGAAGGGCTCGAGGAAGCGGAAGTGGTCCTCGACCGTCATCCAGCGCGGGAGCTCCATGCGGTCGGGCACGTAGCCCGTGAGACGGCGCACGTCGTGGCCGCGGGACCAGCAGTCCATCCCGAAGATCCGCGCGCCGCCGGCGGTGGCCGGGAGGAACCCGGTCAGCACGCGCAGCAGCGTGGACTTCCCCGTGCCGTTCCGCCCGAGGATCGCGGTGACCGTGCCCTCGTCGAACGCGGCGTCCAGCCGGTCGAGCACCGTCTTCTTCCCGAAGCGGACCGTCAGGCCTGCCGTCTGCACGACCGGTTCCACGACCGTGTTGACGACGACGCGTTCGCTCATGCGTTCACCTCGCGCTCCTTCGACGACCGCCGCACGGCGCGGTCCACGATCTCCTGCAGCTCCGCTTCGCCGAGCCCGGCGGCCAGCGCTTCGTCCACCGCGCGGCCGAGCCGCTCCCGGACGAGCTTCCCCGAGAGCGCCGCGCACCGGCTGTCGCCGCGCGCCGCGACGTAGACGCCGTCGCCCGGCCGCGACTCGACGACCCCCGCGTGCTCGAGTTCGCGGTAGGCCCGCGCGACCGTGTTCGGGTTCACGAGCGCCTGCGCCGCGAGCCCTCGCACCGACGGCAGCTTCGCGCCCGGGAGCAGCCGGCCCGAGGCGACGGCGAACGTCACCTGGTCCTGGAGCTGCTCGCCGGGGCTTCGCGGCGATCTCGGATCGATCTCGAACCTCACGCGGACTCCTGCCGGGAGGCGGTCTCCGCGGCACTGTCCTATCGTGCTGGTACGGGGGTACGCATGAGCGGTTTCGGGAGATTTCCGGGGCACAGGGGCGTGATAGAGTGACCCGGGCGCGGCGTCGCAGGCTGCGCGCCGGGAGGTGACCGATGCGTTCGATCCGCCGATGGGCTCTGGGTGCCGGACTCGCCGCCGCATGCATGACGACCGGGTGCTTCCCGTACGAATTCGTCTACGTCTTCGACGTGCTGGTCGAGGTGCGCTACATCGACGAGAACGGGAAGAAGCGGTCGTTCAACCTGATCAACGGCGAGGACTACTCGCTCGAGTTCGACGGGATGATCGGCGGGCTCGACGGCACGTACGACGCCACGTTCGGCGGCTGGGGCCCGTTCAGCGACACGCTGGACGTGAAGAAGGGCCGGCACGTCAAGCGGAAGTTCGGCACGAAGGACTCCGACGCAGGCGCCATCCTGAACGGCGTGTTCGGGGCGAAGACCGGGCAGATGGCCTCGTGGGACCGGATCTCCGGCCAGTTCAAGGGGAGCCAGTATCCCGGCGGCCAGGAGTTCAAGGTGAACGCCACCCTGAACGGCTGGGGCACGTTCTCCGGAGGCGAGTACGACGGTCTGGAGTTCAAGATCACGATCAAGGGGAAGGACGCGCACGTCCCGTTCGGCTTCTGAGACGCGTCAGTCCCCGTCCGCCGAGTCCGTGATCGGCGGCGTCGCGCGCAGCAGGAAGAGCAGCGCTCCGCACGTGGTCCGGACCGATCCGTTCAGCGCGCCGGACGACCGCTCCTCGAAGCTGCCGTCGGGATAGACGACGCCGAGCAGGTGCCGCACGCCCCGCGGATACCACCGCTCTCCGCCGAGGTCCTCGATGGAGAGCAGCATTCCGAGGCGCTGGATCGAGTAGAGCCACGCCATGTAGCCCCGGTCCGATGGGTCGGTCCGCTTCGCGCCCCCGGCGAACTGGGGCTCGTGGTCCACGGTGAAGTGCCGGTCGAGCCAGGCCAACCCCCGCTTCACGCCCGAGATGGAACCGTAGTCGTAGGCGGTCGCCTTGGAGCCGAGGCTCCCCTCCTTCGAGATGACCGCGAGCGCCAGCGCCGACGCCACTCCGGACCCCGTGAGCCAGTCCGACTTCGTGCTGAGCGACGGTCCGTCGAGCTCGGCGGTGGTCGCGCGGTGGAGCTTCGACCACACCTCGGACGGCACCTTCACGCCCTTCATGCGGGCCGCGCGCAGCGCCTCCGCGACGAAGAGCGAGTCGAAGGCCCCCGCCTTGTCCTTCGGGTCGGCCAGGTTCCCCGACCAGAACCCGTTCGCGCGCTGGCTCTTCACCAGGCGGTCTGTCAGCCCGCGGACGAGGGGACCCTTCGGGTCCTCTCCGCCCATGAGGAGCGCACGGAGGCTCAGGCTGACGGCCTGGGCGCCGACGAACGTCTCGCGGCTCACCACGAGCTTGTTCGCGTCCCTGCGCAGGACGTCCCAGGCGGGACGGAGCGCCGGGTCGTCGCAGCCTCGGCCGGCGGCGGCGAGCGTCAGAAGGACCATCGCGTTGGAGAACGGGGTCGGCGGGTCCAGCGAGGGCGCCGTGTCCGTCGTGCCCCGGCGCAGGTCGCGGAGGGCGAATGCCTCGCCCGAGCGGCAGGAGAGCAGGAACTTGACCGCGTCCGCCTTCGCCTTGTCGAGCGCCTTCAGCTCTTCGGCCGTCAGCGGCGCGGTCTGCGGGCGGAGATGCGAGCGGTCCGACGCGGGGAGCGTGCCCGCCCCGGCGCACGCGAGGCAGTCCTTCGGATCCGGGCTGCCCCGCCCCTTCCCCTTGCAGGCGCCGCACGGGAGCTTCCCCGACTTGCAGGCCGCGCAGCGCGACCAGCCGGCCAGGTCGCACGCGTGGCACGCGACGTATCCGCCCGCGCCCGTCACCCGCCCTCCGGTGCCCGAGCACCGCATGCACGGAGCACGCTGGGTTCCGGAGCAGATCGTGCAGCCGAGGTGACCCACGCCGCGGCACTCCTTGCACGCGGCCTCAAGACGCCGATCGCCGCACCATGCGCACGGCTCCGGAGTCCGCGGAATCCACGAACCGGGGCACGCGACCTTCCCGGCCGAGCAGGCAAGACAGCGGGGGGAGAGCTTCCCCGTCCCCTTGCACGACTTGCACGGCGCCTTCAGCGCGCCCGCGCACGCAAGGCACTTCAGCTTGCCGTTCTTGCAGAGGCCGCACGTCGCGAACCCGCCGTCGCGGTAGTAGACCAACCCGCCCGTGCAGTTGGAGCACCACGCGAGCCCGTGACACGAAGGGCATGTGGTCGCGCCGACTCCGGAGCACTCGTCGCAGGCGACCGGCACGCGCGCCTTCCCGAAGCAGGCGGGGCACGAGATCTGGCCCGCATCGTCGCACTCGATCGGGCCTGCCGCCGGGTTCTGGGCGCCTTCCGGCCGCCCCGCCGGCTCCGCTCCGGCGGCGGCGACGAGTTCGGCCAGCCCCTGGCCCGTCGCGGCCCGCACGCGTGCGTCCAGAGTGCCGTCGCCCCGGCCCACGGCGAAGAAGCGCGCACCCCCGTCCGTCCTGCCATCGACCAACACGCCGACCATGCGCCCGAGGATGCCTCGCGCGGCGCCGGGGGCGCCGCCGTCCCCGGCGGCCAGGGCCTCGAGCGTGGCGGGCAGGGGCGGGTTCCAGGACCTGCACACGTGGCCCGGCGGCTTCCCGCCGCCGAGCTTCCGCTCGAGCCACGTCGCGAGCGCCTGGCTCCACCAGCGGGGAGCGGTCTCCGGAGGGGCGAAGGTCCGCGCCGCGCGTTCGGCGGCGATCGCCCGCCAGCCGCCCGCGGCGGGAGCGAACTCGCTGGCCCAGATCCGGTGCCGATGGTACGCGGCGATCAGGTCCCGTTCGAGCGCCGGGCCGTCGGCGCGCGCCGGGACCGAGGGGGCGACCGGGGCCGCCGGGCCCTTCCCGTCGCGCACGAACACGGACGCTCCGTCCGAGGAGAACACCTCGAGCGCCGGCGCGACGGCCGAACGCACGTGGACGACGGTCAGCTTCGTCGGCGCCGAGGGGATCGACCATCCGCACTTCTCGAGCGACTCGCGCGCGTCTCGGATCGCGCTTCCCACCTCCCGCGCGAGCGCCGCCCGGCGGTCCTCCGGTTCGCGGGAGCAGACGGTCACGCCGAGCGTCTTCGTCGCGAGGTCCGCGTCTGCGGCCAGAGCGTCCGCATGTTCGTTCAGGGCGCGCCGTGCGCCGTCGGCGTCCAGCGCCGGAGACTCGAACGGTGTCAGGCCGTCGTCGTCGGCTTCCGCCGACGGCGCGGCCGCGAACGCGAGACCCAGGAGGAGAAGGAGCCTTGCGGCGGTGCGCGACATGTTCCACTCCGTACGCGGCGGACCCTCGTCCGCGCTCGAACGGAGGCTACGGGGACGGCCCGCCGGATGCGAAGGTCGTCGTTCAGCGCCCGGCCGACGCGTACCGCTGGACGATCTGCGCGGCGAGGCAGGCCATCGACGTGGCGTAGACGCGGCCGCCCTCGGCGGTCCAGGGGTCGTCGGCCGTCCACGACCCGGCGTCGGCGCCGGACTCGCGCTGCTGGTTCGGGCCGAGCGCGCGGACGAGGCGCGCGGACCACGTCCGCCACTCGTCGCCGCCGCGCTGGAACGTGGCGAGCGTGCCCCAGTACCACCAGTGGAAGTCGACGGAGTCGTCGCGCCAGACGGGCGGCTTCGACGCGACGAGCGCGGCGCCCTTCGCGATCACCGGATCGGTCGCCGGGTCGAGTCCGCAGAACGCGCGGGCGACGCTCGCGATCGCGGTCGGCGTCTCCACGCGCTCCGGAGGGAAGCGGTCGGCCGCGGTGCTGGTGCGGGCGGGGGCGCCGCCGCGGGTGATGTAGCCCGTGCGGCCCGTGTCGGAGTCGGTCATCTTCTCGAACCACGAGAGCGCGCCCTTGAAGGCCATGTCGTCCACCGCGAGCCCCGCGAGCTTCGCCGACTTGAGGACCATGACCATCGTGCCCGTCATCGACGTGTCGTTGTCGCCGTCGCGGACGCCGTAGCGCCAGCCGAGGTACGGGTTCCGCGCGCGGACGACGAAGTCCACCGCCCGCTGCGCCGGGATCTTCAGCGCGGGGCTCTGCGAGAGCGCGTACGACTCGACGAGCGCAAGCGACGCCCAGGCGTGGTCGTATATGAAGTGCTGCCGGTTCCGGGGGCCGATGCAGCCCTCGGCGTCCTGCTGCGAGACGATCCACGACACCGCCTTCTTCACCGCGGCCGCGTGCTCGCCCGACGCGTTCGTGTTCCCCGCGCCCACGAACGCGAGCATCGCGAGCCCCGTCACGCCCACGTCGTGCCCCGGCTCGCCGCCGTGCCGCGACGCGGACCAGCGTCCGTCCTCCTCCTGATTCCGGGCGAGCCAGCCGAGGGCGAGGGGGACGACGCTCCGGAACTGCTCCGTCTCCGCCCTCGTGAGCGGTTCCACGCGCTCCGGAGGCGCGACGCGGTCGCTGCCGCGTCCGAACTCGCGGAGCGCCGCGGCCGCCGCGGGCACCCCGGCCCGCCCGGGCAGGACCGCGGCCCGCGC
>JAJVHW010000027.1 GCA_022072415.1 Planctomycetota bacterium
CGTCCTCCGCCGCGGACCGGAGCCGCAGCGCGTCCTCCAGCGCCCGCGCCGCGCCGTCGAGGTCGCCGCGCGCGAGCCGGAGGTCGGCGAGGAGCACGTGCATCCGGAACCCCGCCGACGCATGGGGGAGCCGCACGCACTCGCGGGCGAGGACCGTCGTGTCCCCCGACTTCGCCGCCGCGTCGAGCGCCGCGTCGGCCCGCGCGTCGAGGAGGCGGCGGTACACCGCGAGCCCCTCGGGCGGCAGCGCGGCGACCCGCTGCGAGACGCACTCCGACATCCGCAGGTACGCGCCCTCCGAGTCGAGCACGAGCCGCGACAGGTCCGCCGACGCGAGGTCCGCGAGATCCTTCGCCGCGCCCGCCGCATCGCCCCGCGCCAGCCGGTCATCGGCGCTCCGGAGCCGCGCGACCCCCTGCTCCGTGTCCACCCCGTGGACCACGACCCCGTTCGCCGCCGCGACGCTCGTCCCCCGCACGCCGCCGCCCTCGCCGAACGCGCCGCCCCCGCCCGTCAGGGCCGCGGCCAGCGCGATGACGCGGACGATCCTCATGCCGCGAGCCTACCACCCCGGGCGACAACCCCGCCCGACACTCGTCCGACTCTTGCCCGACACTTGCCCGACACTTGCCCGACACTTGCCCGACACTTGCTCGCGGACGCCCGCGGACGCCAGGGCGTCTCCGCGCGAGTGCCGGCGCGGTACACTCCGGAGCAACGTGACGCCTTCCACGAGGCCGTGCGCTGCCGGGTCCGGGACGCTCTGCTCCGCGCAGCGGGGGCCCGCGCGCGGCGCCGCGCGGAGCGCGAGGCGGTCCACGCGGAGATCGAGGAACGAGGACTCATCAGACGAACCCGAGGCGGCCGGTGGACGCCCTCGTCAAACCGGGATCGTCTCCTGGCACACTACAGGAGGTAGTCGCAAGTGAGGGCGCTGCCGAATCGCGTCGTGCTGACCGTCTCCGTGTTGGCGGCGTTGACGCTGGGGGCGGCAGTCTTGATTTGGCGGCGCCCCTCATCGATGGCTCCAGCGCGCGTGTCGGTCCGACGCGCGAGTTCCGATATTGCCGCCATGTGGTCGGTGGCGGATGCGTCAACAGGACGGGTTATCGACGAATGGCACTGGATTCCCGTTGTCGGTGATCCATGTCGCGTTCGGTTCTTCATTCCGTCGGACGCGGAGTGGGTTGACAGGGGCCTGTTTGGTCTGTCCTTCGGGGATAGAGCGAAAGGTATTCGATTGCGGTATGTGGGATACGTTGCGCCGGACCCCAAGCCGTGGAGTGGGTTCGGTGCCATGCATATCCGGTTGACGACCGCGACCACCACCGGTAGCGTTTCGTCCGCGTGCCGAAGCCGGGCTACCCTCGCAACATCGTGGAGTTCACACGCGAGTTCGCGACCGACGAGGCGTGCCTTGCGTACCTCGTGCGGTGTCGCTGGCCCGACGGGTTTCGCTGCCGTCGCTGCGGCGGCGTCAGGTCGTGGCCTCGTCCCGACCGGAAGGCGATGCGGTGCGCGAGCTGCGATCTGATCACGTCGGTCACCGCGGGCACGGCGATGCACCGCAGCCGCTTGCCGTTGAAGTCGTGGATGTGGGCCGCGTACCTGGTGGCAACGGACAAGCGAGGCGTCTCGGCGCTCGCGCTCCAGAGGCAACTCGGCCTCAGCCGCTACGAGACCGCGTACCAGATGCTCCAGAAGCTGCGCTCCGCGATGGTCGCGCCCGAGCGCACGCAGCTCTTCGGCGTCGTCGAGGTCGACGAGACCCTGATCGGGGCGCCGTTCCGGGGCAGGAAGGAGCGGACCGCGCGCGACAAGGCTGTCGTGGTCGGTGCGGTCGAGTTGCGGCCGACGAAGAAGGGTACGCGGCCCGGCCGCATCCGGCTGCGTCACGTGCCGAGTTCGTCGAAGCCGCGCCTGATGGCGTTCGTCAAGGACAGCATCGAGCGCGGGGCGCTCGTCGTGACCGACGGGCACGAGACGTACGACGCCGTCGAGGCGCTCGGCTACGAGCACGGGATCGAGTCCACGACGCTCGGCGACGCGCAGAAGGACGTCCTCAAGCACCTGCACCTCGTCTTTGCCAACCTGAAGACGTGGCTCGAGGGCACGCACCACGGCCGCGTCTCGAAGAAGCACCTCCAGCAGTACCTCGACGAGTTCACATTCCGCTTCAACCGCCGGCACTCGCCGCAAGCCGCCTTCCAGACGATCCTCGGCATAGCGGCGAAGGTCCCGCCGCGCACCTACGCGCAGGTCTACGCCGACGAGCCAGCCGATCCGTTGCCCTTCTAGCACAACCCCTTGGGGCTACGGTCAACAGCCGGATATGCATGGAACATACTGTCCCGCGGTGACGCCCCTCCCTGAGGTGACTGGAGAGCCCCTAAGTTGAATGTTGGGAGCGTCCCGCTCGGCAAACCTGGCTCCGTGTGACCGATGGACGAACTTGGCACCGAGTGGAGCGATGAGCGGTGGATTCGTTCCTGGCTCCGCATGTCGATGTCGTGCCGTGAGTGGGATCACTCATCTGTAGGTCGGATTCACGAAGTACCTCAGTCTGAGCTTCCCATTCGGACCCGAGTCCACCGCGTAACTGCCTTGGGTGCGGCGGGGATTGATGCCGTGCCTCAACCGCCGCACGATTCTCCAACTCGAAAGCCTCCCGACGCGCTCAGTTAGCTCCGGCAGCAAGCTCTCCACCGACAGTCCCAGCTTGGCGGCGGTGACGGAAACCGCCGACAGTGCCAAGTCGGGGGACGTCAGGCCGCGGACGATCCAACAGGACGCCAAGGCGTCCGTCATCAGCGATGCGTCAGCACCGGCGAGCAACTGCGAACAGGCCCACTCCGGAAACCACACGCCCAAGGCGAGGCCGACATTGTAACCACCGTACGACCATCCGACTGATTTGTGCCACTTTGTGATTCGCCGGAGTCGCGCGCCACGCACCAAAGGGAAGGCCAAGTCCGCGATGTCCGAGTCGCACTCCGCACAACCGGACGCTACTCTCTCCATACGGGGCGGTCGATCCCCCCTACCGTGCGGGCATGCTGCCGCCATTCGCTCGACCAAACGAGCGATGTTCTCATCAAAACACGCGCGCTTGCCAGGCGGGACGCTCTCAACCATCAACTTTCTCCTCGTCGAGCCGGCGCGGCATGGACGGTGTGTCTGGGCCGGGGCGAGCCGCTGACTTGGGTGTGCGCACGTCGCAAGGCTAGCAGCCCGGCGCGCGCCACGACAGCACATGGACGAAGCTCCACCCGCGGGCGGGGCGGAGAGCTCTTCCCCGCAGGCGTGACTTGCTCACCGCGGCGCCGCTCACCCGGAGGAGGTCGGCGACGGCGACTGCGGGCACTCCCGCCCCGTCGCACGCGACGCGGGCGATCGGCGCCCGGGCCGCGGATTCCGCCGGTCGATGACAGGCGGCGGGCAGTGCGACAGGGTCGGCCCCGCGACGTGCGCAGACCGGTCCGGTCATGTCGGCCGCGCGCCACCCTGCGAGGCGCAGCCGCGTCTGTTGGTCCATCCGCTCGTCGTGTTCGCGGCTGACCGATCCGGGTTTGCGCCCGGCGGTGTGCGCGCGTCGGGAGTTCACCGTGGGACGCTTCCCCCGCATCGCGGGGCCGCCGCGCCGCGTGGACGAACGAGCATCCCTCGCGCACTCCGCGGCAGCCCGGCTCTTCGCCGGCATCCACCCCTGCGCGTTCCGCCTGCCACGGCGCGACGCGCGCGGCCATCGCGTCGCGCAGCGCCCCGCGGGCCGTCGGCTCGTCCAGGTACAGGAGCGAGCGTGACCTTGCCGGATCGACGAGGCCGAAAGCAGGCCGCCAGAGCACCGCCCCGCATGCGGCCCACTCGTACGACTCTGTAGGAGTTTTCGAGTTTTCGAGAGCCGTCCCCGTTGGGCACGCTCGCTACGCCGCGCCCGACGTGGGCGGCTTGCGCATTTTCGGGGGCGAAAAGCGGCAGGATCTTGGGGAGCTCAACACCTTAATGCCATTGGGCTGTCCCAAAGTTCACGAATCCCACCCCTATCTGTCCGTGACTTCCTCCCAGACCCCAATAGCGGATGCGTAACGATACACTACGATTCGGCTAGCTGACGTTCCCGTGCGCGGTCGCTCAGCTGAGAAGAGAAGCGTGTCCCCTTCCCAGCGCCCTATCGCGAACGGAACACCCGGGCCGGGAACCGACGGGTACGCCCGTGAAAGCGATAGTCCAAGACCGCCGTACTCTACGACAGTGTGTTTTCCGTCTGTGCTCTCGGAAATCAAGACGGCGCCTTCATCGGAGTTGCACAATGACACAATCCTCGACCGGCTCGACGGCTCCTCGACCGACACCCACTCATATCTCTTGCGTTCAACGCTTCCGACGAAAATGAAGTCCCGCGAAGGCAGTCCGGCATCCGCACTACAAAGCAATCGCACTCGCTCATCAAGAGATGTCGAAATCAGGCCCAGCGCATTGGGCGGCATGGGTGGGACAACAAATTGACCCCAACGCCGCGGACGATCGAGCAGCGCACGAATCTGCAATCCGCCCGTCTCGCGCTGGTCATCAGACCCCAACACGAGAAATCCCGCGTCCCGTCGATCGACACTTCGCCTACTCACCGCTGCCACATTTAATGGACCAGTCAATGATAGAAATGGCGTCCAGACCCCATCCGTAGTCGAGAACTTCGCCGCCTCAACTAGATCACTTCCCGACTTCGCCAGACACAACACATCTGTGCCGGCCCTATCCAGCGCAGTCGCAAAGCCATCGGCGAACTCGTCCGGCAAGCGCCCAACTTCGGACCAACACCGAGAACTCGGGTTGAATCTGAACACCACCGACTTCACGCTCGGGCTCCTGCTCACCTGACGCAACCCGCCGAAGAAATAGATGCCTGACTGAGCCGACACCACTCGACGCCCGACGGTCGTCGAGACAACCTCCATGCCAAGGCCGGTCAACTGTTCAGGCACACCCGTTGTCCAGCAGGAGCGGTTGAGGAGCACAAGCGCCAGTGTGGCTCCTACGGACCCGACCAACCGCACGGAGCTCCGTCGATGAATAGCGGGATTGCCAGGCGGGACGCTCTCAACCATCAACTCTCTCCTCGTCGAGCCGGCGCGGCATGGACGGTGTGTCTGGGCCGGGGCGAGCCGCTGACGTGGGTGTGCGCACGTCGCAAGGTTAGCAGTCCTGCGCTACCGTCTCGCCATGCGTCCCCGACGGCTGCCGGTCGTGCTGCTCGCGCTCTACCTCGCGGCGGCGGCGGCGTCGTTCGTCGGGGTGGAGGACGTGCAGAACTGGGTGTCGGAGACCCTGCCGGCGTGGGTGGGGTGCGGAATCCTGGTCGCGACGCACCGGCGGTTCCCGCTGTCGGGGGTGAATCTGGTCCTCTGCTTCGTGTTCGCGCTGATCCTCCACACCGGGGGGCGGTACACGTACGCGAAGGTGCCGCTCGGCGAGTGGTGGAAGGAGTGGTGGGGGTTCGAGCGGAACCACTTCGACCGGATGGGGCACTTCTTCCAGGGCGTGATCCCCGCGATGCTCGCGCGCGAACTGCTGCTCCGGCGGACGCCGCTCCGTCCCGGACCGCGCGTCTTCTTCCTCTGCAGCGCGGCGGCGCTCGCGATCAGCGCGCTCTACGAGATCGTGGAGTGGCGGTACGCGGTGGCGTTCGGCGGCGAGGCGGCCGAGGACTTCCTCGGGTCGCAGGGCGACCTGTGGGACGCGCAGAAGGACATGACGGCGGCGCTCCTCGGCGCCATGTCGGCGCAGCTCCTGCTCGGAGGCATCCTCTCGCGGCAGATCGCGGCGATCAGGGCTGAGCCGCCGCGCTGACGAGGCGTGCGCCCGTCCAGAGGTGCCACGCGCCGAGGCCGAGGACGAGCACCGCGCCGATCCGCCGGAACGCGCGGTCGTCCATGCGGTCGAGGACGCGGGTGCCGAGGATCGTGCCGCCGACCGCCGCGACCGCGCAGCACGCGGCTCCGGCGGGTTCGACAGCCCCCGCATCGCGGCCCATCGCGGCGAACCACGCGACCTTCACGACGTGGGCGAGCGTCTGCGTGCAGGCCTTCGTGGCGACGACGGCATGGCGGCCGCGCGGACTCCGCACGAAGAACACGTCGAGGAGCGGTCCGGCGACGCCCGCCGTGAGCTGGGTCGCCGTGACGGCCGCTCCGCACGCGACCGCGCCGCCCCGCCGCTCGAAGTCGAGCGCGATGCGACTCCGGAGCGCGAGCGCCGCGAACGGGACCGCCCCGACCGCGAGGTGAACGACGCCGGGGTCGAGGCGCCAGCGGAGCGCCCATGCGGCAGCGGCGGCCGCCGCGGCGCCGACGGCGAACCTGAGGCAGTTCGCGCCGTCCACGTGCCTGCGGTGGATGACCCACCGCGACCCGTTCGACGCGGCCTGCGCCACGCCGTGCAGGACGAACGCTGCGTCCATCGGCAGGACCGCCGCCATGAAGGTGAGGAGGAGGAGCCCCCCGGCCATGCCGAGCGCGCCGGACACGACGGCCGCGGAGCCGGAGGCGAGTGCGAGGGCGATCCAGAGCATGGAGCGAGGATCGGCGAGGTGGTCGTCGTCTGGACGAGACTTGGACGCGGAGGATATATTCCAAGTCGGCATGGATCTGACCCTCGTCGAGACCCTCCGCGATCTCTCCGTCACCGGCTCGATGACGACGTCGGCGGTGCGTCTCCGCGTGACGCAGTCCGCGGTGAGCAAGCGCGTCGCGGCGCTCGAGCGGGAGACCGGGCTCCGGCTGGTCGAGCGGGCCGGCCGCGCGGTCCGGCTCACGGCGGCCGGACGCTCGCTCCTCGCGCGCCTCGGTCCGCTGGTGACGGGGTTCGCGGACGCGGTGCGGGCCGTCCGGGACGAGTCGGCATCGTCGTCGGGGGCGGCGGCGCCGCCGGTGACCGTGGCGGTGAGCGAGTCGATCCTCGCGTCGTGGGGTGCGGCGGCGATCGCGCGCGCGGCCTCCGCGTCGAACGTGGCCGTGACGCTCCACGCGCACCGGAGCGTGGCGGCGATCGACCGTGTGCGCGGGGGATCGTGCGACCTCGCGGTCGTGGCGGGGGAGTCCGACGCCGCGCCCGATCTCGTCCACCGCGCGTGGCGGGAAGAGGCGATGGCGCTCGTCCTCGCGCCGGGGACCGCGGCCGGCGGGGACTCGCCGGCGGCGCCGCGCGGACGCGGGGCGGCGAGGGGAGCGAGCGCTCTCCGGAGGGGGACGGCGCTCGACGTGTGGACGATCGAGGAGGCGTCGGCGACGTGGAGGTCGCTCGCGCGGCGGCTTCCGCACTTCCGGCGGACGTCCGGGATCGACCTGCGGCCCGTGGCGCGGCTCGAGTCGTTCTCCGCCCTCGTCGCGGTGGCTCGCGCCGGGTTCGGGCACGCGCTCGTGCCCCTCGGCTCCGCGCGCGCGGGGCTCGCCGACGGCGACCCCGACCCCCGCGACGTCGTCCGCCTCCCGCACCCCGGGCTGCGTCGTCCGGTTGCGATCGTCGCCCGGAAGACCGCGCTGGCCCGCCGCCCGGCGGCCTCGTTCGTCGCCGCGCTCGCCTCGCACGCCGTCGCCGAGGTGTGATAGAGTTTCACACATGAAGAGACACACCCGCGGTGCCGGGACCCCTCGGACGACCCATGGGACGATCCGCAGGAGCTTCGCGCTGCCGCGGGCGCTCGTGGATCAGGTCGCCGAGGCGGCGCCGCCGGACTACGGCTCGAACCTGAACGCGGTGGTGCGCCGGGTGCTCGAGGACTACGTGGCGCGGCGACGGTCGGAGTCGCTGGACGCGGCGCTCGACGCGATGGCGGCCGATCCGGCCGTGCGCGCCGCCGCTGCGGAGATCGAGTCGGAGTTCGACGCGTTCGAGGCCCGTCAGGGGCGGGAGCCGGAACCCGGTCCGGCGCACGGCGCGACGGCATCGAAGAGCGCGCGTCCGCGGGCGGGAACGGAGAGACCGAAGGGCCGCCCGGTCCGGCGGGGCACCCCTTGATCCGGCGCGGGGACGTCTACTTCGCGGACGTCGGCCCGGTGCGAGGCGGCGAGCCGCGCGGGCGCCGTCCGGTGCTCGTCGTGTCGAGCGACCGCCTGAACGCGCGCGACCTGACGATCACCGTCGTCGCGGGGACCGATGCGTCCAACATCCCTCGGGCGTACCCGACCCAGGTGCTTGCCACGGCGCAGGAGACGGGGCTGCCCATCGACACCGTGTTCCTCTGCTTCCGACTCCGGTCGATCGACCCGGTGCGGCTTCTCGACCCCCGGTTCGGCGGCGCGGTGCGCGCAGGGCGGTTGCCCGCGGCGCGGATGACGGAGGTGGACGCAGCGCTGCGATTGGTGCTCGGGCTGTGACGAGACGCGTCCGAGGTCCGCTGGGGCGGCGCAGGGCTGCGCCCTGGCGCTCAGTCCCTCGCGCTCCGCTACCGGACGGGGACTTCGCCCTTCCGCGACATGTGCAGTTCGTTCCGCAGGATGCGCTCGTTCGCCCAGCGGTCGGTCTCGAGGCGCTTGGCCGCGGCCTCGTCGTCGCGGATCTGCTGCTCCCACGCGAGGTTCTGCGCCTGCTGGTTGGCGATCGCGTCCTCGGCGGCGAGGGTGACGGCGCGGGTGGGGAGGTAGTTCCCGAGGGTCACCCATGCCGCGAACCCGAGGAGGGCGAGCGGGACCAGCGGGACGCCGCGGAGGCGTGGGGCGAGGAGCCTGTCCATGATCGACGGCCGCGTCGCCGTCGCGCCGCTCGGTGCGGCGTCGCTGTGCGTCGAACTGCGTGCCACCGAACCGCCCGCCGCCGGACTGACCGCCTCCGCCCCGCCCCGCGCCTCGTCCATCTCATCGCCTCCGGAACGGGAAGGGCCCGTAGACCGCCTGGTCGCCGAGTTCCTCCTCGATGCGGAGGAGGCGGTTGTACTTCGCCGTGCGGTCGCTCCGGCAGAGGCTCCCGGTCTTGATCTGTCCGCACCCGACGGCCACGGCCAGATCCGCGATCGTGCTGTCCTCGGTCTCGCCGGACCGGTGGGACATCACGGCCGTGTACCCCGCGCCGCGCGCGAGCTGGCAGGTGTCGAGCGTCTCCGAGAGCGAACCGATCTGGTTCACCTTGACGAGGATGGAGTTCGCCGCCCGCTCGCGGATTCCGCGCTCGAGGTGCTTCCGGTTCGTCACGAAGAGGTCGTCGCCGACCAGTTGCACGCGCCCTCCGAGCTTCGACGTCATCGCGATCCAGCCCGCCCAGTCGTCCTCCGCGAGGCCGTCCTCGATGGAGACGATCGGGTACCTGCCGAGCCAGGTCTCGTAGATAGAGATGACATCGGCCGCGGAGAGCCCGGACTTGCCCTCGCCGGGCATGTCGTAGCCGGATCCGTTCCACATCTCGGTGGACGCGGCGTCCACGGCCAGCGCCACGTCGTCGCCCGGCCGGTACCCGGCCTTCGCGATCGCCTCGACGAGCACGTCGAGCGCCGTGGCGTGGGTGAGGTCAGGCGCGAAGCCGCCCTCGTCGCCCACGTTGGTGCTGAGGCCGCGCTTCTTCAGCAGGTCCTTCAGCGTGTGGAACACCTCCGCGCCCGCGCGGAGGGCCTCGGCGAAGGTCGGGAGGCCGACGGGCACGAGCATGAACTCCTGCACGTCGAGGGAGTTGTCGGCGTGCGCGCCGCCGTTGATCACGTTCATGAGGGGGACGGGGAGGACGCGCGCCGGGGAGTCGCGCACGATCGACGCGTAGAGCGGACGCCCCGCCTGCTGCGCCGCCGCCCGCGCCGCCGCCAGCGACACCGCCAGGATCGCGTTCGCGCCGAGCCGCCCCTTGTTCGGCGTGCCGTCGAGCTCGCACATGATCCGGTCGAGCCCGCCCTGGTCGCGCACGTCCCGCCCGACGAGCGCCGGCGCGATCTCGGTCATCACGTTCTGGACGGCCTTCCGCACGCCCTTCCCGCGGTACCGCGGGCCCCCGTCGCGGAGTTCCACCGCCTCGTGGGTGCCGGTGGACGCGCCGGAGGGCACCATCGCCGTGCCGACCGCGCCGCCGGCCGCGTGGACGTCGCCCTCGACGGTCGGATTGCCGCGCGAGTCGAGGACCTCCCGGGCGCGGATCGCGGTGATGCGGAATGCGGAGTCGTTCATGCGGGCAGGGTAGCGAAACCGCCCGCGCCCGCGGAGCGAGTCCGAGGGCCCCGCGTCACGAGGCCCGGCGGTACCGGCCGGACATGTAGGGCTCCCAGACGCCGGACTTCGCGTGGACGTGGATCTGGAAGGTCATCTCGTCGGCGCCGACGAACTCGTAGCAGTACCGCGCCTTGAAGCGTTCGTTCGCGAGCACCAGCGTCAGCGTGTTCCCCTCGAACACGCCGCGGGACGGCGTCTCGTAGAAGCCGCCCATGGTGTCGAACCACTGGCCGGTGTACGTTCCCTTCGCCGCGTCGAACCCGTAGACGCCGTGGCCGCCGTAGGTCACCTCGCCGTCCTGCCGCTGCTCGTAGTCGAGGAGCAGGAAGAACCCGCCGCACGACCGGCGGAACTCGTACCGGGCGGTTGCCCGCGACGCGACGGCGCGCGCCGGGCCGGAGTGCAGGATCTCGCCGCCCTCCCAGACGCCTTCGAACGCGGCGAGGCGGTCGTGCTGCGGGGTCGGTGCGGGGCGCTGCATGGCGGAACCTCAGCGAAGGAACAGATAGGCGAGTGCGACGGCGACGCCCGCCGCGACGCCGAGCCAGAACACGACGTCCACGCGCTCCGGCGGCGGCGCGTCCGCATGTCCGGACACGGCCGCGGGCGCGCCGCCTCGCCGGAAGCGGACGAGCCGCGCCATGCATGCCGGGCAGTCGGCCGCGTGCTCGGCGTGGGGGAGCATCAGCGCGGCGTCGAGGCGCGCCGAGGCGAGCTCGGCGGCGACGGAATCCTCGGGGCAGCGGATGGCGCGGGGCCGGGCGGGGGGCGACGCCGCGGCGGCCGCGAGCGCGGGGGCGAGCGCGGCGCGGAGCGCGTCGTCGTCGGCCGACGCCGCGGGCGGGCTCCCGCCCGTCAGCCGGATCACGGTGCGGACGTGCTTCCGCGCCGTCGCGCCGTCCACGCGGAGGACGTCGCCCGCCTCGTCGAACGAGAGCCCCGCCGCGGCGGCGCGCAGCATGAAGCGCGCCTCCGGAGGCAGCCGGTCGGGGGGGACCGGTCCGCTGCTTCCGGGGCTTCCGCCCGTCGTGTCGGCACGCTCTGCGCTCACGCCCGTATCATCGCAGGACGGATGCCGACCAACGACGACCTCCTGTTCGCCGAGCACGCGGTGCGCGGCGGATTCCTCTCCCGGGAGGAGGTCGAGGAGACCCTGGCCGTGCAGCGGCGGATGGACGAGATGGGCGTCCACGACTCGCTCCGCAACGTGCTCGTGAACCGCGGCGTGCTCCGCGAGGGCGACGCGGCGATCATCTCCCGCCAGGCGGGGCTGCACGCGGGGCGCGAGCCCATCCCCGGCTACACGCTCGAGGCGCGCCTCGGCACGGGCGCCATGGGGTCCGTCTACAAGGCGTGGCAGAAGGGGATGAAGCGGCACGTGGCCGTGAAGATCCTCCGCCGCGACCTCACCAGCGATCCGCGGCAGGTCGAGCGGCTCCGGCGCGAGGCGGAGCTCGTCGGGAAGCTTGACCACCCGAACATCGTGCGCGGGCTCGACAGCGGCGAGTCGGAGGGGCTCGTCTGGTTCGCGATGGAGTACGTCGAGGGCGAGACGCTCCGCGAGCGGATGACGCGGCTCGGGCCGATGCCCGCCGACGAGGCCGTGCGCATCGTCACGTCGCTCGTCGAGGCGGTCGCGCACGCATCGTCGCAGGGGGTCGTGCACCGCGACATCAAGCCGGGCAACGTGCTCGTGGACAGGTCGGGCGTGGCGAGGCTCGCGGACTACGGACTTGCGAAGGGACAGTCCGACGACGCGCTCACGCAGATCGACGCGACGCTGGGGACGCCCCAGTACGTCGCCCCGGAGCAGGCGCGGAACCCGCGCGACGCCGATGTGCGGAGCGACATCTACTCCCTCGGCGCGACCTTCTACGCCATGCTCACCGGCCGTCCGCCGTTCGACGGCGAGACGATCACGCAGACGCTGACGAAGGTCCTCTACGAGCGCCCTGCGCCGCTCCGCCAGCTCGCGCCGCAGGTGCCCGAGACGGTGGCGTACGTCGTCGAACGGATGATGGCGAAGGACCGCCGCCACCGCTACGCGAGCCCCGAGGAGGTGCTCGCCGACCTGCGCTCGCTCGAGGCGGGGCGGCTCTCCGTGCCGTCGGGGTTCTCCGGCGACATCGGCGCGTTCGTCGAGGGGCGCCGCCGCCGGCGCGCGTGGATCGCCGCGGCCGGCGTCGTGGCCGCGGGGACGGCCGCCGCGTTCGCCGCGAAGTCGTGGCAGGACCGCGAGTACGCATCCCGGCGCGAGCGGAACGCCGCGACGGCGCTCGCGTCGATCCGCGCGAAGGCGGGACCCGAGGAGGCGTCGACCGGAGCGACCGTGTCCGCGTTGTCCGCAGAGCTCGCGGCGTTCGCGGCGGAGCACGAGGGCACCCGCGCGGCGGCCGACGGCGCGGCC
>JAJVHW010000079.1 GCA_022072415.1 Planctomycetota bacterium
TCGCCGCGGCCGACGACGCGATCGCGCGCGGCATCGCGGCCGAGGGCATGCACGCGCTCGCCGGGGACGCCCTGTCGCGGACCGGACGGCACGCGGAAGCGGCGGGCCGGTTCCTCCTCGCGGCAGCGGAGTCGCGCACGCCGTGGGCGCACCGCGACCGCGCGGCGTGCGAACTGTTCGACGCCGGCGACGTGGAGCGGGCGGAGGCGATGCTGACGGACCTCGTCGCGGAGCGCGCCGACGATCCGTGGCCCCGGTACCACCTGGCGGTGCTGCTCTCGAAGACGGGCCGCGCCGACGGGGCGCGCACGCATGCGGAGCGCGCGCTTCAGGCGACGTCTGGCGATGCGACGTCCGGCGACGCGGCGCTCCGGCAGCTCGTGCGCGAGCTGCTCGCGAGCCTCACTCGCTGAAGGTCACGTCGAGGACGTCGTACTTCGTCTTCCCGCCGGGCAGGTCCACCACCGCGACGTCGCCCTTCTTCAGGCCGATCAGCGCCTTCCCGAGCGGCGCGAAGAAGCTGACCTCTCCGCTGTCGGTGTCCACGCTGCCGCCGCCGACGAGGTGGTAGGTCACCTCGGCCTTGTCCGACTGCTTCCGCAGGCGCACGGTCTTCCCGATGGTGGCGACGCCCTCCATCGTGTGACGCGGCTCCACGATCTGCACGCCCGTGAGGAGCGACTTCATCTCCTCCACGCGCCCGGCCAGGAATCCCGACTCCTCGACCGCCGCGTCGTACTCGGCGTTCTCGGAGAGGTCGCCGTAGCTGGCGGCCTCGCCCACCTTCTTGCGGGCGATCGCGAGCTTCTCCTCGACGGCCTTCGTGGCCGCGACGTGGCGCTCGTACTGCTTGCGGGTCATGTAGTTGCCGGACATGGGGCGGGATCGTAGGGGGAGAGCCTCGGGATGGGATGGGGAAACGCCGCGTCCCGGCGGGAGTTCGTCCTGCCGGGACGGGCATGGGCCGCGAACGTCGCCGCCTCGCGGCGCTACTGCACGCCGGCCGACGCCGTGAGCGCGTCGAAGCCGGGCGCCACGTCGTAGGGGCCGGGGAGCCACGACTTGTAGTCGGGGTGCCAGTAGATCGGGTTGTTGAAGACGGTCACGCGGGTGCCGTTCTTCGAGGGCTCGACCCAGTAGTGCGCGGTCGCGTGGACCTCCGTGTCGCGGAAGCTGACCCGCGTGCCCCAGAGGCCGTACTCGGTCGGGACGGGGATGCGCCGCTCGGCCGTGCCGAAGTCCACGATCATCGTGTTCGCGGTCTCCTGCACCACCGTGCCGCCGCGGGACGACGCCTCGGCCTTGAGGCCCTGCATGACCGTGGCGGGGCTCCCCTGGACGATCATCGACATGCGCGCGCCCTGCTGCGGGGCGGGCTTCGCCGTGTTGCAGGCGCCGAGGGCCGCGGGAAGGGCGGCGACGAGCACGAGCGCGAGAGCGCGGGGGAGAGAGCCGGACATCGAGACCTCCGTGGGCGGGCGCGGCGGCGCTCCGTGCGCAGCCGGGAACCTCGTTCCGGCCGGGAGGAGCAAGCCGCTTGCCAGAGAGGCCCGGTCCGTCCGAGCCTGCGCGCCGCCGCGGGGGGCGGCCGACGTCGAGATGGATGGACGTCCGGAAGGCCGTTGTCGACCGGGCGCGTCAGTCCCGGACCGGACGCGCGGGTGCGGGGTACGGGAGTTCCTCGTAGGTGGTCGAGCGGCGGTAGGGGATGCGCCCCGCCTCCTCGATGCACCGGCGGAGGTCGGCCTCGGTCACGTGCTCCGGCGTCTTCGCGCCGGCCATGTGCGTGATCTTCTCCTCGACCACCGTGCCGTCCATGTCGTCGGCGCCCATGGTCAGGCAGATCTGCGCGACCTCGAGGCTCGTCATGATCCAGTACGTCTTCACGTGGGGGACGTTGTCGAGGAGGAGGCGCCCGACCGCGATCTCGCGGATCGAGGAGACGCCGTGGACGATCCCCAGCCGGCGGATCGGCGTGTTGTCCGGGTGGAAGCGGAGGGGGATGAACGTCATGAAGCCGCCCGTCTCGTCCTGGAGCGCGCGGATGCGGAGCATGTGCTCCACCTTCTCGTCGTCGCGCTCGATGTGCCCGTGCAGCATCGTGCTGTTGCTGCGGACGCCCGCCTTGTGCGCGATGCGGTGCACCTCGATCCACTTGTCCGGACCCATCTTGTCGCGGTAGAGCTTCTTCCACACGCGGTCGGTCAGGATCTCGGCGCCGCCGCCGGGGAGCGACCCGAGCCCCGCCGCGACGAGTTCGCGGAGGACCCACTCGTGGGGCTTCCCGGCGAGCGCCGCGAAGTAGTCGATCTCGACGGCGGTGAACGCCTTCAGGTGGAGCTCGGGGTACCGCGACTTGATCGCGCGGAGCATCGCGGGGTAGTACTCCCACGGATAGTCCGGGTGGAGCCCGCCCACGATGTGGACCTCGTCGGCGCCCTGCTCGTAGGCCTCCTTCGCGCGGGCGAGGATCTCGTCCATCGAGAACTCGTACGCGCCGTCCTGCCCGTGCTTCTTCGCGTAGGCGCAGAACATGCAGGAGAGCTTGCAGACGTTGCTGTAGTTGATGTGCCGGTTGACGTTGTAGCCCACGCGGAGGCCGTTCCGGCGCTGGTTGGCCGCGTCGGCGAGCTGTCCGAGCGCCGCGATCTCGGTCGTGGCGTAGAGCTTCATGCCGTCGTCGGCGGTGAGCCGCTCGCCGCGGTCCACCTTGCGCGAGAGCTCGAAGAGCCCGCTCCGGTCGGTGAGGATCTCGAGCGTCATCCGATTCGCCTCCGTGCGCCGTGCTTCCGTGAAGCGGACGAGGTTCCCAGACCGCCGCCGCGTGTCAACGTCGCCCGCACCAGAGGGCCCATTCGAGCAGCAGGATCCCCAGCGCCGCGAAGAGCAGCGGGTCGCGGAGGAGCGCGTTCCGCCGGAACCCGGACGGGTCGGACGCGACGGTGGCCGACCCGGTCACGAGCTCGGTCCGGGGCGCGCAGCGGATCTCGTCGGCGTCGGCGAGGACGAAGGCGCGGAGCGACTCGCGGCCGTCGGCCCCGCGGAAGCGCCAGATGCCGCCGGCGTCGGTCGCCGCGAACGGGGGGAGCGCGGCGTCGTCGGACTCCGCCGCGAGCGTCAGGGGCTCGCCGCGCGGCCGAGTGACGGCGACGGGCGGGCGGAGGTCCAGCGTGACCGCGGTGCCGGTCGGGAGATGCGACTCCTCGCCGTCCCGCGCGGCTCCGGCGAGGAGGTGGTTCATCGAGTTCGCGAGGAAGAGCGGCCACGAGAGCTTCAGCCAGAGGTTCGAGCGCGACGGGTCGAACGCCACGACGAGCACGTCCCGCCCGGGCACGGGGACCAGCAGCGCGAGCGGGCCGCCGGTGGACTCGATCAGCGGGAGCGACCGCTCGTGCCCCGCCACGCGCATCGCCTCGTGGACGAGCACGTCGTCGAACTGGCAGCGCGACGTGACGAGGTGCGTCCGGTGCCAGTCGATGATGACCGGGTCCTCCATGACGCCGGCGTCGGAGAGCCCCGCGCCGGGCGGGAGGCACGCGATGAACATCTGCGCGGGCACGTCCCAGAGGCGCGTCGGCGCGGTCCGGTCCCAGCAGACGAAGTCCACCTTCGTCCCGGCCGCGAGCGCCGCCTCCGCCTCCGCGAGCGTGACGCCGACGAGCGCCAGCCCCGGGCGGAGCCGCTGCACCTTCGCGGGGTCGAAGTGGACCGACGGCTCCGCGCGGACGACGAACCCCGTGCGCGGCGCCTCGTCGCGGAGGAGGAAGTGCGCACGGTCGTCGGCGGGGAGGACGTCCTTCCCTTCGAGCGAGACGGACATCTCGGCCGTTCCGGGGGAGGAGGGCAGCTCGAAGACCGCCGTCGCGTCCGCGCCCGGCTCCATCTCCACCACGCGCGCGTCGAGCACCTCGGCGCCGCGCCGGAGGACGGCCGTGCGCTTCGCCGGCGCGTCGTGGCCGTTCTCGATCCGCACGAAGCACTGCGCGTCCTCGCCGCCCTGGCGGCTCACCTCGACGGCGGCGATCCCCTGGTTGTCTCCGCTCGTGCCGAGCGCGGCGTAGCGCACGGGGAAGGGGACGTGCGGGAGCGCCTCCGGCGTGCAGCCGTCGGAGAGGACGATGATCTCGACGTCCCACGCGCGGCCCTGCCGCGCGAACGACACGGCCGTCTCGACGGCCTGCGCGGGGCGCGTCGGGAGGTCCCGCGGCCCGACCGCCGCGAGCACCTTCCGGAGCCGGTCGCCGTCGGTCGTGAACGTCTGGAGCACCTCGGACTTCCGGTCGAACGCGACGAGCATCATCTCGTCCTCGCCGCGGAGCCCGTCCACGAGCTCCAGCGCGGCGTCGCGCGCGGCGTCGAAGCGCGTGCGGCCTTCTCCGCCGTCGGTGGCCTGCATCGACGCGCTCCGGTCGAGCAGCACGAGGAGGCGCCGCGGCTTCGATCCGAGGTCGAGATCGAGGCTCGCGCCGGCGGCCGCGAGCGCGCAGAGGATCACCGACGCCGCCTGCAGGACGAAGAGGAGCGGCGCGCGGAAGCGCTGGAAGAGCGACGACGCGCGGAGGTCCTCCATGGCCTCCGTCCAGAGGAACGCGGCGGGGACGACCTGCTCGGTGCGCTTCTGCTTGAGCAGGTAGAGCGCCACCAGCGGCGCGAGCGCGCCGAGCGCAGCCATCCCGAGCGGGAAGAGGAAGCTCACGCGACGAGCCCCCGGATGCGGAGCACCTCGAGCACGAGCTTCTCGAACGGCTCGTCGGTCACCGTCGCCGCGAGCGACACCTGCCGCGACCGGCAGAACTCCTCGAGGCGGCGGTCGTACTCGAGGCGCGCGCGCTCGTAGAGGTCGAGCAGCGCCGGCGTGACCGTCACGTCGGCGCCGGAGCCGTCCTCGCTGTCGAGGATGCGCAGGTCGCCCTCCACCTGCGGCTCGATCTCGTCGCGGTCCTGCACGCGGACCGCGTGCACCTCGAGTCCGCCGCGGACGAGCGGCCGGAGGTGCTCCCACGCGCCGTCCCGGTGGAGGAAGTCGGACGCGATCACGACCACGCCCCGGGGTCGGCGCGTGCCGATCCAGCGGCGGAGCGGCTCGCCGAGGAGGGTCGAGCCCGCGCCGGGCGCCCCGGTCTCGTGGCGGGAGTCCGCGGGGAGGCTCTCGATCGCCTGGAGGAGGCGCTCCGCGTTCCGGGTGCTCCTGAGGTCGCGGAGATCGCAGTCGCCGGACGAGCCGGCGCCCGGGCTCCAGAACGACACGCGGTTCGCGCCGAGCAGCGCGACGTATCCGAGCGCAGCGACGATCCGCTTCGCGTGGAGGAGCTTCGAGGGCTCCCCGAAGTCCATCGACGCGCTGCGGTCGAGGACCAGGTGGACGGCCAGGTCCTCCTCGTCGTGGAAGAGCTTGGTCATCAGCATCCCGAGGCGCGCGTAGAGCGGCCAGTCGAGGAAGCGGAGGTCGTCGCCGCGCCCGTACGGACGGTGGTCCGCGAACTCGACGCTCGCGCCGCGGCGCGCGGAGCGCCGCTCGCCGCGGAAGCGCCCGCGGCGGATCCGCCGCGAGACGATCTCCAGCGATTCGAGTTTCGCGAGGAAGTCCTTCGTGAGGAGCGCCACCGGTCGTTCCGCGGGACTGCGCGCCTCAGCGCGCGGCCTGGAGGAGGTCCTGCTGCGGCGTCGCCGCGACGATCTCCGCCACGATGCGGTCCGGCTCCACGTGGTCCGCCTCCGCCTCGAAGTTCCGGATGAGCCGGTGGCGGAGGACGGACGGCGCCTCGAGCGCGACGTCGCGGAAGGACACGTTGTAGCGCCCCTCGAGCATCGCACGGACCTTGGCGAGCACCACGAGCGCCTGCGCGCCGCGGGGGGAGCTCCCGAACCGCACGTACCGGTTCACGAGGTCGGTCGCCGTCGCGGAACCCGGGTGGGTCGCCATCACGAGCCGCGTCGCGTAGTCGGCCACGTGCGGCGCGAGCGCGACCTCGCGGACGAACCTCCGCCAGGCGAGCACCTCGGGCGCGTCCATCACGCGTCCGGCGCGGGTCTGGTCGCCGCGCGTCGTCCGCGCGAGCACCTCGTTCAGCTCCTCGCGGGTGGTGTAGGTCACGATCACCTTCACGAGGAACCGGTCGAGCTGCGCCTCCGGCAGCGGATACGTCCCCTCCATGTCGATCGGGTTCTGCGTGGCGATCACGAGGAACGGCTCGACGAGGCGGTGGGTCGTGCCGCCGACCGTCACGCTGTGCTCCTGCATGGCCTCGAGCAGCGCGGACTGCGTCTTCGGCGTCGCGCGGTTCACCTCGTCGGCGAGGACGATGTTGGCGAAGATCGGCCCCTTCTGGAAGGCGAGCGAACGCCTCCCGTCGGGCGTCTCCGACACGACCGTGGTGCCGACGACGTCGGCCGGCATCAGGTCCGGCGTGAACTGGATGCGCGAGAACTCGAGGTGCATCGAGTCGGCGAGCGTGCGGACGAGCATCGTCTTGCCGAGCCCCGGCACGCCCTCGAGGAGCACGTTGCCGCCCGCGAAGAACGCGCGCAGCACCGTGTCGAGGACCTCCTTCTGTCCCACGATCACCTTGCCGAGCTCGGCGCGGACCGCCTCGTAGCGGGTCCGGAAGAGTTCGGCGCGCTCCCGCGGGTCGGCGGGGAGCGTGAAGGTCATGGATTCGGTCACGGTCGGTTCTCCTCCCAGGTCTGCTTCTTCCGGGCGCGGCGCTTGGCCTCGAGCAGCGACTCCGCGTCGGGCGGCGACGGATGCTGCGCGGCGGCGGGGGGCTCCGGCGCTCCGGACGGAGATGCGTCGGTCGGGGTCCGCGCGGCTTCCGCGGCCGCTCCGGCGTCGAATGCGCCCGAGGCGCGGACCGGCGGGCCGCCGGATGCGGCGCGTCCCTTCGGCGGCGCCGCGACGCGCACGCGGCGGAACTTCTCCCACGGGATCCGCACGCGGCGCACGGCGACGTCGGCCACGAGCATCAGCGCGGCGAGTCCGGCCAGCCACGGCCAGAGCTCCACGGCGTCGAGGCTCTTCGCCATCGGCCCGGTCCACGGGATCGCCGCCGGGTCCGGCGCCGAAGCGTCACGGGCCCGCGCCGCGTCCATCCCGTCCACGTCGATCAGGTCGGCGCCCGCGGCCTCGAGCTGCGCGAAGAGGCGCTCGTTGCTGCGCATCGCGAGGTGCTCCGCGGAGTAGGCGACGCAGATCGCGGCCGCGGCCTGCTCCGGCGCGGCGTCCGGTCCGGCGGCGGGGTCGGTCCACGTGAGCGCGGCGAGGTAGGTGCCCACCTGCTGCGCGGGGAGCGAGCCCTCGTAGCGTCCCTGTCCCGTCTGGGTCGCCCGGAAGTCGGTGGTCGTGCCGTCCGGCGCGACGACGCGGCCGGACACGCGGAGCCCGTTCCGGAAGCCGCCGTCCGGGTGGAGCGCGTCGAGCACCACGCGCGCCGTGCCGCCGTCGATCTCCGTCGTGACGCGGACGCCCGGGCGGTCCACCGACCGGAGCGACGCGCGGACGACCTGGCACCAGAACCGCGAGAAGCCGCTCCAGTTGACCCACTCCGAGGCCCAGCGCGGATGCGCGTCCGACGTGAACGCCGTGGACTGCGCGAGCCCGTGACGCCACGTGGCGAGGATCGGGTCGTCGTCGGGCCCGGTGAGGAGCACCTCCGCCTCGGGCTTCGCGGTGGCGACCACGTGGCCGAGGAGCTGCGGCCACGCGGCGATGTCCTTCGTCATCCGGTGGACGCCGGTCATCACCGGCGTGAAGGGCGCCTCGGTCCATGCGGACTTCCGCACGGTGACGGCTTCCTTCACGAAGATCTGCGGCAGCTTGTCGTCGGTCTCGTCGGCGCGCACGAGGTAGTGCCGTCCGCCGGTCGCCCGCGAGAGCGACGCGAACGAGCCGTCGCCGCCGAGTCCGTGCGGCTCGACGCAGACCGTGGAGATCGTCGCGCGGATGGAGTCCTTGATCCGCGTGAGCAGGCGGTCCGAGGGGAGGCTCGAGTCGCCGTCGGAGATCATCAGGACGTGCTTCACCGCGGCGGTGCTCCGCTCGAGCACCTTCGCGGCCTCCTCGAGGCACGAGTCGAAGCTCGGCATGTCGCCCGACTCCGATCCGTCCACCAGGGCGATCGCGCGGGCCTTGTCGGAGAGGCGCTGGAACGGGACCACCCAGTGGTCCGTCCCGTTCCACTCGATGACGCCCGCCTCGTCCTGCGTCGAGAGCGCGGCGAGCGCGGCCTTCGTGATCTCGCGCGCCTTCGCGTTGCCGTTCGGGAACTCGCAGGAGTGGAGCACGATCACCATGGCGCCCGACGGGAGGACGCGGCGATTCTGCACGTCGCTCGAGACCGGGAGGATCTCGTCGAACTCGGTGCCGAGGTAGCCGCCGGCCGCGAACGCGGACACGCCGCCGATCGCGACGATCCCGACGCCGAGTTCGCGCACAGCCGACGCCATCACGCGCCGCTGGACGTCGGAGAGTCCGAACGCAGGGACGTTGTCGAGCACGACGGCGTCGTAGGCGATCCACCCGCCCGCGTCCTCCGGCACGCCCTCGATCCCCGCTACGTCCACGGGCTGGTCGAAGTCCTCGGAGAGCGCGCGCTCGAGGGGTCCGCCGCGCTCCTGCGTGACGAGCAGGACCCGTCCGCGGCCGCGGACGATCGTGGCCGCCGCGCCGCGGTTGTTGACGGGGTCGCCGTCCGCCGCCTGCGGCTCCACCGACGCCTCGATGCGGTGGACGCCCTCGCTCCGGAAGTCCACGGTGAGCTCGAACGCGTTGGTGCCGCGGGAGAGCTTCACGTCGGCGTCGCCGCCCTCGACTCCGTCCACCTTGCAGCGCACCTTCGCGGGGACGCCGTCGTGCGACGACCAGACGACCACCCGCACCGGCTGCCGCGCGCCGAGGAGCGACGTCGCCGGCGCCACCACCTTCTGGACGAGCACCTCGCGGTCGCGCTCGTAGCGGACCGGGACGACGGTCACGCGGGTGCCGTCTGCCATGAGCTCCTTTGCGGCCGCGAGCGCGTCGCCGCGCGTCTCGTTGCCGTCGGTGAGCAACACCACGCGGCGCGACCCCCCGGGCTGGAAGCCGGCCTGCGCGAGCCGGAGCGCGGCGGAGACGTCGGTCTCGCCCGTCGGGATCCGCGACTTCACGGACTTCGGGTCGATGGGCGTCGGGTCGATCCGCTCCGTCGCGGAGATCCGCGACATCGGCGCCTCGACGACCGCCCCGTCGGCGAAGACGAGGAACGACGCGTCGTCGTCCTCCCCGCGGAGCGAGGCCGAGCGGCGGACGAACTCCTTCGCGTCGTCGAGGGCGTCCTTCGGCACGGAGTCGGAGAGGTCGAGGACGAACGCCGTCGCGCGGTAGCGGGTCTCGCGTTCGAACCGCGGGAGCGAGAGCGCGAGGGCGAGGATCGCGAGCAGGAGGCCGCGCGCCGTGATCGCGGCGACGTCGCCCGCACGGGTCCGCGTCTTCCGTCCGCGGAGCGCGAGCCACGCGAACACGGGGATCGCGAGGAGGAGGAGCATCCACCAGGGCCGGATCAGCGTGAAGGTGACGGCGAGCGTGCTCATGCCTCGAACCGCGTCCTGTAGACGTGGGCCAGCCGACGGTAGACGATCGCAGCCGCGCCGGCGTAGAGGAGAAGCCAGAACGCCGTCACGGCGAGGACGCCGCCGGTCTCCCCGGCGGACGGTCCGGCGAGGTCCGTGGACTCCGCCGTGGAGCCCCCGGTCCGGAGCGCGGCCGCAGGAGCGAGCGCGAGCACGACGGGGTTCGCGCCGAACGCCGCGGCGCGGACGGCGTACGAGTCGGCTCCGCCGTCGCTCTTCAGTACCGCGGCGGAGAGCGGCCACCCGACCTGGCCGGCGACGAGCACCCCCACGATCCCGAGCACCAGCATCGTGCGCACGACCGCGCGGCTCGGCTCCTTCTGGTCGAGCGACTGCGCGATGCCGAACACCGTCCACGCGCCGACGGCGACCGCGCCGGCCAGCGCGCAGAGCGGGATCGCCAGGGGCGACACGATCCCGACCGCGGCGCCCCATGCCAGGTGCCCGGCGGGGATGATCAGGCAGGGAAGCTGCGCGTGGAGGATGCCGGAGACCTTCGCGTGGACGATCTCGAGCGGGCGGAGCGCGGTCGCCCGGAGCACGTCGAGGGCGCCGGTCTCGCGCTCCGCGGCGAAGCACGTGGCCCCGGCCGCGGCCGCGCCGAGGAGCAGCAGCGCGAACTGGAAGGCGGCGGTCCATCCGAAGAGCGCGATCGACGTGCGCGAACCCGGCGGGCCGTGGTGCACCGCGAGTCCGTAGCCGACCTCCGAGAGGACGAGCAGGACCAGGATCGTGAGGCCCGACCCCTGGAAGCGCCTCGACGCCAGCGTGCGCTCGCGGTCGAGGATCGGGTTCTCGAACCGGAGCCGCCGCGCGGGCCGGAGGTCGCCCGCCGTGATCGACGCCTCGACGTCGCCCCGCGCCTCCGCGCGGAGCCGCCACGTGGCGAAGAGGACCGCTCCGACGGAGAGCGCCGCCGAGAGGGCGAGGAGGACGCCGGAGGCCGCGAGCACGGTGTCCACGAACGGTCCCGGGTTCCGCGCGAGCGCGATCCCGTGGATCGGAGAGAACGCGGCGGCCCACGGCGACGACGCGATCCCGCGCGGCGCGGGGAGGAGGTCGCCCGCGGCGGAGAGCGCCGCGAGCAGCGTGACCACCGTCAGGTACGCGGACACCACCGCGACGCCGGTGCGGCGGGCGAACGCGGACACGACGAACGACGGCGCCGCGCAGAGCAGCGCGAGCGAGAGCATGGAGAGGATCGCCGCCCCGACCTGCGCGACTTCGACGCCGCCGAAGAGCAGCGCGATCGCGAGCGGCGGGAGCGTGGCGAGCACGAACACGGCGAGCAGCGCCGCGCGCGCCCCGAACGCGCCGGACGCGAGCTGCCGCGGCGTCAGCGGGGTCGAGAGGAGCACGCCGAGCGTGTTCTGCGCCCGGGCGTGGACGAGCACGGTGGCGAACGAGCCGGGCGCCGCCGCGACGACGAGCGGCGCGCCGATCCCCACCGTCACGAGGAGCACGTTCCGCCCGATCTCGTCGAAGGACGACGACGCGTACGCGCCGAGGAGGAGGAGGCCGAGCACGAGCGAGACGCCCACGCCGAGCGCGGCGCGCAACAGCAGGAATCGCGCGGACGTCGAGACGCGGACGAAGTCCCGCTCGAAGACGGCGTTCACGCCCCGCCTCCGGTCAGGACCACCGGCTACTTCTTCTCGCCGCTTCCGGGCTTCGGCGCGACGGCGTCCTGCGGTGCGCCGAGGCCCTCGAAGTACGTGCGGATGCCTTCGCGGTAGCGGAGCGGGATCTCCTCGGTCGCGAGCGGCGCCTGCGCCTCCTGCCGCGCCGACTCGATGGCCGCGCGGAGCTCCACCGTCAGCTCCCCCGGTTTCGGGAGTCCGCGGAACGTGGTGATCGCGATGCGCCCCTCGGGATCGAGCTGTCCGCCCACGCGCTCGGTCTTGAAGCGCGGGTCGGTCTTCGCGTACTCCTGCGAGCCGGAGTTGCCCTGGCCTTCGCCGCCGGTCCCGCCGTCGCCCGTGCCGCCTTGGCCCTTTCCCGAGGGATCGCCGGGCTTGCCGTCCTCGCCCTTGCCGTCCTTGCCGGTCCCGTTCTTTCCTTCGCCGTGCAGACCGCACGACCCTCCGCTGCCGCTTCAGCCGCCGCCCGGCGCGCCGGGCCGGAACCTCCTCCCGCCGGACATCTCGCCCTTCGCGCCCTCGAGCATCTTCTGGAGGTCGCCGCTCTCGGCCATCTCCTTCAGGTCCTTCAGGAGCTTCTCGAGCTCCTCGCGCGACATGTCGGCGAGGTCCGGGAGGTCCTCGGCGGCCTGCTCGAGGTCCTGGTAGTTCCGGTCGTCGAGCTTCGCGGCCATTTCGCGGAGCTGCTCGGCGATCTTCTCGAGGAGGTCCTCGTTCCCGAGGTCGCGGAGCTTCTTCTTGAGGCCCGCGGCGTCCATCCCCGCCTCCTCCGCCGCCTTCGCGGCCTTGCGGAGGGCGTCCATGCGGTTCGCGAGCTCGCGGAGGTCGTCGCCCGTGGGCGCGCCGTCGGATTTCGGGTCCTTCGCGAGTCGCTTCACGAGGTCGTCGAGGTCCTGCTGGACGGATTCCGCCTTGGCCTCCGCCATCTGGCGGAGGAGCTCGGCGAGCTGCTTCTCCTGCTCGAGCACGGCGCGGGGATCGTCGGTCGGCTTCAGGTCGCCGCGCTTCCGGATCGCATCCCGCTGCGCGTCGAGAAGGGTCGAGAGCTGCTGGAGCGCCTGCTCGGGCGGCGGGGGCTCGCGCTTCATCTGCTCGGCCGCGCGCTTGATGACGGCGGCCTCCGTCGCGAGCTGCGGCATCTTCCGGTCGATCGCGCACTGCTCGATCTTCCGCGCCTCGGTCTCGAGCTTCCGCGCGACTTCGGCGACGCGGCTCTCGTCGGCGAGGCGGCGGGTGCGGGCCTCGTCGGTCTCGACGGCGCCCGCGGCCGGCTGCCAGAGCGCGAGCCCGCCGAGCGCGGCGGCGAACACGGCGGCGGTCGCGAGGGGCGCGCGG
>JAJVHW010000144.1 GCA_022072415.1 Planctomycetota bacterium
GGCCGCGGCGGCGCCGAGGTCGGGCTCGTGGAGCGCGGCGATCGTCGCCTCGGCCGGCCAGGCGGTCCGCGCGAGCCAGTCGAGGAGCGGCGTCGGTCCGTCGGGACCCCGCGTCCGCCCGGCGACGCCCATCTGCACCCAGTGGAAGTGCCAGTCCGCGAACGCGGGGACGATGAGCCCGTCCGGGTCCGTCGGGCGGAGGTCGCCGCGGCGCGCCGGGAGCGGTTCGGGGAGTTCGGGCGCGACCACTCCGTCGGGAAGGTAGACCGCCCGGCGGGGACCGACGGGCCAGAGGACGGGGCCGCGCAGCACGCGGGAGCATTGTCCCGCAGCGGAGCGCGCTTCCCCCTGCGATTCCGGGACGTGCGGCGGGTCCGTGGTCAGGATGCACGCCGAACGAACGACGCCGCGCGCCGAACCCCCGGCCGCCGCGTCACGGGAGGTTTGCGCACATGCCGAAGGAAGTCCGCCCCGCCGAACTCGCCGCGTCGGTCTACGCGACGCTCGCCGAGAAGCACGCCGCCGGGCGCAAGCTGTTCGGGCGGCCGCTCACGCTCGCGGAGAAGGTGCTCGTCGCGCACCTCTGGGACCTGTCCGGCACGAGGAGCGCGCCTGTGCGGAAGAAGACGACCTGCGACTTCCGCGTGGACCGCGTCGCGATGCAGGACGCCACGGCGCAGATGGCGATCCTCCAGTTCATCCAGTCGGGGAAGAAGGCCGTCGCCGTCCCGTCCACCGTCCACTGCGACCACCTGATCCTCGCGCGGAAGGGCGCGAAGGACGACATGGCCAGCGCCACCGAGGTGAACCGCGAGGTCTACGAGTTCCTCCGCACCGCCGCGGCGAAGTACGGGATGGGCTTCTGGAAGCCCGGCGCGGGGATCATCCACCAGGTCGTGCTCGAGAACTACGCGTTCCCCGGGTGCATGCTGATCGGCACCGACTCGCACACGCCGAACGCGGGCGGGCTCGGCACCGTGGCGATCGGCGTCGGCGGCGCGGACGCGGTGGACGCGATGGTCGGCGACGCCTTCCAGCTCCTCTGGCCGGGCGTGATCGGCGTGAAGCTCGTCGGGAAGCTCTCCGGGTGGGTCGCGCCGAAGGACGTGATCCTGAAGCTCATGGGGATCCTCACCGTGAAGGGCGGGACGAACTCCATCGTCGAGTTCTTCGGGCCCGGCGCAGAGACGCTCTCCTGCACCGGCAAGGCCACGATCTGCAACATGGGCGCGGAGCACGGCGCGACCACGTCGGTCTTCCCGTGGGACGCGTCGATGAAGCGCTACCTCGAGTGGACGAAGCGCGCCGACGTGGCGAAGCTCGCCGAGGACCACGCGGCGCTGCTGCGCGCCGATCCCGAGGTGTACGCGGAACCCCAGAAGTTCTACGACCGCGTGATCGAGATCGACCTGTCGGCCATGGAGCCCATGGTCGTCGGCCCGCACACGCCGGACCTCGCCCGCGGGGTCTCGCGGATGAAGATGGACGCGAAGGAGAACGGCTACATCGAGGAGATCACGTACGGGCTCATCGGCTCGTGCACGAACAGCTCCTACGAGGACATGGACCGGGCGGCGTCGGTCGCGCGCCAGGCCGTGAAGCACGGGCTCCGCGTGAAGGTGCCCCTCCTCGTGACGCCCGGCAGCGACAAGATCGACGAGACGATCCGCCGCGACGGGCAGATGGCGGTGCTCGAGGAGATCGGCGCGACCGTCCTCGCGAACGCGTGCGGCCCGTGCATCGGCCAGTGGAAGCGCGACGACGCGGCGGCCGGCAGGCCGAACTCCATCGTCAACAGCTACAACCGCAACTTCCCCCGCCGGAACGACGGCCACGCGGAGACGGCGAGCTTCATCACGAGCCCGGAGCTCGTGGTCGCGATGGCGCTGGCCGGCCGCCTCACGTTCGACCCGACGAAGGACGAGCTGGTCGCCGCGTCCGGCGCGAAGGTGAAGCTCGCGCCGCCGCACGGCGCGGAGCTCCCGGAGAAGGGCTTCGAGGGCGGCGAGGGCGGCTACCTCGCGCCGGCCGACGATCCGTCGCAGGTGTCGGTGGCGGTGTCGCCGACGTCGGAGCGCCTGCAGCTCCTCGAGAAGTTCGCGCCGTGGGACGGGAAGGACATCGAGGGCCTCCCGGTGCTCGTCCAGGCGAAGGGGAAGTGCACGACGGACCACATCTCCCCCGCCGGCCCGTGGCTGAAGTTCCGCGGGCACCTCGACCGCATCAGCGACAACCTGCTCATCGCCGCCACGAACCGCTTCACGGGCGAGGCCGGGCGCGTGCTGAACGTCTTCACCGGCGGACGCGACACCCCGGCGGCCGTGGCGCGAGACTACAAGAAGCGCGGCGTCGGCTTCGTGGTGATCGGCGACGAGAACTACGGCGAGGGCTCGTCCCGCGAGCACGCGGCGATGGAGCCGCGCTACCTCGGCGGCCGCGCGGTGATCGCGCGGAGCTTCGCGCGCATCCACGAGACGAACCTGAAGAAGCAGGGAATCCTCCCGCTCGTCTTCACGGACCCAGCGGACTACGAGAAGGTGCAGGAGACGACCCGCGTCTCCGTCACCGGCCTCGCGTCGCTCGCGCCGGGGAAGGACCTCCGCGTCGTCCTCGCGCACTCCGACGGCACGAAGCACGAGATCACGTGCCGCCACTCGATGACGGCGATGCAGATCGAGTACTTCAAGGCGGGGTCGTCCGTGAACCTGATGGGCTCCAAGGGATAGCCCGGATCATTCACGAGGGTTCGCGCGAGAACGGCATCCAGCGCTGCGACTGCCTGCACCGTACGTCGATTCCGTGGGCGTCCACGCGGCGACGGACTGTCCTGGCCGAGATCCGCGGGATGCGATGCAAGGAGGAGACCGCAGAGCGACTTCGGCAAGTCGGTCAAGGGCTCCGACGCAGCAGCGCGCCCGCGGGCTCGGCCAGGCGCGAAGCCTCGTGAATGATCCGGGCTTCAGGCCGCGCGACCGGCGGGGCGGGGCGACTACAGCTCGACCGTCTCCCCCTCTGCCGCCACGCGGAAGCCCCGCGACGTCGCGGGCGTCGCGTCGTCCCACAGCGGGTTGGTGTGGTTCAGGTGCACGAGCCGCACGCGCGGCGCGAGATCCGCGAGGCGCGCCATCGTGTCGGTGACGCGCGGATGCGGCACCTCCGACATGTCCCGCGCGCCGAGTTCGCCGTCGGCGTGGAACGTCGCGTCGAGGTATGCGACGTCCACCGACCGCACGACGTCGCGCACGTCGGTCCCCGCGGCGAGCCACGCGTCCCACGAGTCGATGTCCGGGAGCCAGAGCACCGACGCCCGCGGGCCGCGGAACTCCCACGCGACGGCGTCCGTCCACTCCTGCCGGTGCGGCACCGCGATCCGCCGCGCGGCGAGGCCGCCGAGGTCGAACGACTCGCGCTCGTCGAAGGACGCGCGACCCTCGTCGAAGAGGCTCCGCCACGGCGCGTGCGTGCGGAGGAACTCCCCCATCAGCGGCGTGCCGTGGATCGTCACGCCGCGCACGCCGAGGGCCTCCTTCCCGAGGTGCGCGAGGCCGACGTAGTGGCCCATGTGGGCGTGCGTGAGGAGCACGCCCGCCGGACGGAGCGCGCCGGTCGCGTGGAGCTGGTCGGGAAGGTCCGGCGTCGCGTCCACGAGGAACACGCGCCCGGCGCCGTCGCGGAGCCCCAGGCACGCCGCCTTCTCCCGCCTCCGACGCCCGGCGCGCGCCGCCTCGCACCGCGGGCACCGGCAGCCGACGTGCGGCAGCCCGCCGTCCTGCGCGACGCCGAGCACGGTGGCCGTCCATCCGGTCATGCGGGCGAGGGTACACGGCCGGGCGGCTATCCTGCGGACGACGCCCGTGCGGGCGGCGGGAGGAGACATGACTGACTTCGACTGGTTCTGGGGCTACCCGGGAGGAGGGTTGGCCCGGATCATTCACGAGGGTTCGCGCCTGGCCGAGCCCGCGGGCGCGCTGCTGCGTCGGAGCCCTTGACCGACTTGCCGAAGTCGCTCTGCGGTCTCCTCCTTGCATCGCATCCCGCGGATCTCGGCCAGGACAGTCTGTCGCCGGGCGACCGTCTGCGGAATCGACGTACGGTGCAGGTAGTCGCAGAGCTGGATGCCGTTCTCGCGCGAACCCTCGTGAATGATCCGGGCCTAGGGGGTGCGATCTACTCCCAGCGCTCCGCCACCGACGCGAACGCCAAGGCCGGGCGTGCGGAGGCGGCCGCGGCGGAGATGCAGCTCCGCATGGACAGGATGGCGCTCGCCTGCGAGGCGATGTGGGAGCTCGTCCGCGAACGGACGGGCGCGACGGACGCCGATCTCCGGCGGAAGATCGAGGAGATCGACCTGCGCGACGGCAAGCTCGACGGTCGGATCGCGCGCACGGTCGCGCCGTGCGCCCGCTGCGGCCGCGCGGTGAACTCGGGGCGCCGAAGGTGCATCCGGTGCGGCGCCGAGTCGCCTTCGGACAGCGCGATGTCATGAGCCGGCGCGATCCGGGGCCCGCCCGCCGCACGCGCACTCGCGAACGATGGAGCGATTCGCCGCCGCGCCGCGTAGCTTCTGCGCCGTGACGCCGGACCCGTCCCCCGCCGCGACGCCGAACGCCGGCACGCATCCGCCGGCGCTCGATCCGCGCGCCGACGCGCTGATCGAGCTGGTCGCCGCGTGGCCGGCGCCGGCGCTCGTCGCCACGCGGACGGGCTCCGTCCGCGCGATGAACGACGCGGCGCGCGCGCTCCTCGACGCGGGCGAGGTCGCCGCCGACGTCGCGCTGCACCTCTTCGCCGGGACGAGCGACGCGGCTGCGCTCGTGTCCGTCGGCGCGGCACCGGTCGAGCGCATCATCGGCGACGACGGCGCGGGCGCGGGGCGTCCGGCCGTCCGCGCGCGGGCGGCGTCGCTCGGGAGCGACCTCGTGCTCGTCACGTTCGAGGACGCGTCGCACGAGCTCCGGCTCCGGAGCCATCTCGGACTCGCGGAGAGGCTCGCGTCGATCGGCGAGCTGCTCTCGTCGGTCGCGCACGAGCTCAACAATCCGCTCACCACGGTCCTCGGCTACGCCGACCTGCTGCTCTCCGAGGACGACGCCCCGGGGCTCCCCCGCGCGGAGCTCGAGAAGATCCGCGAGGAGGCGATGCGCTGCCGGCGGATCGTCACGAACCTCCTCGACCTGGCGCGGTCGGAGCAGCCCGACATGAGGCCCGTGTCGATGAAGGAGGTCGCGGCGAAGGTCGTCGAGTTCCGGAGCTACGCGGCGCGCATCCACGGCATCGACCTCGCGGCCGAGTGCGACGAGGACCCCCGCGTCGTGAACGGAGACTTCCACCGGCTCGTGCAGGCGATCCTGAACCTCGTCACCAACGCCGAGGACGCCGTGCGCGGACGCGACGGGCCGCGCCGGATCCGCATCCGCGTGCGGAACACCGAGTGCGGCGTGGCGGTGGACGTCGAGGACTCCGGCCCCGGCGTGCCGGACGCCGTCGCGCCGCACGTCTTCCACCCCTTCTTCACGACGAAGCCCCGCGGCAAGGGCACCGGACTCGGCCTCTCCCTCGTCCGCGGCACCGCGCGCCAGCACGGCGGCGACGCCCGCGTGTCCCGCGCGCCGGGAGGCGGCGCGGTGTTCACGATCGAACTGCCCGCCGTGACGTGAGGCGTCGTCCCGGCCGTCACTCGAACGCGAAGCTGTCGAGGATCTTCTCGAAGTCGGGCCGGAGCGCCGCGAAGGCGGATTCGGGGCATGCGGCGAGGAGGCGGTAGACCTTGAGGTCGGGGGCGATCGTCACGCGCGCCAAGGTGCGGGTCTTCTCCCCCTTCGTGGTCGCGGTGGCCTCCATCCAGTAGACGCGGCGGCCGGCGCGCTCGATCCATCCGTCGCGGTCCACGCGGAAGTCTTCTGCCACCGCGCGGCAGGCGCGCTGGAGGGACTCGGCGGCGCGTTCGACCGTGACGTCGGCCCGCGCGGAGGGGTCGAGCATCACGTCCACGGTCGCGAAGACCGGCTCGTTGCGGACGACGAGGAGCGCGCCGCCGCCCGGCGAGGCGAGTCCCGCCGCGGCGCGCGCGGCCGGCTTCTCGAACGTCCACGACGGATCGGGCTTCCCGATCGAGAAGCCGCGCTCGCGGTCGGCGTAGCGCGTCTTCGCCGCGCTGTCCTGGCCCGTCACGCGTTCGGCGTCGCCGGTGCGGAGACGCGCCACGGCGTCCGCCGGCGCGGCGATGGCGCGGACGGCCGCGCCCTCGACCTCCGAGTTCCACGCGACGAGGTCCCCGCCGACCCACTCGGTCTCGCCGACGCTCCCGCGCTTCCGCGCGACGACGCGCACGTCGCCGACCTTGTCGCCGACGCGCGCCTTCTTCATCCCGCCCTCGCGGTAGGAGACGGCCGTCCACTTCCGCGTGGACGGATCGAAGACCTGCGCGTCGAGGACGCCGGCGAGCGCCGTGCTCTCGCGGAGGAAGAGCTCCCGCGCGCCCAGCGGGAGCCGCGGATCGGGCGGCACCGCCTCGTCCCACTTCAGCCGGTCGCCGTCCACCGCCTGCAGGAGGAAGAGCCGCCCGCTCCTGAATTCGCCGGAGAGCGTGCGGTGGACGGGCTTCCCGTCCTTCGTCTCCGTCTCCCGCGACTGGAACGAGAGCGGCCGGAAGTGGAGGTCGCACCGCTCCGACGAACGGACCTCGCGGGCCGCGGCGCCCTTCGCGTCGAACCAGACGCGCTCCTCCTCGAAGAGGTAGCCGTCGGGCTCCTTCCGGCAGCGGACGACGCGCACCCCGGCGCGCTCGCCCTCGCGGTAGAGGATCGCGTGCTCCTCGCGCACGGTCGTGAGGTCGGCGTCCGGCGCCACCGGCGCCCCGGCCGCCTCGGGCAGCCCCGCGTTCTCGCGCTTCACCTCGGCGATCTGCGCGCGCTTGAACGTCATCGTGCCGCCGCCGATGTCGATCTTCACCGCCGCGTCGGTCTCCGACACGATGCGCCCGCGGATCTCGCGCCCGTTCTCGAGCACGAGCACGTCCTCCGCGGCGGCGGAGGCGGCGAACGCGAACAGGGCGAGGACGGCGACGGGGCGCATGACCTCTACATCGGCCGGATCCGGACTTTGACGAAGTCAGCGGGGAAGACGTTCGAGATACGCGCGCCAGGCGCGCTCGTCGTCCGGGAGGTCCGTCGGCGCCGCGATGCCGCGCTTCTCGAGGAGCAGGCGGATCGCGAGGATCATCGCCCCGCGCACCGTGCCCTTCGGGCTCTCGTCGAGGAGTTCGGCGATGGCGGGGACGGCCCGCTGGTCCCCGAGCTTCCCGAGCGCGAGCGACGTCTGCGTGCGGACGAACGCGTTCCCGTCGCGGAGGAGGTTCAGCAGCGGATCGACGGCCTGCGGGTCGCCGAGCGCGCCGAGCGCGGCGGCGGCGTGTCCGCGCACGAGCGGGTCGGCGAGGTCGAAGAGCGCGCCCTCGACGACCGGAAGCACCGCCGCGCGGGTCCCCGCGTCCACCGGGTCCCCCGACGCCTGCCGCGCCTCGAGCACGTTCCAGACCGTGAGGAGCGCGTTGCTCCGCACGTCGCGGTCGTCGGACGCGACGACGCCGAGGACGGGATCGAGGGGCATGCGCGGCGACGCGATCCGGGAGAGCGCGAACGTGGCCGCGGTGAGGAGCCCCCGCTCGGTGCGGAGATCGACGATCCGGACGAGCGTCGCCGCCGCCTGGTCGGCGCGCTCGGGCCGCACGAACGCGAGCGCCTTCACGGCGATCCGCTGCCGCGCGCCGGCCTCCGCGTCGAGGGCGAGCCCGAGGAGCGGCTCGACGAACTTCTGCACCTCCGATTCGATCGCCGCGCCCTTCACCGTGCGCTGGTTCCGCGCCTCCTCGCCGGGGGTCGCGGCGAGGCTCACGTACTCGTCCACCCAGCGGTCGAGGGTCTGGAGCGTCCGGCCGAACTCGGAGAGCGCCTCCGGGGACTTCGGCTGCGCGGACGGCGCGGACGGCGTGGACGGCAGAGCCTCCCCCGACCGGGGGGGCGGCAGCTCCCCCGGCGCGGGCGGCGTCGGCTCGACGGATTCGGTCACGCAGCCGGCGGCCGCGACGACCCCCGCCGCGGCGAACACCAGGGCGGCGATGCGGCGTCTCCGGCTCTCGTTCGGCATGGGTTCCTTCCTCATGAGACGGCCGGCTGCGCCGCATCTTCCGCCGCCGCCGCGTCGAACCGCGCGCGGAGCTCGGGCGGCATCCGCTTCGGCCGCCCCGACGTGTCGGTGGATCCGAGCCTCGTGAAACCCGTGGCGAGGAGGTCCCCGCCGCGCCGCACTTCGTACACGAGCCGCACGCTCGCGCCGCCGGATTCGGCGCAGCGGACGCCGATCGTCAGTTCGTCCTCGTACCGCGCCGGAAGCAGGTGCTTCACGCCCGTCTCGGCCACCGTGAGTTGCGTCCCCGACTCCATCACCGCCCGGTACGGGAGCCCCTGGTGCCGCATCCACTCGGTGCGCGCGATCTCGAAGTAGACGAGGTACCGGGGGTGGTGGACGATCCCCATCGAGTCCACCTCGTCGAACCGGACGCGGAGCCGCGCGGCGTGCATCGCCGGAAGATAGCCGGAACGCCGCGCTCCCGCGGATATCGTCGGGGTCGCGCATGTCCGAACCGACCGGAGCGACGCTCTCGCCAGACCCTGACCCTTCGCCGCCGGCTCCCCCGCCCGCGGCGCCGGCTGCGGCGGCGCGCCCGTCGCCCTGGGTGCCGCTCGCGGCGGGATGGCTCGTGCCCGGCGCCGGGCACGCGATGCTCGGGAAGGTGTGGCCCGCGGCGTTCATCGCGGCGGCGGTGCTCGCGCTCTACGTCGGCGGCATGGCGCTCGCGGGATGGACCAACGTCGATCCCGTGAAGCACCGATGGTACTTCGTCACCCACGTCTTCGCGGGCGGCCCGACGCTCGCCGCGTGGCTCGCGACGCGGGGACGCGAACTGACCGAGTTCCGCCCGCACCTCTCCGCGGGCGAGCTCTTCACGGCGCTCGCCGGGCTGCTCAACCTGATCGCGGTCTGCGACGTGTGGACGCGCGCGACGCGCGGCGATCCGTCGCCGGAGCCCGCCGAGGAGGCGACCGGTGCGTAGCCCCGAGACGACGATCGCGCTCTTCGCCGCCGCGTGCCTCGGAGCATCGATGGTCCACGGCGCCACGCACGGGACGACCCTCCGCGAGGTGCTCCGCGAGACGTGGAGGGGCTTCGTCCGCCTCGCGGGCGGGATCGCGCTCCTCTGCCTCGCGATCTGGCTCGTGACGCAGGCCGCGCAGGGCTGACCGTGTTCGAGGCGCGCTTCTGCCCGCGCTGCGCCACGGAGCTCGTCGACGCCGTGCCCGAGCTCGACAGCCGCTCGCGCCGGCTCTGCCGGAAGTGCGGGTTCATCGCCTACCTGAATCCGAAGGTCGCCGCGGGGACCGTGCCGGTCCGCGACGGGAAGGTCGCGCTGATCCGCCGCGGCGTCGAACCCGCCCGCGGCGCGTGGTCCTGGCCGTGCGGGTACGTGGAGATCGACGAGACGGTCGAGGAGGCCGCCGCGCGCGAGACGCGCGAGGAGTCCGGCCTCTCCGTGCGCCTCGGCCCGATGCTCGGCGCGTGGAGCTACCCGGTCCGCGGAGGCGAGCGGCCGTCGCAGACCACGGGACTGCTCGTGATGTCGTGGATCAGCGACGACGTGGAGGGATCGCTCCTCGCCGGCGACGACGCCGACGAGGCCCGCTGGTTCCCGTTCGACGAGATCCCGTGGCCCGACCTCGCGTTCGACTCGACCCGCCGCGCGCTGAAGGAGACCTTCCGGCGGCTGGGGCTGGTGCTGCCGGAGGATGCGTAGCCGGGCGTCGTCCCGGAACAGCCGACACGCTTCGTCATGCGGGCAAGCCGCCGCGATACGGCGGCCGTTCTCGTGAACTGCCCTGCTGCCGCCCCGGGGCTCGCGCCGAAACGCACTCCGTCGAACGGGCGCCGCTCGCCCGCCTTGCAGCCGGCTCGCCGCATCGCGGCCGGGCGCGTCATCTGTCTCGGGCGACGCCTACCTCAGCATCGGGCTGCCGTGGACGATCCCCCCGGCGTGCTTCGACGTCCAGAAGCAGGCGCCGGCGGCGGCGAGGGACGTGGCGAGGAGGACCCACTTCGTCCATCCGCCGAGCTTCTTCAGGTGGAGCGCGGCGGCCACGCCGGCGACGAGGAGGAGCGCGAAGGCGATCTTCGCCGAATCCTCGTGGTCGCCCATCGCGGCGGCGTCGATGTACTCGAACCCCTCGGCCACCTCCTCGGCGCGCTCGCCGGAGAAGTAGGCGGGCGCGGACGTGAGGCCGGCGAGGAGCATCGTGATCGCGGCGTAGCGCCACACCCCGTCCTTCCGCACGAGGAGCGCGATCAGGCACGCGGCGGCGCCCACGGCGCCGAGGATCACGGGGAAGTGGTTCACGCGGAGGTGCATGAACACGGGGTCCAGCAGATTCTTCATGTCCATGGCGTGCCTCACTGCGTCGCGAACGACGCCTCCTGTTCCTTGCCGTTCCGGACGTACGTCACGACGAGGGTGTCGCCCGGCTTCGTCGATTCCGCGAGCGCCTCGAACCACCGCGTCTCGGTGAGGAGGTCGCGGCGCGGCTTCCCCTTGCCGATCCGGACCGCGGTCACGACGTCGCCCTTCTGGAGCCCCGCCTGCTTGGCGCGCGCGTGGTCGCCGTACTGCCCGACGTGCTGCGCGCGGAGGGCCATCCTCGACGGATCCTCCGGCGCCCCGGCGGCCTTCCGCTCCTCCGGCGTCGCCGCCGCGAGGAACATCCCGCCCGAGAGCATGCGTCGGAGGTCCCACGACGTCGTGCGCCACGAGAGGTCGCCGCTCCGGCGCCATCCGCCGGGGAGCGTGAGCGCGAGCTTCACGCGGTCGGCCCCGCGCTGCACCTCGGCGTCGAGCTTCGAAGTCCCGGGCTGCGCCCGGTCGAGGACCCACTGGAGGTCGGCGACGGAGACGACCGGCTGGCCCGCGAGCGCGACGATCTCGTCGCCCGCGCGGAAGCCGTCCGAAGCGGCCGACGACCCGGCGGCGACCTCGGCCACGCGCGCGGCCGCCTTCGGGTCCATCGAGAGGCCGAGCACGGAAGGGTGCGGGAACGGGAAGAGGACGTCCTCGGGGATGCCCTTCCCCGCCGCGCGGTGGAACGCGCGCCGCGCCTCGCCGACCTGGTGGCAGTGGATGCAGCTCGGAACGACGCGGCCCGCGTAGTCGAGCGACTCCGTGTACTTGCCGGAGAGGGCCGGGTACTTCTCCGGCGACGGGAACTCCGGCGCGGCGCCGCGCTTCCCGGCGAGCGCGGGACGGACCTCGTCGAGCCGCGCGAAGAGTTCGAGCGACCTCGAGAGCGCCGCGGCGAACCCTTCGAGCGTCACGTCCTTCTCGTCCTCGCTCCGCGCCGAGCGCGTGCCGTAGCGGCCGAGGACCGTGAGGTCCGGCGCGAGCATGAAGGCCGTCCAGGACTGGTCGAAGTCGAAGCGGAAGAGCGAGAGGTCCATCCCGTTCGTCTTCGGGATGCGCACGCGGACGAACCGGTCGAGGATCGCGTCCACCTTCGGGTCGCCGTTCAGCACGTCCTCGTCGAGCTGCGCGCACGCCTCGCACGGGATGCAGCGGAAGACGACGACGAGCGGCTTCCCCGCGCGCTTCCCCTCCTCGACCCCCGCCGCGAGGTCGTCGTAGATCCACTTCCCCTGCTTGACGACGTGGTCGCGGTCGCCGCGGACCTTCTCCTCGCGCTCGTTCGCCTTGTTCTTCCCCTTGTCCTGCGCGAGCGCGACGGCGGACGCGGCGGCCGCCCCGGCGGCGGACAGGAGCAGGATCGCGGCGGCTGCGCGGGTCATCGCGGGGACGAGGCTAAGGCGTCGTCCCGAAACAACTGACACACTTCGTCACGCGGCTTGCGACGGTCCGTTCGTGCGGATCCAGCGGTCCGGTCGCGCAAGCCGCGCGCCAGCAAGCTGCCGCGATGCAGCGGCCGTTCTCGTGAACTGCCCTGCTGCTGCGTTGGGCTCGCGCCGCAACTCCCTCCGTCGAGTTGGCGCCGCTCGCCCGCCTTGCAGCCGGCTCGCCGCATCGCGGCCAAGTGTGTCACTTGTTTCGGGACGACGCCTGACCCGCCCCCCTCTCGCCCGCGCGAACGTACTTCCACGTGACGAGGCCGTCATGGGGACTGCCGAAGCCGGGGGGCGCGCGGGACGATGTACCCGGGAGCGGCGCGCACCGCCCCGCGAGCAGCCCGAGGAGGCACGAGTGGTCCGCGGCGTCCGCCCGTTCGATGCGGCGTGCTGGGGCGTGGTGGCCGCGATCGCCGCGGTGCGCGTGCGCCTGTCCGGGATGCCGCTCGAGCGCGACGAGGCGGGCGAGTCGTACATCGCGCGGTCGCTCCTCTCCGGCGAGGCGCCGCTCGAGGGCGCCTTCTCGCTGAAGCTCCCCGGCGCCGCGTGGTGGCACGCGCTCGCGCAGGCGGTCCCCGCGCCGCCGGACGTGGCCGCCCGCGTCGTCGCGGCGCTCGCGGTCGT
>JAJVHW010000073.1 GCA_022072415.1 Planctomycetota bacterium
AACCGGAAGGCACGGCAATGAACCACGAGACGATCACGACCGAGACCGCCGCCGAGGCGCCCGCCGCCGAGGCCGCTCCCGCGGCGCCCGCCGCGCCCCCGGTGGCCGGCAACGGAGCCGCCGTGGGCCGCCGCAAGAAGGCGACCGCCCGCGCGCGCATCCAGCCCGGGACGGGCAAGGTCACCGTGAACGGACGCACGCTCGACCGCTACTTCGCGAACGGCACCGACCGCACGTCGGCGATGGAGCCCCTCGCGGACAACGGCGCCGCGTCGCGGTACGACGTCACGGTGCTCGTCACCGGCGGCGGTCGCTCCGGCCAGGCCGGCGCGATGTGCCTCGCGATCGCCCGGGCCCTGTCGCTCGCGGAGCCGTCCATGCGCGCCACGCTGCGCGGCGACGGCTCGCTCACGCGCGACGCCCGCCGCAAGGAACGCAAGAAGTACGGCCGTCGCGGCGCCCGCCGCGGCTTCCAGTTCAGCAAGCGCTGACCCGGACGGGGCGGCCGCCCGCCCTCCCGGAGACGCGCGCTCCCGACCGCACACGAACATGGCCGGACACAGCCACTGGGCCAACATCGCCTACAAGAAGGCGGCGCTGGACAAGCGCCGCGGCAAGCTGTGGAGCAAGCTCGCGCGGAAGGTCATGTCCGCCGCGAAGCAGGGCGGCGGGAACGTCGACGCCAACTTCAAGCTGAAGTTCGCGGTGGACGCGGCGCGCGCCGCCAACATGTCCAACGACCAGATCCGCCGCATCATCGACAAGGCGACCGGCGCCGCGGCGGGGGAGGACTACGAGGAGGCCGTGTACGAGGGCTACGCGCCCGGCGGCGCCGCGGTGCTCGTGGAAGCGCTCACCGACAACCGGAACCGCACCGCGGGCGAGGTGCGGAACGCGTTCGACAAGCTCGGCGGCAACCTCGGCGGCGCGGGATCGGTGGCGTGGCAGTTCGCGCGGAGGGCGTCGCTCCGCATGACGCGCGAAGGCGCGACGGCGGACGACGCGATGGCCGCGGTCCTCGACGCGGGCTGCGACGACATCGAGCAGGACGGCGGCTCGTTCGTCGTGACCGGCGCGCCGGAGTCGCTCCGGGCGCTCCAGTCCGCGGCCGAGGCGGCGGGGTTCGCGGTCGCGGACGCGAAGCTCGTCTTCGTCGCGAAGGAACCGCTGCCCCTCGACGCGGAGCACGCGCGCCGGACGGCCGCCCTCCTCGAGGCCCTCGAGGACAACGACGACGTCCAGCAGGTGCACACGAACGCGTCCTTCCCCGACGGTTTCGACGCCTGATCCCGCCTGCCGATTCTTCCGGACCCCGCCCGCGCCCGGCCTAGGATCGTGGCCATGCAGGATCATCCGGCAGAGTCGTCGCGGCCTTCGAACCTCAGGGAGAAGCGCCAGCGGCGCACCGTCGAGACGTTCCGCGTCTCCGCGGCGGGGTTCCGCCACGTGTTCTCCGGTCACTTCCCCGACCGTCACGAGGACGTGGAGGCCGTCGCGTACCACCTCGGAAAGGTGGAGGCGCTCCTCCCGACCACCCGCGAGGCGATCCGCCTCGCACGCTACCCCGGGGCGGGGAACCGCAATCCGAAGCGCATGGCGCTCGGGCTGGTGGAGAACGTGAGCGTCCTCGAGTCCAACCTGAAGCAGGCGCGCCACGCGCTCGAGCGGCTCGCGCGGAGCCACCGCGGGCACGGAGCCGGCGCGTCGCGAAAGACCGCCGCGGCGGCGAAGCAGTCCCCGCGTCGGCCCGCGAAGCCGAAGACAGCCGCGAAGCGCTCCCGGAAGCCTTCCGCTTCGAAGCGCGCGAAGTAGCGACTCGAGAGGGTGTCGCGAACGAACCCCGGCGCCGGTCACGCGACGCGCGAGGTTCGAGCCTCCAGGAAGTCCTTCTGCGGTTCGACGCGCGTCGCGCGCCCGCCTCGCGGCCCGTCCGCGAAGCCTTCCGGCTGCATTGCGCGGCCTTGACCACCCCGCTCCGTAGAGTCGCCTTCGTCTGCGCGCCCTGCCGGCAGGTTCGCCGGAATGGCCCACGCTCGAGGTTCGTTTCGCGACACCCTCCGAGACCGGCCCCGCGGGTGCGCGCCGCCGGTCAGGCCCGGCGGAACGGATCGTCCGGATCCTTCGGCAGCGCCTCGATCCGCGTCCGCCACGCCGCGAGGAGGGCGAGGTCCGGGCGGGGAAGGTCCGCCGCCTCGCGCGCGTCGCGGCAGGCGGCGTCGATCTCGAGGGCCCGCGCCGCGGCGTTCGAGCGCGCGACGTCTCGCAGCGCGTCCACCAGATCCCGCCTCATGCGGAGCACCGGCAGGTCCGCGATCCTGAGCGCCGCGAGGACGACGGCCCGCTCGCCCGTCGGGGGGCCGATCTGGAGGAACGCGCGGGCCGCCTCCGACACCATCCGCTCCGCGGCATCGGCCACGGCGAAGCTCGGCGGACTCCGCATCGCGCGCCGCCGCGCCTCAAGGGCGAGGACGAGCGCTCCGCGGCAGACGGGCGCGTCGAAGAGTTCCGCCGGGCAGTCGCCTAGCAGCGCGGCGGCCTCGGGGGCCTGACCCGCGTCGGTGAGGATCGCGGCGCGCGCCGCGAGCATGCGGGCGCGGAACCGCGCGGAGTCGTCCTCCGACCGGTCCGGCATCCGGTCGAGGACCAGCGCGGCCGCGTGCGACCGGCCTTCGTGGATCAGCGCTTCGGCATGGACGAGGCTCGCCCGGCGGCGCGCGCGGAGGGATTCCGCGGAGTCCCGGGCGTCGTCCGATGCGCGGATCGCGCGCTGCGCCTCCGCCAGCGCGGAGTCCGTGAGCCCCGCGTCCATCAGCGCCTCGGCGAGCACGGACTGCGCCGTCGCGCGCGTCTCCGGCGGGAGTCCGTCGTCGAGGCGGAGCGCCCAGCGCGCCCGCACGAGCGCGTGGGCGAGCCGCGCGGCCTCGGCGCAGACCTCGGCCTGGCGCGCCGCGAGGACGGGGAGGAACGCGTGGTCCCCGGACGCCGCCGCGCCTTCGCGCGCGGCGTCGAGGAGAGCGCATGCGCCGGCGTCGTCGCCCCGGCGCGCGAGAGCCACGGCTTCGGCGGCCGAATCCCGGAACCCGGGTTCGGACGGCGTGCGGACCGCCGTGTCGGTCACCGCCCGCCTCCCCCGCGGATGCGGGAGCGCGCTGCGGCGGTCTGCGTGTGCGGGGTCACTCCGGTGCGGGCCTCTTGCCCCGCAGTCGGTCGGGGCAGTTCCTCATCGGATCGCGGGGGGCGCGAACTGACGCCTCGGAGAAACGAAGGCTCAGCGGCTCTTCAGCACCGCCTGCGCCGCGGCGAGCCGCGCCACGGGCACCCGGTAGGGGGAGCACGAGACGTAGTCGAGCCCGGCGCCGTGGCAGAACTCCACGGAACGCGGGTCGCCCCCGTGCTCGCCGCAGATCCCGACCTTCAGGCCCGGGCGCGCGGCGCGGCCGGACGCCACCGCCATCCGCACGAGCTGGCCGACGCCCTCCTGGTCCAGCGTCTGGAACGGGTCGTCCGCGAGCACCTTCTGCGAGAGGTAGTCGGGCAGGAAGGCGTTCACGTCGTCGCGGCTGAAGCCGAACGTCATCTGCGTGAGGTCGTTCGTGCCGAAGCTGAAGAACTCCGCGCACTCCGCGATCCGGCCCGCGGTGAGGGCCGCGCGCGGCACCTCGATCATCGTGCCGACCTTGTACTCGGCGCGCACGCCCGCCGCGGCGAGCTCCGCGTCCATCACGCGGCGCGTCATGTCCGCGAGGGGCACGAGCTCGTTCACGTGCCCGACGAGCGGGATCATGATCTCGGGGCGCGGGTCCTTCCGCTTCTTCCGGAGCGCCGCGACCGCCTGCGCGATCGCGCGGACCTGCATCTCGTAGATCTCCGGGTAGCTGATGCCGAGCCGGCACCCGCGGTGCCCCATCATCGGGTTCATCTCGTGGAGCTGCTGCACGCGGCGGCGCACCTTCGCGGCGTCCACGCCCAGCGCCTCGGCGCACTCCTGCTGGGCCTTCTCCGTGTTCGGGACGAACTCGTGGAGCGGCGGGTCGAGGAGCCGCACGGTGACGGGCAGTCCGTCCATCGACGCGAGGATCTCGACGAAGTCCTCGCGCTGGTAGGGGAGGAGCTTCGCGAGCGCGCGCTCGCGGCCGGCCTTGTCCTCCGCGAGGATCATCTCGCGCACCGCGACGATGCGGCGCTCGTCGAAGAACATGTGCTCCGTGCGGCAGAGCCCGATGCCCTCCGCGCCGAAGCCGCGGGCGACGCGGGAGTCGAGGGGCGTCTCCGCGTTCGCGCGGACGCGCAGGCGGCGCACCTCGTCGGCCCACTCGAGCAGCCGCTCGAAGTGCCGCGACGGCTTCGCCTGAGCCGTGGCGACCTGGCCCCACATCACCTCGCCGGTGGAGCCGTCGATCGAGACCCAGTCGCCCTCCGCGACCTTCCGCCCGGCGACGAGCATCTCCTTCGCGCCGTGCTCCATCGCGACGGCGCTGCACCCGACCACGCAGCACTTGCCCATGCCGCGGGCGACCACCGCCGCGTGGGACGTCATGCCGCCGCGGGCCGTGAGGATGCCCTCGGCCGCGTGCATGCCGCCGATGTCCTCGGGGCTCGTCTCGTCGCGGACGAGGATCACCTTCTCGCCGCGCTTCCTCCACGCCTCCGCGTCCTCCGCGGTGAACACGACGCGTCCGCTCGCGGCGCCGGGCGAGGCCGGGAGGCCCTTCGCCATCACGTCGCGGCGGGCCTTCCGGTCGAACGTCGGGTGGAGGAGCCGGTCGATCATCGCCGGATCCACGCGGAGGAGCGCCGTCTCCTTCGAGATGCGCTTCTCGTCCACCATCTCCGACGCGATCCGCACCGCGGCCTCCGCGGTGCGCTTCCCGGTGCGCGTCTGGAGCATCCAGAGCTTCCCGTCCTGGACGGTGAACTCCATGTCCTGCACGTCGCCGAAGTGGCGCTCGAGCAGGTCCTTCACGCGGACGAGGTCCGCGTAGGGCTTCGGCATGACCTTCTTCATCCGCGCGATCGGGAGCGGCGTGCGGATCCCCGCCACCACGTCCTCGCCTTGCGCGTTCACGAGGAACTCGCCGTAGAAGACGTTCTCGCCGGTGGACGGGTCGCGCGTGAAGCAGACGCCGGTCGCCGACGTGTCGCCCATGTTCCCGAACACCATCGCCTGCACGTTCACCGCGGTGCCGAGGAGGCCGGTGATCCTGTGGATCTCGCGGTACTTCCGCGCACGGTCGCCGTTCCAGGAGCGGAAGACGGCCTCGACGGCCAGGCGGAGCTGCTCGCGGGGGTCGTCGGGGAACGGGCGCCCGGCGCGCGCATGGAAGATCTCGCGGAAGGTCCCGACGAGCTCCTCGAGGTCCGCCGCGGTCAGGTCGGTGTCCGCGGTCGTCCGCCGGCGCTGCTTCATCAGGTCGAGCGCGCGGTCGAACTCGCGCACGTCGAGCTCCATCACCACGCGTGCGAACATGTGGATCAGGCGCCGGTGGGAGTCCCACGCCATGCGCGGGTTCCGCGTCTCCGCGGCGAGCGCGGCGCGCGTCGCGTCGTTCAGCCCCACGTTGAGGACCGTGTCCATCATCCCCGGCATCGAGCTCGCGGCGCCGGAGCGCACGGAGACGAGGAGCGGCTTCGGCCCCTTGCCGAACGAGCGCCCGAGGGCCTTTTCGACCCGCGCGAGGTGGCGCTCCACCTCGGGCCAGAGGTCGGCCGGGAGCTTCCCGCCGCCGTCCCAGTACTGCCCGCACACGGTCGTGGCGATCGTGAACCCCGGAGGGACCGGCATGCCGAGCTTCGACATCTCCGCGAGCCCCGCGCCCTTCCCGCCGAGGATCTCCTTCATCCTCCCGTCGCCGTCCGCGCGTCCGTCGCCGAACGCCCAGACGCGCCGCGCCGGCTCCGCCGCCGCCGGCGAGGACGCCGCTCGTGGCGAGGATGCCGCCCCCGGCGAGGTTGCCGCTCTGGGCGAGGTTGCCGCTCTGGGCGAGGCGACCCGCTTCTTCTTCCCGGGAGACCGAACCGCCTTCGCCATCACTTGCTCCTCCTGCGCCACTCGTCCACTTCCCGCTGGATCACGTCCGCGAACTGGATGCCCTGCGGCTCCCGCATGTCGTAGACGAGCCAGTCGTTCGAGATCTCGACGCGCTTCACCATGGACTCCGACACGAGCGATCCCTGGCCCTGGAGCGGGATCGGCGCGGTGACGACGAGGGTGTCCCCGTCCACCTCGACCGCCCGCGACACCGATCCGACGCGCGACACGATCTCGGGGATGTACTCGTCGTCGAGCAGCACGCGGGCGCGGGGCTGGTTGATGAACGCGAGGTACACGTAGGCGTCGCCGTCGTGCACCTTCCACCACCGGAGCCCGTCGCGGTCGAACGGCTCGTCCACGATCGCCTCGTCGAGCCTCGCCGCGTCGCTCTGGAACTCCTCGCGGAAGTACTCGTACGCCGAGACGAACTCGGAGAGCGAGTAGCCGCCGCTCGCCTGGACGAACTTCGGATGCAGCGTGGCGTAGATGTCCGACGGGTTGTTGCGCTTGATCGCGTCCACGAGGAACCGGATCGTGTCGCGCGGCGTGTCGCGCGTGATGCCGTGCCGCGCGGTCGCCGGCGGCGGGGACGGGCACATGGCCCGGGCGATGCCGCAGCATCCGGGCGCGGCGAGGAGCGCCGCGGCGAACACCGCCGCGCAGGCGGCCCGTGGGCTCCGGAGCGGCCGGGACCAGGCGACGCCCGGGGAGCCGGCGACTTCGTCGCAGCTTGCGCCGCCATCCGTGCCGCCGTCTCCGCCACCGTTTGCGAAAGCTGACGCGTCGCGCATGCTGTGCATCGGGTCTCCTTCCGCCGGGCGGAGGCGCGATGCTATGGCGTCGTCCCGAAACAACTGACACACTTCGTCACGCGGCTTGCGGCGGTCCTTCGATGTGGATCCAGCGGTCCAGGTCCGCAAGCCGCGCGCCAGCAAGCTGCCGCAATGCAGCGGCCGTTCTCGTGAACTGCCCTGCTGCTGCGTTGGGCTCGCGCCGCAACTCTCTCCGTTGAGTTGGCGCCGCTCGCCCGCCTTGCAGCCGGCTCGCCGCATCGCGGCCAAGTGTGTCATTTGTTTCGGGACGACGCCAGTCGGGCCGCGACGACGGCCCCTACGGAGGTCGCGACGGCGCGGAAGTCGGGAATCCGTCGCCCGGCGGTCGGCGGCGGACGGTACTCTTCCGCTCGTGGGCATCCTCCGCGAGTTCCTCCTCTATCTGCGCCAGGAGCGCAAGTGGTGGCTGGTGCCGCTGGTGACCGTGCTCGTGCTGGTGGGCGGGCTCGCCGCGCTGGCCGTCGCGTTCCCGGGGGCTGCCCCGTTCCTCTATCCGCTCATGTAGGCGCCGTCTCATGGAGCGACCGGTGCCGACGCGGGGGCTCGAGACTCGGGAGGTCGCCGGCAGGTGGACGCGCACGGGATCGGACTCGCGGTCGCGGCGGCGCTCCCCGCGGCAGCCGCGTGCGGGTGCGCCGCGGTGCTCCGGCGCGTCCGCACCGGCCCCCAGCCGCCGCCCCGCGCCGCGGCGTTCGCCCGGTCCGCCGCGTTGTCCGTCACCGTCGCCCTCTGGCTCGCCCTCGGCGCCGAGCTCTGGCTCCGGTACGCGCGCGACACGACCGACTCGCTGTGCGTGCTCGAATCGTCGAAGCGATGGTTCGACCGGCACTGGAAGCTCAACAACCAGGGCTTCCGGGACGACGCGGACTGGGAGGTCGGTCCGGTGCCGGACGGGCGGCGGCGCGTGACGTTCGTCGGCGACTCCTTCACCGCGGGACAGGGGATCGCGGACCCGGCCGACCGGCTCGCGAACCGGGTGCGCCGCGCGCGGACGGACTGGGAGGTCCACGTCGTCGCCGCGAACGGGTGGGAGACGGGCGCGGAGTCGGACTACGTCACGGTCCGCATCCCGGAGCGGACGGGCGGGCGGTACGGGTTCGACGTGGTCGTGCTGGCGGTCTGCCTGAACGACCTCGCCGACCTCGCCGACTCCTCGTGGCGCACCGGCGACATGATCCGCGCGTTCCGCGACAAGGGTCCGCTCACGCGAGGAAGCGACCTCTGCGACCTTCTGCGGTTCCTCTGGGTGGCGTCGCGGCACGAGGAGCTCCGGTCGTTCTTCCCGCACCTCGCGGCCGCCTACGAGGACGGCACGTGGGACCGGCAGGCGGCGCGGCTCGCGGAGTTCGCGGAGCGGATCCGTTCCCTCGGCGGGACTCCCGTGGCCGTCACGTGGCCGCTCCTCGACCAGATGGGCCCCGGGTACCCGTTCGCGACGGCCCACGCGCGGATCGCGGCGCTCTGGACCCGGCTCGGGGTTCCCCACGCCGACCTGCTCGAGGCGTTCCGCGCCGAGGACCCGCGCTCGCTGGTGGTCGGCCGGTTCGACGCGCACCCCAACGAACGCGCGAACGCGATCGCCGCGGACTTCGTGCTCCCGCTCCTCGACCGGGTCGCCGCCGCGCGGAGGCCGAAGTGACGGCGCCCGGGAGGCGGGGACGCCGCCGCGTCTTCGCCGTCGTCACCGCGCTCCTCGCCGCCGCGCTCGCGGAGGGCGGCGCCCGCGTCGTGGAGGCCGCCCGTCCGGAGCGCAAGGGGCTCGCCGAGGGCTTCCGGAACATGGAGCTCGACGACCCGACCTGCTACGCGAAGGACCCGGAGCTCGGGTGGAGGCTCCTCCCGGACACGGTCCTCCCTCGGGAGCACCCGGCGCTCGGGGGCATCCGCACGAACGCGCTCTCGCTGCGGGGCCCGCTGCCCGCCCCGAAGCTGCCCGGGGAGCTCCGCGTCGTCTGCTACGGCGACTCGGTGATGTTCGGGCTCGGGCTCCGCGACGAAGACACGGTCCCCGCGGCGGTCGGGCGCGCGCTGCTGGCCGACCCGTCGCTCGCGTCGCGGCGCGTGACGGTGATCAACGCGGGCGCGCCCGGCTACTCCGCGGCCCAGGGCGAGCGGTTCGCGCGGCGGCTCCGGTCCCTCGAACCGGACGTGATCGTCTTCTGGTTCGGGATGAACGACTCCAAGCGCGCCCAGGGTCCGGACGACGAGTCCCTGATGGCCGGCGGCGGCGGGGGACTGCCGCTCCTCGGGAACCTCGCGCTCTTCCGCGTCCTCCGGCGGGCGTCGTCGTCCGACCGCCGGCGGGTCTCCGTGGAGCGGTTCCGGGGAGCGGTCGAGGCGTTCGGGCGCGAGGCGCCGCACGGCGTCTTCGTGCGCGGGGGCGAGCGGATCCTCGGCGCCCGGGAGAAGCTCGAGGCCGTGCTCGCGCGCATGTCGGAGTCGGGCGCGCAGGCCGTCTCCGCGCAGCCGATCCTGCTGAGCGCGTACCTCCCGGAGACCGGGGCGAAGGACATGATCTCGAGCACCGCGGACCGCGGGGCGGGGCTCCTCCGTCTCGGGAGGCAGGAGGGTGCGGTCACGTCCTCGGCCGACGAGATCCGCGAGGCGATCCGGGACCTCACGGAGTGGAAGGCCGCCTACGACGCCCGGATGGACTGCCTCCCCGCCGACGCCGTGGCGCCGTTCCAGCCCCGAGACCTCACTGCGGAGATGTTCGCCGACAACTGCCACCTGACCGCCGCCGGCGCGGAGGCGGCGGGCCGGGAGATCGCGCGCGGGATCCTGAGGAAACTCGGTCCGGGGAAGTGACGGACCCCGGACGCGTCCGGGCTTCAGCCTCTGACAGTTGCGCGGAGCGCACCCCGCCGCTACGTTGGCGGGATGGCTGAACGCAAGCCCCTCGGGCAGATCCTGAAGGAGATCGCCGGCATCTCCGAGAACGACGTCCAGCGGGGGCTCAGGCTGGGCGAGCAGAAGAAGATCAAGATCGGCCAGGCGCTGATCCAGCTCGGGGTCGCCGACGAGGCCAGCGTGGCCCGCGCCCTCTGCCGCCAGTTCGGTCTGCCGTTCGTGGACCTCGGGAAGGTCAAGCTCCCCGCGGCGACCGTCGCCCTCCTCGACGCCGACCTCGTCCGCCAGTACCAGGTGATCCCGGTCAAGAAGGAGGCGACGGGCCTGATCCTGGCCGTGGACGACCCGGACCGCATGCTCCTCCTCGACGACCTGCGCTTCCGCGCGGGCATCGAGTTCCGCTGCGCGCTCACCACGCCCACGGCGTTCCGCGAGGCGCTGGCGACCTACTACGGGATCGACCTCGGTTCCGAGCAGGCGGCCGCCGCGGCCGCCGCCGACGCCGAGGACGCGGAGGGCGAGGACGCCCCCGTGATCCGGCTCGTGAACAAGATCCTCGACGAGGCCCTCACCTCCCGGGCGTCGGACATCCACGTCGAGCCCATGGCCGAGAAGCTCCGCGTGCGGTACCGCATCGACGGCTACTGCAAGGAGGTCGAGGGCCCGCCCCTCCACCTGACCGCGGCGGTCCTCTCGCGCATCAAGCTGATGGCGCGGATGGACATCTCGGAGAAGCGGAAGCCGCAGGACGGGCGCATCAACATCCGCCTCCAGGGGCGCGAGATCGACCTCCGCGTGTCGTCGCTCCCCGCCTACCACGGCGAGTCGGTCGTGATGCGCATCCTCGACCGCGAGCGGGGGCTCATCTCGCTCCCGGAGCTCGGATTCGCGCAGGAGGAGTACCAGCGGTTCCTGAAGATCATCAAGCGGCCGAACGGCCTCTTCCTTGTCACCGGGCCCACCGGCTCCGGCAAGACGACGAGCCTCTACGCCGCCCTGCGCGAGCTCAACCGCCCCGACGTCAAGATCATCACCGCGGAGGATCCGGTCGAGTACAACCTCGCCGGAATCAACCAGTGCCAGGTGCGGCACAACATCGGACTCAACTTCGCGCGCATCCTCCGCGCGATGCTGCGCCAGGCGCCGAACATCATCCTCGTGGGCGAGATCCGCGACAAGGAGACGGCGGAGATCGCCATCCAGGCGTCGCTGACCGGCCACCTGGTCTTCTCCACGCTGCACACGAACGACGCGCCCTCCGCGCTCACGCGCCTGATCGACATGGGCGTCAAGCCGTTCCTCGTGTCCACGGCGGTGATGGCGGTCATGGCGCAGCGCCTGATCCGCCGGCTCTGCCGGAAGTGCAAGGAGCCGTACGAGCCGACGGCCCTCGAGCTCCGCCAGCTCGGGCTGACCTCCGACGACCTGAAGGGCCGGACCGTCTACAAGCCGGGCGGCTGCGAGGACTGCGGCCAGACCGGCTACCGGGGCCGCGTGGGGGCGTACGAGCTCTTCGCGATGGACTCGACGCTCCGCGAGATGTGCTTCCGCGGGGCGAGCAGCGTGAAGCTCCGCGAGCAGGCGCGCATCTCGGGCGGCATGTCCACCCTGCTCGAGGACGGCGTGAAGAAGTTCCTGGCGGGCGAGACGACGATCGAGGAAGTCCTCACCGTCGCGATCGCGGGCGAGGCGGCGGCCGCCTGAAGGCGGTCCACCGGGAGGAACGATGGCCTACGACATCTTCCAGTTGATGGAGCTGATCCACAAGTCGAACGGATCCGACCTCCACTGCGCCGTCGGGCGGCCTCCGACGATCCGCCTGTCCGGCCACATGCGGAACGTGCAGGGCGCGCCGCTCACGCCGGACGACACGATCCACCTCGCGAACCAGCTCATGCCGCCGCGCATGAAGCTCGAGTTCCGCGAGAAGGGCGGCGCCGACTTCAGCTACGCATTCCAGGACAAGTGCCGCTTCCGCGTGGCCATCTTCCGCCAGCGCGGGAACGTGGGCATCGTGATGCGCCTCCTGCCCTCGCGCGTCCTCTCGTTCGAGCAGATCGGGCTCCCGGAGCAGGTGCGGGACCTCCTCCACCGCCCGCGCGGGCTGATCCTCGTCACGGGCCCGACGGGCTCCGGCAAGACGACCACGCTCGCCACGATGCTCGACTACGTGAACACCACGTTCGACCACCACGTCGTCACGATCGAGGACCCGATCGAGTACCACCACCAGCACAAGAAGTCGATCATCACGCAGCGCGAGATCGGCTCCGACGTGGGCACGTTCAAGGAGGCCATGCGGCGCGTGCTGCGCATGGACCCGGACGTGATCCTGCTGGGCGAGATGCGCGACCTCGAGACGATCTCCACGGCGATCACCGCCGCGGAGACGGGCCACCTCGTGCTCGGCACGCTGCACACGACGGGCTCGGCGCGCACGATCGACCGCATCATCGACGCGTACCCGACGGACCAGCAGGAGCAGTGCCGTGCGCAGCTCTCCGTGTCGCTCCTCGCGGTGATCTCGCAGGTGATCATGCCCCGCGCCGACAAGGACGGGCTGATCGCCGGGTTCGAGATCATGTTCATGAACCAGGCCATCGAGAACCTGATCCGCAAGAACGAGACGTTCAAGATCAAGAGCGTGCTCCAGACCTCGAAGAACGTGGGCATGGTCCAGCTCGACGACTACCTCTGGGACGCCTATAAGGCCGGGAAGATCAGCAAGGACTCCATGCTGCTCAAGTGTCAGGACCCGAAGGAGATGCAGCGGAAGATCGACTTCGACGGGCTCGGCGGCCCGCCGCCGGCGGGGCAGCCCGCGCCGGCGACCCCCCCGGCG
>JAJVHW010000174.1 GCA_022072415.1 Planctomycetota bacterium
CTCTCCCGCTCGGCGGGAGAGGGCTAGGGTGAGGGCGTCGCCATCGCCGCGGCCTTAGTCAGGGCGTCGCGGTGACGCAACCCCCTCACCGGCGTCGCTTCGCTCCGCCTGCCTCTCCCGCGAGCGAGCGGGAGACCGGGAGGAGCAGCGGCCACACGGCGGCCTGCTCCTTCGAGAGCAGGGCGGCCGCGCCGAGCCCGAGCGAGAGCGCGGCGCGGCCGCGAAGGTCGGCGAGGAGTGCGGCCCAGACCAGACCTGCGGCGAGCAGGTCCCCGCGGGACGAGATCCACGCCACGCATTCGGCCTGCGCGGGGTGGAGCCCGTAGACGAGGGCGCCGAGCGCGGCCGCCGGGGGCCCCGCGCCCCACGCGCCGAGGAGCGCCGCGACGAGCATCGTCCCGGCCGCGTGGAGGGCCACGTTCACTGCGTGCATCGCCGCCGGCGAGCCGCCGAGCACGGACGCGTCGAACGCGAACGACAGGGTGCGGAGGGGCCGCCAGAGGCCGGCGTGCGTGCCGTCCGATGTCTGGCACGACGGATCGGCGAAGGCGCGCCACAGGATCGACGGCTCGCGCAGCGCCGCGTTCTCCGCGACGAACCGGTGGTCGTCGTAGACGAACCCGCCCGCGACCGACGGCGCGAGGACCGCCGCGGCGGCCGCGGCCGCGAGGACGCAGGCAAGGAGGGCGGCGCGCGACCGCTCTCCCGCGGTCCCGCGGCTCATGCGGTTCGCGCCCGGCGCTCCGCCGAGGGCGCGGCCAGCGCGGCCGACACGCGCAGGAACACCTCGTGCACCGAGATGTCCTGGATGCACACCGGCATGCGGCAGTGCGACGTCTTGTAGTTCATGTTCGTGAGGCAGGGGCTGCACGGGAGTTCGCGGTGGAACGCGTGGCTCCCGGCGGAGAGCGGTCCGTAGAGCCGGGGCGTGTTCGGCCCGTAGAGCGCGAAGACGGGGGTCCCCAGCGCGGACCCGAAGTGGACGGGCGCGGTGTCGTTGGTGACGAGCGCGTCGGCGCGGGCGACCAGCGCCGCCAGCTCCGCCACGGAGAGCCGGCCGGACGCGTCGAGCACCGCGTCCTTCCGCGACATCCGCGAGGCCACGTCCGCGGCGAGCGCGCGCTCCGCGCCGCCGCCGGTCACGACGATCCGCGCGCCGCACTCCCCGGCCAGCCGGTCCGCGAGCGCGGCGAACGACGGCGCGGGCCACCGCCGCCCCTGGAAGTTGTCTCCGGACCCCGGGTGGATCACGGCCAGCGGCGCCGCGGCCGCGCCGAACCGTTCCGCGAGCATGCGGGACACCGCCTCGTGCGCGGCCTCCGGCACGGGGAACGGCTCCGGCTCGTAGGCGCGCGCAGGGACTCCCGCGGCGCGGGCGAGGTCCAGGTAGGTCTGCCCCATGTGCTGCCCGTCGTCGTAGGGAACCCGCTTGTGGAAGAGGACGTCGCGCCCCTGCCCGGGCGTCGCGAGGCCGACGATCTGCTTCGACCGGGCGAGCACGGCGAGGATCGCCGAGGCGCGCGCGAACTGTTCGAAGTCGATCGCGAGGTCGGGCTTCGCCCGCCAGGCGCGGCACACGGCGCCGAGGTACGTCCGCAGCAGCCGGAACGCGCCGCGGTCGTCCACGTAGATGCGGTCGTCCACCGACGCGCAGGAGTCGAGGATCTCGCGGTTCCGGGCGAGCGACACGAAGACGATGCGCGCCCCGGGGTGCCGCTCGCGGAGCGCGCGGAGGACCGGGAGGAGCAGCACGACGTTCCCGAGACCCCAGAACTTGATGCAGAGGATCGTCCTCGCCTCGACGGGCGCGCTGCGCGGCGCGACCAGTTCGCGCAGGCCGCGGAGCGCCGCGAGCACCCAGCAGACGGCGATCCCGCCGTACCGGTCGGCGGCCTTGGCGAGGGTGAGGTTCAACGCTTCCTCCCCTTCTGCCAGATCAGGTTCATCTCGGTGTGGCAGTTCCAGTAGCACGCCCGGCACGCGGCGAGGCCGCGGCGCGCGGCCGCGAAGGCCTCGGACTTCCAGAACTGGGCGAGGTCGCCGCCGGTGACCCGGCCGACGGGACGGTCCACCTCGGACAGGGGCACGCACGGGAACACGCGCCCGTAGCAGTCCACCACGAGCGACGTCTCCGGCGCGCGGCACCGGATCGGCGACGGCCGCCCCTCGAAGCAGTCGTCGAACAGCGCCACGTAGGCGTCGCTGTTCTCGATGATCGAGCGCTCGCGCTTCAGGCGCCGGACGGTCTCGACGGCGCGGCGCATGGTGTCCGCCCACGGCCGCGCGGGAGCCACCTCTCCGAGCTCCGACCCGTCGCGGTAGGCGTGCATGGGGATGAACCCCAGCGAGTCCGCGCCGAGGCGCTCCACGAGGTCCGCGAGCGCGACGATCTGGTCCGCGTTGTCCGGGGTGAGGACCGTGGTCACGCCGATCCGCGTGCGGCGCGAAGCTCCCGACCGGTCGCGCGCCCGCGCCAGCGCGGCGATGCGGTCGGTCACCCGCTCGAACGATCCGCGGTGCCCGCGCAGGCGGTCGTGCGTGTCCGCCTCCGCGCCGTCGAGCGAGACGTTCACCGAGTCGAGCCCCATCCGGACGAGCCGGTCCGCCAGCGCGTCGTCGATCAGGTGCGAGTTCGTGTTCACGTGCGTGACCATCCCGAGCGAGAGCGAATGCTCGAGCAGGTCGGCGCAGTCCTTCCGGAGGAACGGCTCGCCGCCGGTGAACCCGATGCCGGTCGTGCGCAGCGCGGCGAACCCGTCGAGGACGCGCTTCCAGCCCGCCGTGTCGAACTCCTCGAACCCTTCCTTCCGCCGGCGGATGGACCGCTGCGGCAACTCGCAGAACCCGCAGCGGTAGTTGCAGGCGTAGGAGAGGATCACCGTGCCCAGGATCGGTCCGGCGTGCGCGTGCCCGTTCCCGAACGGGACCAGCGGCGCGAGCACCTTGATGCCGGCGTCCAGCACGCGCCCCCAGCTCCCGTCGGCGATCCGCGAGAGGGCCACGTCGGCGTACTGCTTCCGGAGCAGCGCCATCAGCGGAACCTCTTCGAGACCTGCGGGTGCTCGTACTCGCCGCAGTTCGCGCAGAGCGCGGGGAAGTCGCGCCGGGCGTGACGTGCGCGGAGTTCCCGCATGCGGGCGCCGTTCCACACGTCCGCCAGCGCCTCGGTCCGCGCGTCGCCGACCTGGAGGAGGCCCTCGCTGTCCACGCAGCACACGGTGACCCGTCCGTCCCAGAGCACGATCAGCGCGCCCCGCCAGAGCTCGCGGCACGGCGTCGTGCGCCGCTCCGCCACGATCCGCGGGATCGCCTGCACGCGGTCCGCGATCCCCTTCCAGTCCGCGAAGTACGTGTCGAGCGCGCGCTCCGTCGCGCCGTCCACGACCATCGACACGTCGATCCGGAGCGGCGCGCCGGCCGCGTCGCGCTCGCGCACGAGCGCGAGCACGTCCTCCCGCAGCCGGGCGAGCGGCCAACCGCGCACCGCCTCGTGGGTCTCGTGGTCGCCGTCCACCGAGAACGTGATCCGCTCCAGGCCGCACGCGAGCAGCTTCGCGCGGTTCTCCGGCGAGAGGTGGGTCCCGTTCGACGTGATCATCGTGCGCACGCCGCGGTCCGCCGCGTACCGCACGAGGTCGAAGAACTCCGGGTGCAGGAGCGGCTCGCCCCACTGGAACGCGAGCACGAAGTCGAGGAACGGGTTCTCGTCGATCACCCGGCGGAAGAGCGCGCCGTCCATGAAGCCCTTCGGGCGGCGCATCGTCGTGTTGACGGGGCAGAACGTGCAGCGGAGGTTGCAGTGGTTCGTGAGCTCCAGGTTCACGCTCGTCAGCACGTGGGAGCGCTCGCTCCCCGTGCGGAACGCGATCTCGTTCCGGACCGCGCGGCCCACGCTTCCGAGGGTCGGGAACTTCGTCTCGAGCAGCTCCCTCACGTCCGGCTTCCCGAGGTAGAAACGCGCCCCCGCGGAGGCGATCAGCCCCGCAACCCGTCGTTCCACGGTCCCGGCACGCCGGCCCACGCTCGCTCGTTCTCCTGCCGCCAGACGCGGCGGGGGCGCCCGCATCGCGGACGCCCCCTCTGGATTCGTACGTTCGGCGCGCAAGCCGCGGACCGGAAGTCCGTGGCGGCCCGCCCCGGTCAGTTCAGTTCGACGTCCACCGTGAGGCAGCGGACGTAGGGACGCGGATCGTCGAAGCTGTAGGACAGCGGCAGCGTGAACGTGACGCGGAACTGCAGGAAGCGGCGGTCGCTGATCGTGCCCACGTCCTGGATCGGAACCCACGACGTGGTCTGCGCGGTGTTCGGGATGCCCGGGTTCGCCGTGCTCCCGTCCGCCGCGCGGCACTCGATCAGGACCACCGTGCCGTTCTCGCCGAAGTCGCCCGTCACCACACCGTTCACCGAGACCTCGGTCCCGTCGAGCTCGGGGGTGAGCAGGTTGTCGAGCAGCGGGAAGTAGGTCGGCGTGTCGAGCTGCGAGTCGAACCAGCGGGAGAACGCGGTGGACACGTTCGTGACCATCACGTCGTTCGCCCCGCGGTTCGGGTAGCTGCCGTCGGACTCGACGTTGAACTCCTGCTTCGTGAGGACGCCGACGGCCTGGCTTCCGGCGTCGGACTCGTCCACGATGCCGTCCGAGTCCTCGAGGACGATGAAGCCGTCACCGCCGATCCCGCCCTGACCCTCGATCGGCGTGTTGCCGGCCGAGATCGCCACCTGGCCGATCGAGTCCGAGGCGCCGGGGATCCCGCCGCCCGCGTTGAGCAGCGAGCCGTTCGTGATCACGATGTTCCCGAACGAGCTGAGCCAGATGGCTCCGCCCGCGCCGCAGCCGCCGGGCGCGCCCTGACCGGTCGCCGTCTGCGCCGCGTTGTACGTGCGCCCGCCGAGGCCGCCGGAGACGTCGATGATGCTCGAGCTGAGGGTGATGTCGCCGCGGGCGCAGATCTGCACGCCGCCGCCGCCGCCCCCGCCACCGCCGCCGCCCGAGTCCTCGGGACCGGCCGTGTCGAGCGGAGCGTCGTCCTCGCTGCCGCCGCCGCCGCCGCCTGCGCCGCCCGCTCCGCGGGTCAGCACCGGAGCGCCCTGCGCGTTCAGCGGCTGGTCGCTGAAGACGGACGAGCCGTACGTGAGTCCGCCGACGCCGCCGAAGAAGCCGCCGGCCTTCGGAACGGCCTTGAACCCGGCCCGGGCGCCGTTCGCGCCGGCCGTGCCGTGGCCGCCGCCGCCGCCCGCCTCACGGCACCGCGCGGGCTGGGTGGGGTTGTCGTTGGCGTTGATCGAGCCGTCGAGGTTCGAGTCCACCGTGTTGGTGGCGTCCACGTCGCCGGACCCGCCGCCCGACCCACCGCCGCCCGAGCTTCCCACGGCCGCGAGGTAGCTCGGCTTGCCGTCGAGGCCGTTGAACTTCGTCTGGTCGAACTGCTCCGCGCCCAGACCGTCGAGGATCGGGTTGCCCGCCGCGTCCGTCAGCGGCGCGCTCGCGCCGTCGCCGCCCGCGTAGCCGCCCGGCCCGGCCCGCCCGCCGATCCCGCCGGTCGGCTGCCCCGTCACGGTGTCGGTGTTGGTCAGCCCGTCCTCGCCGGCCGCGCCGTTCGCGAAGATCGTCGTTCCCGAGATGCTCACCGCCCCCTGGCAGCGGAACACGAGCGGGAAGGACCCGAGCGTGCGCACCGTGCCGGAATTCATCGTGATCGAGCGGTAGTGGTACTCGATCTGGGATCCGAAGTTCGGGCCGGACGGGTCGAGCCCCTCCGTCGGGAAGGTGATCTGCTCGCCCGCGTTCAGCACGAAGTCCGTGATGATCGGGGACGTGATGTCCAGCGGGTCCATGTTCGCCCCGACGCCCGTGCCGCTCCACGGCATGAAGGACGCGGTGAGCTGCCCACCGGCAAGGGGGTTCAGGTAGGCGGGCGTCGGCCAGTGCGCGGTCGTCACCTGCCCGAGCGTCGTCGGGTCGGTCGGCGCGGCGCGGTTCGCCGCAGAGGCGAACTTCTCCTGGATCTTGTCCTGCGGAGGCTCGCCGGGGCCGACGATGAACGACATCTCGTACGCACCGCCGCCGCCGGAGTCGAGCCGCTCCCCGTGGAGGGACGCGACGCTGCCGTCCACCTGCAGGGTGTACTGGCTCGCCGGATCGAGGTTGGTCGAGGGCGTGACTTCGATCTCGACGATGCCGAGGCGCTTCTGGCTGAGGAACGTGCCGACCGCCACGGGGACCGCGACGGCCGTGCCGCCGCCGGGGGCGGACGGGTTCGTGCGCGTCTTCGTGAGGGTGATCGACGTCGAGTTCACCGTGCGCGGATCGAGCGGCTGCGCGAAGCGGACGCGGATCGTGAAGGGCTTGCGCGCGGAGAGCGGCACCTGCGACTGGTCGTCGGGATCCTCCCAGTCCGTGGTCTGGTCGATGAACGTCTCGCCGTTCGGCGGCGTCACGTTGATGATGCGCGGCGTCTGCCAGGTGTTCAGGCCCGCGGCGGCCTCGTTGCTCGCGAAGAGCTGGGCGTTGGCGCCGGCGGCCGGGACCGTCGTGAAGAGCGTGGAGAAGTCGCGGCCGCCGCTCTGCATGAGCGGACGGCGTCCCGCGCGGGTCAGCACGGTGTTGAACACGCCGGGCTGGCCGGAGGGGACGACCACGGAGTACGCGACGCCGGGACGGTAGCCCGTGTCCGCGATGTCCGGACGGATCGGGACCTCGGGCACGAACATGACGCGGGTGCCGCCGCGGCGGTCGATCAGCACGCGGCGGTACTGGCGGTCACGGAGCACGGAGCGGTCGTCGGCGACGCCCGTCGCGGGGTTGATCGGGTGGAAGAAGCGCTCGTACTCCGGGTTCGCGGCCAGGGACGCGAACGCGTTGAAGTTCCCGTTGACGAGGTAGTCCTGCCAGAGCGCGTCCTCGCCGGCGATCTTCTCGCGGAAGCGGCGGATGTCCTCGTCGGCCGTAGGCTGCTGCGGCGGCGGATACGTCACGAACGTCTCGGGCTGGTCGAGGCGGGTGCCCGCCTGCTGACCGATGCCGAGCCGCGTGACGAGCGTCGTGTCCATCTTGTCGAGGACCTTGAAGCGGCCCGTGCGCTCGATGTTCTGGATCGTGCGCGCGGTCTGCTGGCTCGCCCAGACCCGGCCGCGGTCCGGCTTCGTGAGCTGGTAGTAGAGCTGGATCATCTCCGGCGCCACCACGACGCGGCGCTGGAGCGCGCGGTCGTAGAGGAACCGTCCGATCTCGTACGTCCCGTTCGCCTGCTCGCCGGCCGTCGGGCCCGTGCGGATCAGGATCGTGTCCGGGCCCACCGACGTCGGGAGCACCGCGGCGTTGAAGTTGACCGCGACTTCCTCGTCGAGGCGCACGCCGGAGATCGCGTCGTGCGACGCGGACCGCACGTAGTTGACCTCGCCCGCGTCCGCGGTCCCCGCTCCGCCCGTCGGGAGCAGCGCCCCCGCCGTGACGCCGATGACCGCGCCGACGCTCAGCACGATCCCTCCGGCTGCGGCTCGGGCCGCGGCGCCGCGGACTCCGCTGCGGGTCGTCGTCGTGTTCTTCCGGTTCATGGTCGCTCCGTTCGTTGCTCGTACTGCGAACGCCGCGTCAGTCTCTCTCAACGTCATTTCCATCTCTTCCGACGTCATTTGGTCCGGCCGCCGCCCTCGCGGGGCGCGCGGTCAGAAGATGTACGGGATCTGGATGCTCGCGATGCGGGCCGACTGGTTGGTCGTGAGGTTGGCGCGCATCGTCACGCGGAACCGCACGAACTGGTACCCGTTGACCTTCGTGATGTCGGTGTCCCAGGCCGTGGCCTGGGTCGTGTCGGGGATGAACCCGCCCGGGACGAGCGGATCGGCGCGGCCGGGCGCGCCCTGCATCTCCACCACCACCTGGACGCCGCCGGGCTGCGAGACCGGCGAGACGATCGCGTCCGCGAAGATCGGGTTCGCCGACGCCAGCTGGTAGAAGAGCGACGTGCCGATCGTGGTCCGGCGCCGCTTCTGGAAGCGGATGTCGTAGACGACGGGCTCGAGGAACGAGTCGGCCGTGGCCGAGTTGTGGCTCGTCGAGACCGCGCGGCGGACCGGGAACGGGATGCCCGCGGGGACGAACCCGATGCGCAGGATCTGGCAGTTGTTCCCCGCCTGCACGCCGGCATCGAAGATCAGGTTGTTGATGCCGTTCCACTCGAAGCTGGTGGTGAACGTCGGCCAGAGCCACATGCCGCGCGCGTTCGGGTCCACGGTGACGCCCTGCGGGTTGGTCCCGTCCGAGGGCTGGATGTTCTTCGCCTGGGGGATCACGTACTGGCCGTCGTACATCACCGCCGCGTTGCCGACGTTGACGTTGCCCTCGTAGTCGGCGGACAGGGCGTTGAGCGACGTGTGCCCGAGGCGCAGCGTCACGCCCGGGTGGGTCGCCGCGAAGAGCGCGTTCGAGGACGGGCCCCAGCCCACGCCGGTGATCGCCGCGGCGTTGCCGACGTCGTTCGGCACGTAGAGCATCTGGCAGCGCGAGCCGTTCGGACGCGCCTGGCAGCTCGAGCCGATCGCGGTGCCGGAGACGATCGGGTCGTTCACGCGCGTGCGGACGACGCTGACGCCGGCCGACGCGGTCGTGAGGATCACGTCGCGGTTGGGGTACGTCGTGGGGTAGCCGCCGCGGAGCTCGCCCTTCACGGTCGTGTTCCACTCGGCGCCGTCGGCGACCGTGACCGGGTCCATCTTGGTCTGGTTCGCGAACGTCTCCGTCAGGATCGACGCGGAGGGCTTGCCGTTCCCGTCCGTGCCCGGAACGAACCGCGTGCGGAACGTCGGCGCCGTGAACGGGCGCTTCAGCTTGTTCCCCGCGAGGTCGAGGATTCCCTCGGTGAGCTGGACCGACACGTCCCAGCCGGTGCGGTTCGCGCGATCGGTGCCGAAGCCGAGGGACGGGACGAACTGGAAGCGGCGACCGCTCCGGTCGGCCGGGTCGAGGCGGATGAAGCCCGGAACCTGCTCGTTCACGGAGACGCGCTTCACGATCACGGTGGACGACGGATCGAGCGTCGCGATGTCGACGGGCTCGCTGAACTCGAGGATGATGATCGCATCCTCGTCCACGAGTCCCGTGGACCCGCTCTTCGGCGGGTCGAATCCGAGCTGCCCGGTGTACGAGACGCCGACGAAGAGCGGCTGGCCGACGACCGGGTCGAAGTAGAGGTCGGACGTGCGGAAGTCGCCGTGGAAGCCCTGCAGGATGCGGGCGCCGCGGACGTTCTTCAGCGTGTGGAGGTCGTCCGACGGCGGACCGACGATGTCCACCTGGAACACGCCGAAGGACGTGAAGCCGGTCGGGTTGTCCTTCTCGATCTCCGGAGCGTTCGGGCGGCGGGAGTCGTCGTAGTTGCGCTGGGACCGCGTGGGGTCGAAGCGGACGATGTTGTTCTTCGCGATGAGCGCGCCCGTCGCGGCGCGCGTGCCGGTCCCCGTGCTCTCGAGCACGGAGAGCGAGCGGTTGTCCACCGACGCGGCCTTCACGAGCGCGGAGAACTTGAAGGTCAGGACCTCGTTCCGGCGCACGTCCGTGCGGCCGTTCTGGACGAACGAGGTGAGGACGAGCGGCGCGTTCGCGAGGCGCGGATCGGCACGGCGGGCCTCGGCCGATCCGGCGAACCCGGCGATCGACGCGGCGCCGACCGCGAGGGCGATGCCGCCCCGCGCGATCCCGCGGTTGCGGTTCGTGTGCTTCTGCTTCGAAGTCATGCGGCCTCCGCGGATGGACTCGGGACTCGTGGTGCTGCTCGTGCCGGACTTGTGGGTCTCTGCGTTGTTCGTCATGGTCGGCTCCTCCCCAGGCGTGCGGCTTGCGCCGCGCACCCGCCCTCGGCCGGCTTCGCGCCGCGCACGTTGCGCGGCACGGTCCGGACGAACGGACACGTCGAAACTCCTGCGCACCGGCACGCTGCGCCCTCGAGCGCGCCGCTGCTATGTGAAGTCGCCATGTGAGTCGCCCGGCGAACCGCCCCGCCCGTCACCCCCCTCGCGGGCGGTGACGTGTGGAAAGCCGAGGCCATGCCGAACCGGGCCGATGTTAGGACCGGCTGCGCAGCCCGTCCATTGGAATTCCGCACCGGGTTCGAGCCGGGCCGGGCTCGGGGCGCCGAGCCCGGCGAGGGGCCGCGCGCAAGGACCGTGCCGTCGAGCCTGAGGCGCTGCCGGGCGACCGGCTCCGCCCCCGGGCCGGGCCCGGCGCGCGATCCGGAGCCCTGGACGGAGAACTTCCGTGGTCACCCGTGCGAAAGCGCACGACGAGAGGCAAGGCGGTTCACCGGGGAGTCGGCGCGGATCCTCACGCCGGGGATGCCGCCCAGGTCCCCCCCATCCACGTCCCGAGAACGCGGCCGCGGCCTTCCCAGCCGTCGAACGGACAGTTCCGGCTCTTCGAGCGGAAGCGCGACGCATCCACCCGCCAGGGGGCGTCGGGAGCGATCAGGACGACCGCCGGGCGGCCGGAGAACAGGCGACCCGCGCCGATCCGGGCGATCGCGGCGGGAGCGGTGGTCATCCTGCGGACGAGGTCCGCGAGCGGGAACCCTGCGCCGAGGACGAGCCGGTCGTGGAGCACTGCGAACGCCGTCTCCATGCCGATGGCGCCGAAGGGCGCGTCGGCGAGCCCCTTCGCCTTCAGGTGCGGCGCGTGCGGGGCGTGGTCCGTCCCGATGGCCTCGATCGTGCCGTCGAAGAGCGCCGCGACCACGGCGTCCCGGTCCGGCGCGGGCCGGAGCGGGGGGTTCATCTTGAGGCTGGTGTCGGGGCCGCGCCGGAGGAACTCCTCGTCGGTGAGGAGGAGGTGGTGCGGCGTCGCTTCGGCGGACGCCCGCACGCCGCGCGCCTTCGCGGCGCGGAGATGGCGGATCGAGTCGGCGGTGGAGAGATGGCAGACGTGGATCGCGGCACCCTCCCGCTCCGCAAGCGCGAGTTCGGCCTCGACCGCCCGGCTCTCGCAGCCCGTCGGGATGCCCTGGACGCCGAACGCGCGCGCCGCGTCGCCGTCGTGGATCGGCCCCGTGAAGAGGCACGGGCACTCCGCATGGGAGAGGTACGGGATCCCCAGCGCGGCCGCGCCGGCGAGCACCTGCGCGAGGACGGCGTGATCGGCGACGGGCTTCCCGTCGTCGCTGATCGCGACGCAACCCGCGGAGTTCTGCGCCGCCCACGGCGCGCAGGCGCGACCTCCGAGACCGAGGGTGGCCGCCGTGACCGGGAGGAGTTCGACGCCCGTCGCAGACGCGCGCGCCGCGTCGAGCATGCGCCGCGTGACGGCCGGGTCGTCGTTCACCGGCTTCGTGTTCGCCATCGCGAGCACGTGTCCGTAGCCGCCGGCGCGGGCGGCCGCGAGGCCCGTCGCGATCGTCTCCGACTCCTCTCCGCCGGGCTCGCGGAGATGGGCGTGAAGCTCCACGAACGCGGGCGCGGCCACGAGTCCGGCGCACTCCGAGATGTCCGCGGCGGAGGCGTCCCCCGGTTCGGCGTGCCGCACCGGGCTCCCGTCGGCGGGGACGAACAGGTCCGTCCGCGCGTCGAGCGACGTCGCGGGGTCGATGACGCGGACGTCGAGGAGCAGCCATCCGCCCGGGGATCTCGGCGCGACGTTCACTCGGTCTCTCCTTCCGTCTCCTGCCGCGTCCCCCGCCGCGGCGGGCCGAAGCCGGCGGCGAGCGCCTCCCCCTGCGTGCGGAAGAGGACGAGGTTCGCGGCGTGGATCTTCTGGGCGTCGGCCGTTCCCGCGGCGTGGAAGCGGCGCTCCACCTTGCTCGCGGCGAGGAACGCCTCCGCGATCTCGCCGCAGTAGAGGCACGCGAGACGTCGCCGCTGGTCGTCGAGGAGCGCGAACTGGGGCTCCACGTGGTCCGGGTGGCGCGCCGCAGCGCAGCGCTCGGCGCGGCAGCACAGCCCGAGCGCGCTCCGGTAGGCGTCCGGAGGCATCGGCGGCGGCGCCGATGCGGCGTCGCCGCCCGCGGCCAGCGAGAGCAGCGCCGCATAGGCGCCCGGCGCGGTCACGTGCTCGCCACCCTGCGACATCGCCTTCGCGGGCGACTTCCCGCGGAACGGGTCGCGCACGATGCGGTCCGCCCCGCCGTGCGACGCGGCGACGAAGAGCAGGTCGAGTTCCTCCACCTCCCGGCGCGCGCGGCGGGCGTCGTCGTCCTGCGGCACGCCAACCTCGTGGAAGAGCGGGAGCTGCGTGCTCGCGTCCGGCGAGAGGAGCACCGTGTCCACCATGTCGAGGAGGGAGCTCATCGCGTGGGCCTCGAACCGGAGGGGGCTCCGTCCCATGCGGCGCGCGAGGCGGCGCACCTCGGAATCGGGCAGGTCCCGCCCCTTCGCGGGGACGAGGAGGACCGTGGCCTCCACGGCTGCGAGCGCGGCGAGGAAGCCGCGCGCGGTCGCGCTCCCCGCGAGGTCGCCGCACACGGCGACGCGCGGCC
>JAJVHW010000124.1 GCA_022072415.1 Planctomycetota bacterium
CGGCGAGCGCGCGGTACGCGTCGCGGACCGGGTCGAGGAACTCCTCGTGCCCGGCGGGCCACGCGACGGACGCCGCCTCGTCGCAGCGGCCGGCTTCCGCCAGCGTCCATGCGAGCCAGAGCGCCGTCGAGGGGCGGTCCGGCGCGTCGTCCGCGGCGCGGCGGGCCTCGTCGACCGCCTCGTCGTGGCGGAGGAGGCGCGAGAGGGACTCGGCGCGGCGGAAGCGCGCGATCACGCCGTCGCCCGAAGGGCCCGCGGCCGCGGCGAAGGCCCGCTCGGCGTCGGCGAGCCGGCCCGATTCGAGATGCACCATCCCGGCGACGAGGGGCGAGGTCATCGGGGGCGAGAGTACCGCCGCGGCACGGTTTCGTGCAGGATGGCGGGGTGAGCCCGCGCCTCGTCCTCGGAATCAACAAGTACGACCACGACGTGTCGGCGGCGCTGCTCCGCGACGGCGTCCCCGCGGCCGCGATCGCGAAGGAGCGGATCTCGCGCGTGAAGTACGACGGCGGACTCCCCGACGTCGCCGTCGGCTACTGCCTGAAGGCGGCCGGGGTGAAGTTCGACGAGGTCGGACGGATCGTCCAGAACAGCTACGCGCTCGCGATCCCGGAACTCGAGCAGGACCTCCTCTCCCGCGTGCACGCGCTGCACCTGCCCGACGACGAGCGCGAGATCCTCGAACGCTCGCCGCTCTTCCGGAACCCCGGCGCGGCGACGATCTCGCACCACCTCGCACATGCCTACAGCGCGTTCGCGTGCTCGCCGTTCGAGGAGGGCGTCGTCCTCGTCGTGGACGGGATCGGGAGCCACCGCCGCGACGTGACCGAGGCGCTGCCGCCCGGCGACGAGGGGCACCCGGCGGACCGCGAGTGCGAGTCCGAGTACGCGTTCCGCGGCACGGAGCTCACGTGCCTGCGGAAATCGTGGCTCCCGGTCATGCCGTCGGTCCTCAACGAGGACTTCACGCGGTTCCCGGGGCTCGGCGCGGTCTACAGCCGCGTGGCCGAGTACGTGTTCCACCACTGGAACAAGTGCGGCGAGGTGATGGGCCTCGCGGCGTACGGCGCGCCCGATCCCGCGGTGCCGCCCCTGATGGGCGTGCGCGACGGGCGGACGTGGGCGCTCCAGCACTGGCCCGACCTCTTCCGGCGCCCGTTCATCCCCGGCGACGGCGACGACCGCGCGAAGTGGGAGTCGCATCCCGCGCAGCAGGAGTGGCGGAACCTCTGCCGGCGCGTGCAGGAGGACCTGGAAGACGCGCTGCTCGCCCGCGCGCGCGACCTCCACCGGCGCACGGGGGCGACGAACCTCGTCCTCGCGGGCGGCGTGTTCATGAACTGCGTAGCGAACGCTCGGATCGCGCGGGAGGGGCCGTTCCGGAACGTGTGGGTGCAGCCGGCGGCGGGGGACCAGGGGATCGCGCTCGGCTGCGCGCTCTACGGGGAGCTCGCGCTCGAGAGGCAACCGCGGCGGTTCGTGATGACGCACGACGCGTTCGGCCGCGTCTACGACGACGCGGCGATCGACGCCGCGCTCGCGACGAAGCCGTGGGCGCCGTTCCTCCGCGTGACGAAGTCGGCGGACATCGCGGCCGACACGGCGCGCGCCCTCGCGGAGGGGAAGATCGTCGGCTGGTTCCAGGGCGGCTCCGAGCTCGGACCCCGCGCGCTCGGGCACCGCTCGATCCTCTCCGATCCGAGGAGCGCCGCGGCGAAGGAGCGCCTGAACGCCCGCGTCAAGCACCGGCAGGCGTTCCGCCCGTTCGCGCCGGCCGTGCCGATCGAGCACGCGGACGAGTGGTTCGAACCCGGCCCGCCGAGCCCCGCGATGACGTTCGTCCGCCGCATCCGCGCGCACCGCCTCGACCGCCTCGCCGCCGTCGCGCACGCGGACGGCACCGCGCGCCTCCAGACCGTGGACGCGGCGACGGAGCCGCTCTTCCACCGGCTGCTGCTCGAGTTCGGCAAGGCGACCGGCGTGCCGGTGATCGTCAACACGAGCTTCAACGTGCGCGGCGAGCCGATCGTGGAGACGCCGGAGGACGCGCTCCTCTGCTTCCTCGGGACCGACATGGACCTGCTCGTCCTCCACGACCGGATCGTGGAGAAGCGCGGCGCCTTCCAGCCGCTCCGGCGCTTCCTCTTCGAGCTCTCGAAGGCGCAGAAGGCCGAGAGCATCGGCCAGCTCCTCCGCCAGACCGCCGCGCGATTCGCGGGGCGGGCGTGACGGCCGCCCGTCGGTTCACTTCACCTCGACCTTGACGTCGGTCGCGCCGGCCTCGAGCAGCGGCTCGTGCTTGATCTCCGTGCGCTGGTTGTTCGCCCAGGTCCACCCCGCGAGGCGGAGCTTCTCGCCTTCGGGGACGGACTGGACCTCGAACGTCCCCTCGGCCGTCGTGCGCGCGTTCGCGATCTGGATGCCGTCCTCGGTCAGGATCTGGATGCGCGCGTTCTGGACGGGCTGACCGGACGCGTCCACCACGGAACCGGAGATCTTCCCGCCGCCGACGAGGACGACCTTCAGCTCCGACGCTCCCGCGCGGACGCCGCGGAGGACCGCCGCCGCCCGCTGGCCCGCCCGGACGACCACCCGGTACTCGCCGTCGGCGAGCCCGTCGGCCTTGAACTTCCCCTCCGCGTCGGTCTGCGCCCAGCCGTTCGACGGGGGCGTGCCCTCGTTCATGCCGCCGGTCTGCAGGACCTCGACGTTCGCGCCCGCGATCGGCGCGTTCGCGGCGTCCACGACGAAGCCCGACACGGAGAGGCCCTTCCTCGCGGAGACGACGAGGTCCTTCGTCCCCGCGGCCACCGCGGGCACCTGGATCGGCGCCGCGCCGTCGGCCTGCACGAGCAGGTCCCACGCCCCCTCGTCGAGCCCCGTCACGATGAACCGCCCGTCGCCGGGCTGCGCGACGTTGAAGTCCTGCCACTGCTGCGTGCCCGGGCGGCGCATCTGCACGTTGAACCACGAGTCGGCGGAGAGCCCCTTCTCGTCGAACACCTGGCCGGAGATCGACCACCCGGGCTGCGTGCGGATCACGACGTCCTGCGTGCCCGCGCCGACGCCGCGCATCGGCTCCGCGCGGAAGGAGCCCCACGCGGTCAGCGTGTAGGCGCCGCCGCGGAGCCCGGAGATCCGGAACGTGCCGTCGGCGCTCACCTGCACCCAGCGCTGCCCCGACCAGTCGTTCCCTCCTTCGATCTGCGCGTAGACCCAGCCCGACCGGACGGGCTTCTCGTCGCGGTCCACGAGCCGCCCCGAGACGGTCTGCCCGGGCCGGACCGTGAGCACCACGTCGGTGCGTCCGGTGGAGACCGCGTTCTCCGTCATGTCCTCGACGTTCACGTCCCGCGCCCACTGCCACGCCGCGGAGACCTGGAGGTTGTACGTGCCCTCGACGAGCCCCTGGATCTCGAACGTGCCGTCGGGGCCGGAGTACACCATGCCGCCGCCCCAGTAGCCCTGGGGGCGCGTCGCGCCGCCGACCCAGACCGGGTTCACCGGGATTCCCGCGACGGGCTTCCCGTCCTGGTCCTTCACGATCCCCGAGATCGACTTCCCGCGGACGAGCTGCAGCACGATGTCGGCCGATCCGGTCGCGGTCTGCGCCGAGTTCGACGACGCGAACCCCTGCGCCCACGCCCAGACGCCGTAGTTCCCCTCCGCGAGTCCGCGGATGACGAACGTGCCGTCGGCCGCCGACTGCGCGGTCGGCTGCCCGCCGAGGCCCGGCGCGAAGCCCCAGCGGCGCGCCTGCGGCGACCCCTGGAAGTTCGCGGAGATGCGCGCATCGGCGACGGGCTGTCCCGACTGGTCCTCCACGCGGCCGCGGAGCTCGAACGAAGGGAGGAGCACCAGATCGATCCCCGCCGTCTCCTGGCCGGGCGTCACCTTCACCTGGTTGTTCGTCCCCGGAAGGAGCCCGTCCGCGTCGGCGCGCACGGTGATCTGCCCCTCCGGGACGCCGTCGATCTCGAACTTCCCCTCGGCCGAGACGGGATGCGCCTCCGCGCCCTGGAACTGCGTGGTCGTCCATCCGCCGTCGGGGTCGTACTGGCCCGCGACCCAGCGCACGATCGCGCCTTCGATGGACCCTCCGTCGCGGTGGCGCACCGACCCGCGGATCTTCCCGCCGGCCGCGAGCTTCACCTCGACGTTCTCCGTCGGCGCGCCCGCCTTCACGGCGAACGGCTCCGACGTCCCCGCGCCCTTCCCGGGCGCGGACGCCGACGCCGTGGCGCGCGAGAGCGTGGGCACCGAGTCCACGCGGAACGTGCCGTCGGCGGCGCTGAACACCGGATCGCCGGTCGCCATGTCGATCCTGACCCGCGCGCCGGCGACGGGCGCGCCCGACGCATCGACCACCTTCCCGGTGACGACCGCGCCGGCCTCGATCTCCGCCGTGCGCGACACCTCCGCGCCCGGGAGCACCGTCACGCGCCACTGCGGCGGGAACGCGTCGGCGCTGTAGAGCAGGTTCGGCCACTGCGGCGGCATGCCGGGCTGGACGAACCCCGGCGCGCGGACCACGAGCAGGTAGTCGCCTGCGAGGAGACCGTCGAGGACGGCCGTCCCGTCCTTCCCTGAGACGGCCTGCCAGGGCGGCGACTCGCCCCACTGGTTCGGCATGCGGAGCGTCACCTCGGCGCCTTCGACGGGGGACTTGTCCGCCGCGTTCACCACGCGCACGGCCGCCGAGAGCCCGCGCCGCAGCACCACGTCGCGCACCATCTCCGCGCCCGAGCGGAGCGACTCGCCCGCGCCGGAACTCCGCTGCGACGGATCGGGGTGGGGGACGAACCCCGGCGCGCTCGTCCGGAAGTAGCCGATCGGTCCGGCGGGGAGGTTCGCGAGGACGTACTTCCCGTCCTTGTCGGTGGTGGTGCCGATGGGCGTCCACGACTGCTGCATCGACGCGCGGATCTCGGCGCCGGCGACAGGCTTCCCGTCCTCGGACGTGACGGTGCCCCGGATCGTCCCGGCGGGGCGGAGGCGGATGTCGAACCGCGCGTTGTCGGGGATGGCCGTCTGGCCGACCTGGAGGAGCGGCTGCCCGGGGCGGAGGAGGTAGATCTGCATCGGGCCCGACGGGAGACCGTCGATCCGGTACGCGCCCTTCTCGTCGGTGACTGCGTCCCACTTGTCGAGCGGCGCGTTCCACGACTGACCCCGCGCGGCGATCACGCGCACCGCGGCGAGCGGCTTGTCGGACTCGTCCCGCACGTCGCCCGACAGCGAGTGCGCGGCGCCGAGGAGGAGACGCACCGGCTGCGGCGCGGCGTCGGGGAGGAGCAGCACGCCGTGGCGCGACACGGTGGCGCGGCCCTTCGCCGTCGCGGTCACGCGCCAGAGGCCGGGCATGAGCCCCTTGACCTGCGTCCTGCCGTCGCCGCCGGTCTTCGACGTCTTCGAAGGCCGCGCCGTGGACGTGAGCGCGAGCATGCGCTGGAGCTGCGCGTCGTCGTCCCAGTCGTTCTGCGCCGGATTCTGCGCCTCCTCGCGGCCGGAGGAGAAGAGCGAGACCTCGGCGTCGGCGATGCCCTTCCCCGTCGGATCGACCACTTCGACGAGGACGTCCACGGGCACGGCGAGCCAGAGCGTCCCGAGGTCCGCCGTGCCGTCGGGGGCGACGTCGATCCCCGTCACCTCGATCGGCGCGAAGCCCTTGCTCTCGCCGCGGAGTTCGTAGCCGCCGCCGGCGGGCACCTTCTCGAAGCGGAACTGCCCGTCGGAGTCGGTGACGGCCGCGATCGCCGGCGCCTCGCCCTGCCGGAGCGCGAGCGGGAGTCCGGCCGCGGGCTTCCGCCCCTTGTAGAAGCGGACGACGCCGCGCACGGTGCCGTGACCGGCGATCTGCATGGGCGGCGGCGCGGCCTTCGGCTTCCGCGTGCCTCCGGTCCCCTGGGCCGCGGGACCTTCGTTCGCCTGCGTCGCGGCCGCCGGGTCGCCCGACGCGGTCGCCTCTGCGCCGCCGCCGCCGCCCTCGTCGTCGGAGAGGACGAGCCACGTCGCGCCTCCGACAAGGACGAGGAGCGCCGCGATGAAGACGAAGAGGACCTTCGCAGGCCCCCTGGAATCGGAATCGCGTCTCGCTCGTTTGCCCATCCGCTCTTGGATACGTTAGACGCCCGTGCCGTTCCCGCCGCGCTTCAGATTCCGCGGAGCGCGTCCTCGAGGAACTTCGGCACGGCGTCGTCGTCGCTCGTGCCCGGGAGCACGTGGTCCGCGATCGCCTTCACCTCGCCGATCGCGTTCGCGGGGCACACCGCGACTCCGGCCTCGCCGAGCATCTCGAGGTCGTTCAGCCAGTCGCCGGCGGCGAGCGTCTCCTCCGGAGCGATGCGGAGCGCGTCCCGCACGATCTCGAGCCCGCGGTGCTTCCCCGACCCGGCGGGGCGCACGGCGATCTGGTCGAGGCCGTCCCAGAACGGCGCGCGGAAGAGCTCGGTCCCGGGCAGCCGGAGCGCGAGCAGGCGCTCGTGGACGCGGGCGAGGTCCGGCGCCCATCCGACGAGGTGGAGGATGTGGCCCGTCCGGTCTTCGTCGCGGATGCGCTCCAGCACTTCCACGTGCGGGTCCCAGATGCGCACCTGGTCGAGGCGCTCCTTCAGGTGCGCCGACGCGCGGGTCCGGAGGTCGTCGCCGCAGGCGAACCAGCCCACGTCGAGCCCCTCGGCGCACGCGTGCGCCGCGGCGATCACGGCCGGGGGGAGGGACTTCGACGAGAGCACCTGCGGCGGACCGCCGTCGTCGCACGCGCGCGCGACGAACGTCCCCTCGAGGCACACGTGCGGCCCCGCGGCGCCGAGCTGCCGGGCGTAGCGGGACACGTGGGTCCAGCCGCGTCCGGTGGAGATGACGACGTGGATGCCGCGCTCGCGGAGGGCCTCGGCGACCGACACCGCGCGCGGGGTGAGCCGCTTGTTCGACGGGAGCAGCGTCCCGTCGAGGTCGAGCGCGACGAGGCGGATCCCCCGGAGCGCGCTCACGCCTCGTCTTCGGTGCCCGGCTCGGGCACGGTCTCCCCGTGCTCGGCGTAGGTGGGGCCCTGCTTCGCCTTCGCGGCCGCCGCCATCTCGGACTCGGCCATCTCCGCGGCCGCGGCGCGGACGGACTCGTCCTTCGGCCAGATCTCGACCGCCGCGAGGAGGACGCGGCGGCGCGCGGCGGGGTCCACGTTGCCGAGGTGCGCCGCGTAGGAGAGGGCGCCCGCGGGCTCGAGGCCCGTCGTGCCGAACACCTGCCGCGCCGCCTCGAGGTCGGCCGCGTCGCGCACGTAGTACTGTCCGTGGACGACGGCGCGCATGTACGCGAAGAAGAGGATCGACGGCGTGCCCGGGCCGCGCTCGCGGAGGAGGCGCTCGGCCATGTCCACCAGGCGCGCGAACTGCCGCCGCTCGTCGCTCGGCAGGTCCGCCGCCGCGTCGGCCTCGCGGCGCCAGCGGGCGGCCACGATCTCGGCGCCGTCGTCGAGGAAGTCGTTCTCGAACGGATCGCGGAGGATCTCCTCGGCGCGCTTCGCGTCGATCACGCCGCCGTCGCCCTTTGCGCGGGCGACCTCGCCGAGGAGCGCCGCGGCCCCGCGCATGGCCAGGTCCACGGAGACCGCGATGGGGAGGTTCCCCTTCTCGATCTCCGCGAGCACGCGGGCCACGCGCTTCCTGTAGTCGTCCTCCAGGTGCCAGCGGAGGGCCGGGTACTCCTCCCAGAACTTCCCGAGCTCCTCGGGCGCGAGGCCGCCCTCGGTCTCGCGGGCCTTCTTCCGGAGCTGCTCGTGCGCCGTCTGCTCCTCCATGGTGACGCGGAGGACGAGGTCGAACATCCCGCGCCCGCGGAGACCCGTGCGGTCGGGGGCCGCCGCGAGGACGGCGAGCCCGAGCGCCGCGCTGCCGCGGTCGCGGCGGCTCGCGTGCTCGTCGCGGGCGATGCCCATGAGCCCCGCGTGGAGCGTCTTCCCGAGCTCCTCGCTCACGAGTTCGTGCAGATGGCGCTCCGAGAACCCGCGGAGCTCCTTCTCGAACGCGTCCTGGTCCGGCGCGCCGCGAAGGCCGGACGCGTCGTTGCCGGAGAGCGCGATCCCGAGCGGTTCGAGCGGGATGCGGGCGGCGAAGCACGCGGGATGGCGGCGGAGGAGCTCGACGAGCGTGGGCAGCCGCGAGGACGCGTAGTCCTTGTCGATCGTCCCGTCGGCGCCGTACACGCGCTCGAACGGGTCGTAGCGCGGGGTCGGCGGCGAGGCGCGGCGGGAAGCGGTGCGGCGCGGTTCGCCGCTCTCTGCGTTCGGGCTCAAGGGTCGTGCTCCTCCGTGCCGCCGGAACGGGGCGGCACCGACGCAGAGCGTAATGCGGCCGGGCGCGGCTTCCGCGGAATGTCCCTTGCGGGGCGGGCGGGGGCGCGACGACCGCCGGGGAACACCCCGCCGCGACGCGGCGACCATCGGGAAATGCCCGGCAGCGGCGCGCGCCGTCCGTACCCTCGCCCTCCCCATGAGCGAGGTTCGCAAGAAGATGGACGCCCTCCGGACGAGGCTGCAGCGCATGCAGCAGTCTCTTTGACGTCCCCGGCGCCCAGGATCAGATCGCGAAGCTCGAGTCGCGGATGGCCGAGCCCGGCTTCTGGGACGCGCCCGAGCGCGCGTCGAAGGTCGTCCAGGAGCTGAAGTTCCTGAAGGGCCGGACGGGACCCCTCCTCCAGCTCGTGAAGGAGTCCGACGACGCGGTGCTGCTGCTCGATCTCGCCGACGAGGCGAACGACGAGGCGACCCGCGAGGAGGCGTCCCGCGAGGCCGACCGGCTCACCGCCGCGGTGGACCAGCTCGAGTTCAAGCTGGCGATGTCGGACAAGCACGACGTGCTGCCGTGCTTCCTCTCCGTGCAGGCGGGGACGGGCGGCACCGACGCGGCCGACTGGGCCGCCATGCTCGTCCGCATGTACCTCCGCTTCGCCGAGCGGCGCGGGTGGGACGTGGAGGAGATCGAGAACCTCCCGGCCGAGGAGGCCGGCATCCGCCGCGCGACCTACAAGATCAGCGGCGACTGGGCGTTCGGCCACCTCCGCAACGAGATCGGGACGCACCGGCTCGTGCGCCTCTCGCCCTTCGACGCGAACCAGCGGCGCCAGACGTCGTTCGCCGCCGTGGACGTGGTCCCGGAACTCGAGGAGCTCGACATCAAGATCGAGGACAAGGACCTCCGCATCGACACGATGCGCGCGGGCGGAGCCGGCGGGCAGCACGTGAACAAGACCGAGTCGGCGGTGCGGATCACGCACATCCCGTCGGGACTCGTCGTCGCATGCCAGTCGGAGCGGAGCCAGCACAAGAACCGCGCGACGGCGATGCAGCTCCTCATGGCGAAGCTCGTCCAGCGCCAGAAGATGGAGCGGGAGAAGGAGCTCCGGTCGGCCTACGACGAGAAGGGCGAGATCGGCTTCGGCTACCAGCGGCGGAGCTACGTGCTGCATCCCTACCAGCTCGTGAAGGACCTCGTCACCGACTTCCAGACGTCGGACACCGAGGGCGTCCTCGACGGCGAGATCGACGCGTTCATCGACGCGAGCCTGCGGAAGAAGGTCGACGCAGGCGGCGGAAAGGCGGGCGCATGAGCGCGGGCGCCCCGTCCGGCGGCGCTGTGACCGTGCGGCGCGCGCTTCTCTCCGTGTCGGACAAGACGGGCCTCGTCGCGTTCGCGCAGGGCCTCGCCGCCCTCGGCGCGGAGATCCTCTCCACCGGCGGCACCGCGGCCGCGCTCCGCGCCGCGGGGCTCCGCGTGACCGACGTGTCCGAGGTGACCGGGTTCCCGGAGATGCTCGACGGTCGCGTGAAGACGCTCCATCCGCGCATCCACGGCGCGCTCCTCGGCCTCCGCGACAACGCGGCGCACCGCGCCACCATGACGGAGCACGGGATCGCGCCGATCGACCTCGTCTGCGTGAACCTGTATCCGTTCGAGCAGACGATCGCCCGCGGCTGCACCGACGAGGAGGCGATCGAGCAGATCGACATCGGCGGTCCGGCGATGATCCGCTCCGCCGCGAAGAACCACCGCGACGTGGCGGTCGTGACCTCGCCGTCGCAGTACGACGAGGTGCTCGCCCTCCTCCGCGCGAACGGCGGACGGCTCCCGGCCGCGAAGCTCCGCGAGCTCGCGCGGGACGCGTACCGCCGCACGTCGCGCTACGATCAGGCGATCGACGCGTACCTCTCCGGCGACCACGGGCAGCTCCTCCCCGGCGTGTGGCGGCCCGTCTTCGAGAAGGTGCGCGACCTCCGCTACGGCGAGAACCCGCACCAGCGCGGGGCGGCCTACGTGGAGGCGGGCGCCGAGGGGCCGTGCGTCGCGCGGGCCGGCGTGCTCTCGGGGAAGGAACTCTCCTACAACAACCTCCTCGACCTCGACGCGGCGCTCCGCCTCGTCCGCGAGTTCGACGCGCCGGCGTGCGCGGTGATCAAGCACGCGACGCCGTGCGGCTGCGCGGTCGGCGCCGACGCGAGGGACGCGTGGGTCCGCGCGCACGCCGGGGACCCGGTGTCCGCGTTCGGTTGCGTCGTCGCGCTGAACCGCAAGGTGGATGCCGCCGCGGCGTCGGCCATCGCGCGGCCGGACCAGTTCGTCGAGTGCATCGTCGCCCCGGACTTCGACGCGGACGCGGTGTCGATCCTCACGACGTCCGTCAAGTGGGGGAAGAGCGTCCGCCTCCTCGCGTGCGGCGACCTCACCGCGCCGGCGGGGGCCCTCGACCGGAGCGCGCGGCGGATCCTCGGCGGGATGCTCGTCCAGGACCACGACACCGCGTCGCACGCGGAGTGGCGCGCGGCGACGAAGCGCGCGCCGACGGAGTCCGAGGACCGCGACCTCCGGTTCGCGTGGAAGGTCGCGAAGCACGTCGCCTCGAACGCGATCGTGGTCGTGAAGGACGGGATGCTCCTCGGCGCCGGCGGCGGGCAGACGAGCCGCGTGGACTCGGCGAGGATCGCCGTCGCGAAGGCGGGGGAGCGCGTGCGCGGCGCGGTGGCGGCGGGCGACGCGTTCTTCCCGTTCCGCGACGGGCTCGACGTGCTGCTCCGCGCCGGAGTGACCGCGTGCGTCCAGCCCGGCGGCAGCGTGCGCGACGCCGAGGTGGTGTCCGCGGCCGACGAGGCGGGCGCCGCGATGGTGCTCACCGGGATGAGGCACTTCCGCCACGGATGAGCGACGGCGGACTTCCGGGGTCCGGGCCCGCCGCGCCCGACCGCTTCGGGGCGCCGCCGACGGCGTGGGAGCCGCCGCCGGAGCCGCTCCGGCTCTCCGGCGCGCAGGTCGCGACCGTGGGCGTCATCTCCGGCTGTTCGGCGCTGATCCTCGTCTGCGGGATCGCGGGGATCGCTGTCGCCGCGGCGGGCCTCGCGGCGATCCCCTCGGCGATCACGCAGAGCCGGAACGCCGCGGGGGGCGGCGCCGTCCCCGCCGATCCCGCGGAACGCGCGAAGCGCATCGAGGCGCGCGAGTCGCTCGAGACCCTGGCCGAGCACCTGGTCGCGTCCGGAGCGCCCTTCGGCGAGGAACTGCCGGAGGCCCCTCCGGCGGACCCGTGGGGCCGCCCGGTGCGGTGGCTCCGCCTGACGCGGGACAGCGGCCGGCTCTCGTCCGCCGGGCCGGACGGCGAGTTCGGGAACGCCGACGACATCTCCGTGGACGTGGAGCGCTGACGCGCGTCCGCGCGAACCCCGCTCCGGCGCCGCGGACGAATTTCCGCGCCAGTCCGCCCGCGCCGGATAGTGTTCCCGCAACCCTGTCGGCGCTGTCGAGCGCTCGCATACGATCCCCCGGGGACCGTCGTCAGTCGTCGGCGTCTCGTCCGTCGAAGTCACGGACGCCGCGGAGCGCACCGCGCTCGCGCGCGACGCCCGTCGCAGACGTCCCTGCACCCGCTCCCCGCGGGGTCCGTGCGCAAGTGCGGAACCCGTCTCGGCGGCAGTTCCCGGCGGGACGTCGAGGAGGCACCATCCAGCCAGATCATGACGAGGACTTCGCCCGAGGGCGGAGTTCAGGAAACAGTTCACGGGACGACCGCTCCGCGGGCCGCGACGACGCGGGCGGAGAGAAGTCGGAGTCGAACGAGTCGTCCGGCGCGCCGCGCCGGAGCCGGGGCACGCGCCGCAGCACGACCGCGCGGACCGCGGGCCGAAGCGGCAGCAGGAGCCGGGGCAGGAGCCGCGCGAAGCCCGACACGGCTCCCGCCGCGGTCCCGGAGACCTCCGGCGAGCCCGAGGTCGGCGTCCGCGAAGAGACGGTGCCTGTTCCCGCCCGTGGCGGAGCGGCCGAGCGCGCCCGTAGCGTCGCGGACGACGTGGGTGCCGACGCGGAGAGCGGACGCGAGCCCGAGGCAGGCGGCGAGACCGACGGCACGCCCGGGGATCCGCTCCGGAAGCGCCGCCGAGGCCGCCGCGGAGGCCGCCGGCACCGCC
>JAJVHW010000140.1 GCA_022072415.1 Planctomycetota bacterium
CCCACGTCACGGTGGGGCGCGTCCGCGCGGACGCGCCCCGCCGCGCCGAGGGCGCATCCGCGGCGGAAGGGCGGAGCCGCGCGGCGCCCGGCGGGATCCCGTCCGTGCCGCCCGCGTCCGTCCCCGTCCGAGAACTCGTCCTCTTCGAGAGCCGCCTCCTCCCCGGAGGCGCTCGGCACGCGGTCCTCGACCGCTTCCCCCTGGCCTCGTCGCCGGCCTGACCTTCCGCCCCGAGCGGGGGGTCGGGGCCCCCGAGCGCCGGAGGCTGTCCCCCCGTTCCTGTCTCATGTCCCCCCTGCGGCATTCCGTCCGCGTCGGCGCACGCCGTCCGGCCGGAGTCTGCGTCCCGGTCCCGGAGCGGACCCCAAGGAGCACGTCATGAAGATCGCCCCCGGTGTGAAGGAACAGGTCCGCGAGACCCGCGACGCCGCCCCCGAGGCCGCGCCGGTGCGGGAGGAGACGCGCAGCCCGCTGCAGGCGCCCGCCCAGCGCGCGAAGGCCCTCGAGGCCACCCTGTCCCAGATCGAGAAGCAGTTCGGCAAGGGCGCGATCATGCGCCTCAACGAGGCGAGCCGCATGGCCGTCCAGTGCGTGTCCACGGGCGCGCTCTCCCTCGACATCGCCCTCGGCGGCGGCATCCCGCGCGGACGCATCGTCGAGATCTTCGGGCCGGAGAGCTCCGGCAAGACGACGCTCACGTCGCACATCGTGGCCGAGGTGCAGAAGACCGGCGGCACGGCCGCGTTCGTGGACGCGGAGCACGCGTACGACCCCGTCTACGCGAAGCGCCTCGGCGTGAACGTGGACGAGCTGCTCATCGCCCAGCCCGACAACGGCGAGCAGGCGCTCGAGATCGCGGAGCAGCTCGTCCGCTCGAACGCGGTGGACGTGGTGGTCGTGGACTCCGTCGCCGCGCTCGTCCCGAAAGCCGAGCTCGAGGGCGAGATGGGCGACAGCTTCGTCGGGCTCCAGGCCCGGCTCATGTCGCAGGCCCTCCGGAAGCTCACCGGCGCAGTGTCGCGCAGCGACTGCACGATCATCTTCACGAACCAGATCCGCGAGAAGATCGGCGTGATGTTCGGCAGCCCCGAGACCCAGCCGGGCGGCCGCGCGCTGAAGTTCTACGCGTCCGTGCGGATCGACCTCCGCCGCATCGGCCAGATCAAGGACCGCGACGAGGTCATCGGCAACCGCACGAAGGCCACGGTGGTGAAGAACAAGATCGCGCCGCCGTTCCGCCGCACCGAGTTCGACGTGCTGTTCAACCACGGCATCTCGCGCGAGGGCGACGTGATCGACCTCGCCGTGATCTACCGCATCGTCGAGAAGTCCGGCTCGTGGCTCTCGTGGAAGGGCGAGCGGCTCGGGCAGGGCCGCGACCGCGCGAAGGAGTTCCTCGCGGCGAACCCCGAGGTGTTGAAGAAGCTCGAGGCCGAAGTGCGCACCGCCGCCGCCACCACGTCGCCGGCCGCCGCCGCCGCGGGCGTGGACTTCGGCGGGGGCGACGCGGAGTAGCCGCCCCTCCCCACATCCCGCCGCCGCGGTGGACGGCGCGCTTCGCGCCGCATCCGCGAGCGGTGCATGAGGACAACGACCCGGCTGAGGGCGTTTCTCCTGACGCCTCCAGGCGGGTCGTTTCATCCGCCGCTCGGAGATACGGGCTTCGCCCGTCCACTCCGGCGGCTCTCGTGTTCATCCGCCGCTCGGAGATACGGGCTTCGCCCGTCCACTCCGGCGGCTCCCGCGTTCATCCGCCGCTCGGAGATACGGGCTTCGCCCGTCCACTCCGGCGGCTCTCGTGTTCATCCGCCGCTCGGAGATACGCGCACCGCCCCGCCGGTCGGGCGGCATGGTCCGTCGGTGCGCGGCGCGTTGAAAACGTGGCCGACGGGGCGGATGACCGCAGCATTCCGGGTTCGCCCGTGACGTTGGTGCGGGCGCACTCCGAGGCCGATTCGAGAGCCGACACGCCATGAGCACCCCGAGCCGCCGTCCCCGCACCGCCGACGAGATCCGCGAGGCGTACCTCGCCTTCTTCGAGGCCCGCGGCCACACGCGCATGGCGAGCGATTCCCTCGTCCCCGAGAACGACCCGAGCCTGCTCTTCACGGGCGCGGGCATGAACCAGTTCAAGGACGAATTCCTCGGGCGGGGCACACGCGGGCTCCGCCGCGCCACGACGTCGCAGAAGTGCCTCCGCACCGGCGACCTCGACAACGTGGGGCGCACCTACGGGCACCACTCGTTCTTCGAGATGCTCGGGAACTTCAGCTTCGGCGACTACTTCAAACGCGAGGCGATCCTCTGGGCGTGGGAGTTCCTCACGCAGGTGCTCGCGATCCCGGGCGACCGCCTGCACGTGACGGTCTACCGCGACGACGAGGAGGCGTTCGGGATCTGGCGGAACGAGGTGGGCCTGCCCGCCGACCGCATCCACCGCCTCGGCGCGAAGTCGAACTTCTGGCCGAGCAACGCCCCCGACGACGGCCCGAACGGCCCCTGCGGGCCCTGCTCGGAGATCTTCTTCGACTGGGGCGTCGCGTACGACCCGAACCAGAAGGACCCGGGCGACGACGGCGCGCGGTTCGTCGAGGTCTGGAACCTCGTCTTCACGCAGTTCGACCGGCAGGACGGCGGGAAGCTCGTCCCGCTCCCGCAGAAGAACATCGACACCGGCGCGGGGCTCGAGCGTCTCGCGGTCACGGTGGAGGGCGTGCACCGCACGCTGGACGGCTCGCAGTTCCGTCCGCTCCGCGACGCGATCGTCGCGTCGGCGGGGATGCCGTCCTACGACCCGGCGGGGGAGACCGGCGTGCGCATCCGCCGCATCGCCGACCACGTGCGCGCCGCGTGCTTCCTCATCGGCGACGGCGTCCGCCCCGGGAACGAGAAGCGCGAGTACGTGCTCCGCCGCATCATCCGCCGCGCGGTGCGCGACGGCGCGTCGCTCGGGATCGACCGCCCGTTCCTCGCGTCGCTCGTCGCCGCGGTGGGCGAGGCGATGGGCGCCGCGTACCCCGCGCTCCGCGACGGCCGCGCGCTGCTCGAGGGCGTCCTCGCCGCCGAGGAGACGCAGTTCCGCCGCACGTTCGCGCAGGGGATGCGCCGCCTCGAGGCCGCCGTCGCCGAGCTCCGCGCGGCCGGCGGCTCGACGCTCCCCGGCGACGTCGCGTTCCTCCTCCACGACACCTACGGGTTCCCCGTGGACATGACCGCCGAGATCCTCGGCGAGCAGTCGATCGCGCTGGACCGCCCCCGGTTCGAGGCGCTCATGGACGAGCAGCGCGAGCGCGCCCGGGGCGCCCGCGCCACGACCACCGACATCTTCGAACGCGGCGCCATCGGCGAGATCGAGGGCGCGGGCGCGAAGCCCACGCAGTTCCTCGGCTACGAGGAGCTTCCCGGCGCGGAGCGCCGCGGCACGTTCGCCGTCGCGACGGTCGCCGGCATCGTGCTGGAGAAGGAGAACCGCTCCGTCGCGGAGCTCGCCCCCGGCGCGTCGGCGTCGCTCGTCCTCGACCGCACCCCCTTCTACGCGGAGTCCGGCGGCCAGATCGGCGACGCCGGCGAGATCCGCGTCGGCGGCGGCGTGTTCGCGGTGACCGACACGGTCGCGGTGCGCGGCTTCCATCTCCACCGCGGCACCTGGAAGGGCGCGGCGCCGCTCCGCGCGGGGTCCGCGTGCGAGGCGCACGTGGACTCCGTCCGCCGCGATGCGATCCGGCGGAACCACACGGCGACGCACATCCTCCACAAGGCGCTCCGCGAGGTCCTCGGCGAGCGCGTGACGCAGGCCGGGTCCCACGTGGGCCCCGACCGCCTGCGCTTCGACTTCACGTTCGACCGCGGCATGACGGCCGAGGAGATCGCGACCGTCGAGGACAAGGTGAACGCGGAGATCCTCGCGAACGACGTCGTCGCGAAGGACCTGATGGGCGTGGAGGACGCGAAGCGCTCCGGCGCCATGGCGCTCTTCGGCGAGAAGTACCCGGACCCCGTCCGTGTGGTCTCGACCGGCGCGTACAGCAAGGAGCTCTGCGGGGGCACCCACTGCCGCCGCACCGGGGACATCGGCTCGCTCCGCGTCGTCTCCGAGGGGTCCGTCGCCTCGGGCATCCGCCGCGTCGAGGCCGTCACGGGCGCCGCGGCCGTGCGCCGGATGCAGGAGGACCGCGACCTCCTCGGCGCGCTGTCGCGGAAGCTCGGCGTGCCGCCGCGGGAGATCGACGCGCGCATCGCGAAGCTCCAGGACGAGATGAAGCAGCTCCGGAAGCGGCCCGCAGCCGCCGCGGGCGGAGCGTTCGACCCGGAAGCCGGGGACGCGGCGGTCATGAAGAACGGCACGAAACTCCGCGCGTTCGTGACCGAGTCGTCGCGCGACGACCTCGCGCCGGCGCTCGAGGCGTTCCAGAAGAAGCCGGGCGACGCGGCCGCGGCGGTCGTCCTCGCCACGGCCGAGGGGAAGCTCACGCTCCTCGTCACCGGGAACAAGGCCGCCGAGGCGGCCGGGTTCGACGCGCCGGCGGTCATCAAGGCCCTCGGCGGGCGCGGCGGCGGCAAGAAGGGGTCGGCCCAGGGCACGCTCCCGGCGGCGCTCCCGGCCGAGGAACTCCGCACCCGCGCCGCCTCGGCCTGAAGACCTCCGAGAGCCCGGCGAGCGTGGTCCGCCGGGCCGCCTCCGCCTTCCTTGACCCGGGACGACGCGCGGATACGCTGCCGGAATCGCCTCGTTCCCGAGGGCCCTTCGCCCTCGGGACCCCGTTCCGGAGGTTCCGATGGGCGTTCCCAAGTACAAGCCTTCCAAGTCCCGCCGCAACATGCGGCGCGCCCACGACTTCCTCGTGGCGTCCCAGCTCTCGCCCTGCGGGAACTGCGGCCAGCCGGCGCTCCGCCACCGGGTCTGCGCCGCCTGCGGGCACTACCCCGCCCGGGGCGAGAAGAGGACCCGCCAGGTCGTCGTCCGGACCGACTCCGAGTAGCCCGTGGGCGCGGTCGCCGTCGATGCGATGGGGGGCGACCACGCTCCCCGCGAAGTCGTCCTCGGCGCGCTGGAGGCCCTCGAGAAGGACCCGAATCTCTCGGTCTTCCTCGTCGGGCGCCCCGACGCGATCTCCGCGCACCTCCCCGGCGGCGCGGCGCCCGCGCGCTGCGTGGTCGTGCCCGCCGCGGACGTCGTCGAGATGGACGACTCGCCGGTCGAGGCGCTGAAGAAGAAGCCCGACAACTCGATCGTGAAGGCGCTCGCGCTGGTGCGCGAGAAGAAGGCCGCCGCGTTCGTCTCCGCCGGGAACACCGGGGGCTGCGTCGCCGCGGCGACGTTCGTCCTGCCGCGCCTGCCCCACTGCCGCCGGAGCGGCATCGCCGTGCCGATGCCCACCCGGACCGGGAAGCCGTGCGTCGTGATGGACGTGGGCGCGAACATCCAGTGCAAGCCCGTGCACCTCGCGCAGTACGGCGTGATGGCGTCCGCCTACGCGAAGGCGATCTTCGGCATCGCGAACCCGCGGGTCGGCGTCCTCTCGATCGGCGGCGAGGAAGGGAAGGGGAGCCCCCTCGTCCAGGCCGCGTACGCCGCGCTGAAGGCCCACGGCGGGATCCGCTTCGCCGGGAACGTCGAGGGCCAGCAGATCTTCTCCGGCGACGCCGACGTCGTGGTCTGCGACGGCTTCGTCGGCAACGTGATCCTCAAGGCGACCGAGGGAGTGTCCGAGGCGTTCCTCCACATCCTCGTGAACGAGCTGAACGCGGTGCTCGGCGAGAAGAGCGAGTCCGCCATGAAGGTGCTCGCCGACCTGAAGCGCGCGACCGACTACGCCGCGTTCGGCGGCGCGCCGCTCCTCGGGCACGACGGCGCGGTGTTCATCAGCCACGGCCGGAGCAAGGCGCGGGCGATGAAGAACGCCGTGCTCGCGGCCGGGAGCTTCGTGGACCACCACGTGAACGAGCACATCACCGCGGCGCTCGCGGCGCTCGCCGCCGACGCGGCCGCGAACGACGCGCTCGGGAGAGACGCATGACGGTCGTCCTCTGCCCCGGGCAGGGCGCGCAGCGCCCGGGGATGGGCCGCGACTTCGCCGAGGCGTTCCCGTCGGCCCGCCGGGTGTTCGAGCGCGCCGACGAGGCCCTCGGCTTCGCGCTCTCCCGCATCCTCTGGGAGGGGACCGAGGCCGACGTCAACCGGACCGACGTCTGCCAGCCCGGGATCCTCGTCGTCACCACCGCGATCTGGACCGCGGTCCGCGAACGCGGCCTCGCGCCCGCGGACGTGACCGCGTTCGCCGGGCTCTCGCTCGGCGAGTACACCGCGCACCATCTCGCGGGGACCCTCTCCTTCGAGGACGCCGTGCGTCTCACGCGGCGCCGCGGCGAGGCGATGCAGGCCGCGTCGGACGCGTGCCCTTCCGGCATGGCCGCCGTGATGGGGATCGACCTCGACGGCTGCGAGCGCGTCTGCGCGGAGGTCCGCGCCGCCGGCGGAGTCGTCGTCGTCGCGAACCTGAACGCGCCGGGCCAGATCGTGATCTCGGGCGAGAACCGCGCGCTCGCGTCGGCGGCGGAGAAGCTGACCGCGGCCGGCGCGAAGCGCGTGATCCCGCTGCCCGTCGCGGGCGCGTTCCACTCGCCCGTGATGGAGCCCGCGCGCGCCGCGCTGGCCGAGGCGCTCGCGGCCGCGGACTTCCGGGACCCGTCCGTCCCGGTGGTGTCGAACGTCACCGCGGAGCCGGTCCGCACCGCGGCCGACGCGCGCGCCACGCTGGCGCGGCAGGTGACGTCGCCCGTCCTCTTCGAGAAGTCCCTGCGCGGACTCCTCGCCGCGGGCGCGGCCGCGTTCGCCGAGCCCGGCCCGGGCCGCACCCTCGCGGGTTTCGTGAAGAAGATCGACCGCGCCCTTCCCTGCACGGGGTGGGACGCCGTCGCCGACCTCGGAGGCGCCACGTGACGAATCCCCTCGCCGGCAAGGTCGTGTTCGTGACGGGCGCGTCGCGCGGGATCGGCCGCTCGATCGCCGCGGACGCCGCGCGCGCCGGCGCGTCGCTCGCGCTGTTCGCGACCAACGCGGAGGCCCTTGAGTCCGTCGCGGGCGAGTGCCGCGCCGCCGGCGCTCCGACCGTCACCGTCCACGCCCTCGACGTCGCCGACCCCGCGGCGGTGCAGAAGGGCGTGGAGGACGCGCTCGCGGCCCACGGCGCGTGCCACGGACTCGTGAACAACGCCGGGATCACGCGCGACGGGCTCCTCATGCGCATGGGCGACGAGGACGTGCGCCGCGTGCTCCAGGTGAACCTCGAGAGCGCCTTCTGGTTCACGCGCGCGGTGACGCGCCCGATGATGAAGCAGCGCGAGGGGTCGATCGTCAACGTCACGAGCGTGGTCGGCGTGACCGGGAACGCGGGGCAGTCGAACTACGCCGCCAGCAAGGCGGGCCTCATCGGCTTCACGAAGTCGGTCGCGCAGGAACTCGGCGCGCGCGGGATCCGCGTCAACGCGGTCGCGCCCGGGTTCGTCGAGACCGACATGACGTCGAAGCTCCCGGACGACGCCCGGAAGGCGATGCTCGCGGGCGTGCCGCTCGGCCGCACCGCGCAGCCCGGGGAGATCTCCCCGGTGGTCACGTTCCTGCTCTCGCCTGCGGCGAGCTACGTGACGGGCCAGACGATCGCGGTGGACGGAGGGATGACGTAGCGCGCCCGGTCCGTCGCAGGGACCGGTCCCTCTCGTAAAAGTGGGAGGGGGGGAGCGCACCCCGCTACAAACCGCCGCGCCGGAGACGTCCCAAAGGACGGCCTCCGGCGGGCAACGAGGCCCGCGAGCCCGGCCGCCACGGCGGCCTGCGCGCGAGGCAGAGGAGGGCCGCGTGGCAGTCGACAAGAGCAGCATCCGCGAGAAGGTCATCGAGATCGTCTGCGACCAGATGAACGCCTCGAAGGACAAGATCACGGACGAGACCTCGTTCATCAACGACCTCGGCGCGGACAGCCTCGACACCGTCGAGCTCGTGATGGAGTTCGAGGACGAGTTCGACCTGAACATCCCCGACGAGGACGCGGAGAAGATCCAGACCGTCGGCGACGCGATCAAGTACATCGAGTCGCACACGTAGCCGCGCAGCCCTCCGTCGCGCACACGATCGAACCACGGAGGCCCGACATGCCACGCCGCGTCGTCATCACCGGGCTCGGGACGGTGAACTCCCTCGCCCACGCCGTGGGACCCACCTGGGACGCCCTCCTGGAGGGCCGGTCGGGGATCTCGCGCATCACCCGCTTCGACGCGTCGCAGATGGCGACGCAGATCGCGGGAGAGATCCGCGGGCTCGACACCTCGCCGATCGGCGAGGACAACGTCGTGCGGAAGCTCGACCCGTTCACCGTCTTCGGCATGCTCGCGGGCATCCAGGCGATGCAGGACGCCGGCTTCGGCTCCGGCGCCGGCTCCGAGGGCGACGAGTTCGGCTGCATCTTCGGCGTGGGCATCGGCGGCCTCACGGACATCGAGGCCACGAAGGAGACGCTGCAGGAGCGCGGTCCGCGCCGCGTGAGCCCGTTCTTCATCCCGAAGATCATGATGAACGCCGTGGCGGGGCAGCTCTCGATGCGGTTCGCGCTCCGCGGGCCGAACTTCGTGACCGCGTCGGCGTGCGCGTCGAGCAACCACGCGATGGGCCTCGCGTTCCGCGCCGTGAAGCACGGCGAGGCCGACATGATGCTCACGGGCGGCGCCGAGGCGACGATCACGCCCCTCGGCGTCTCCGGGTTCTGCGCGCTCCGCGCCATGTCCACGCGCAACGACGCACCGGAGAAGGCGAGCCGTCCGTTCGACCGGAACCGCGACGGCTTCGTGATGGGCGAGGGCGGCGGCGCCGCAGTGTTCGAGGAGTACGAGCATGCGAAGCGCCGCGGCGCGCGCATCTACGCGGAGGTCGTCGGCTTCGGCATGACCGCCGACGGGCACCACATCACCGCGCCGGACCCCGACGGCGCCGGCGCCGTGCGCGCCATGCGCGCCGCGATCCGCGAGGCAAGGCTGCAGCCCGACGCCGTGGACTACGTGAACGCGCACGGGACGTCCACCGAGCTCAACGACGCGATCGAGACGAAGGCCCTGAAGTCCGTGTTCGGGGAGCACGCGCGGAAGCTCGCGATCAGCTCGACCAAGTCGATGCTCGGGCACCTGCTGGGCGGCGCCGGCGCGGTGGAGCTCGTCGCCACGGCCATGTCCATCGCGACCCAGCGGGTCCACCCGACGATCAACCAGGAGGAGGCGGACCCCGCCTGCGACCTGGACTACGTGCCGAACACGGCGCGCGAGATGCCGGTGCGCGTGGCCCTCTCGAACTCGAACGGGTTCGGCGGCCACAACGCGACCATCCTGCTCGCCCGCCTCTGAGGCTGCCGCGACCCCCGTCACACGGCCGGACGCTCGCAACCGGACGGAGGCGCGGTAGGATCCGGCCATGAGCTCGAAGGACGCACCCCCGCAGGGCCCCCGGACGTCGGAACTCTCCGACCGGGAAGTGGTCCGCGCCTTCGAGGACGCCGGTCAGGGCCACGTGTTCCGGTTCCTGCCGGACCTGCGGCGCGACGACGCCGCCGCGCTGCTCGCGGACGCGCGGTCGGTGGACCTGGCGCAACTCGCGCGGCTCGCCGCGTCGAGCGAGTGCGCGGCTGCGCCCGCAGCGATCGAACCCCTGGGCGAGGAACTCGTCCGGATCGGGGACCACGACGATGCGCGGCGCCTGCGGAACGCGGCGCACGACCGAGGTCAGGCGGAGATCCGCGAGGGACGCGTCGCCGTCGTCATCGCGGCGGGCGGGCAGGGCACCCGCATGGGCTCCGCCGTTCCGAAGGCGCTCTGGCCCGTGGGCCCGCGTTCGGGGAAGCCGCTCCTCCAGTGGCACTTCGAGAAGATCCTCTTCTGGGCGCGGAAGCTCGGACGACCGGTTCCGGTCGCGCTGCTCGTGAGCGACGCGACCGCGCAGATCACCGAGGACTTCGTGCGCTGGCACTCGTTCTTCGGCGTGGACCCGACGTGGGTGCGCTTCGCGCGGCAGCGCTCGCTCCCGGCGGTGGACGCGGAGGGGCGGATCCTGCTCGCCGCGAAGCACCGGATCGCGCTCGCGCCGAACGGGCACGGCGGAACGTTCGCGGCGCTCCGCGACGCGAAGCTCCTCGACCTGTGGCACGACCACGGGGTGCGCACGATCTCCTACTGCCAGATCGACAATCCGCTCGTCCGCACGCTGGACCCGGTGTTCGTCGGGTTCCACACGCGCCACGAGTCGGAGTTCTCGAGCAAGAGCGTGGCGAAGCGGTCGCCCGCGGAGCGCGTCGGCGTCTTCGCGCGGTGCGGCGGACGGGCGTGCGTGGTCGAGTACTCGGAGCTCCGGCCGGAGCAGGCGTCGGCCGTGGACCAGAGCGGCGAGCTGATGTTCGGGCAGGGGAGCATCGCGGCGCACGCGATCGACCTCGGGTTCGCGCGTTCGGTGGCCCGCGAGGGGCTTCCCTTCCACCGCGCGTCGAAGCGCGTCGCGCACGTGGACGCGCACGGGCGCCTCGTGTCGCCGGAGGGCGCGAACGCGGTGAAGTTCGAGACGTTCCTCTTCGACGCGCTGCCGCGCGCGCACCGCACGCTGGTCCTCGAGACCCGCAGGAGCGACGAGTTCTCGCCCATCAAGAACGCCGAGGGAGAGGACTCCCCCGAGACCGCGCGGCGGGACCTGATCGAGCTGTTCAGGGGCTGGATGCGCCGGGCGGGACGGGACGCCCCTCCGGGATCGCTCGAGTTCTCGCCGCTCGAGGCGCCGGACGAGCACGCGTACCGCGCGTCGCTCGGACTCCCGTGGAAGTGAGCCGCCCCGCATGAACCGGAGACTTCGGGTGGCCGTCCTGATGGGCGGCCCGTCGCGGGAGCGCTCCGTGTCGCTCGCGAGCGGATCGGCGGTCGCGGAGGCGCTCGCGAGATCGGGCGTCGACGTGCTCCCCGTGCGGATCGAGGCGGACCGCAGATGGACGCTGCTCCCCTCGCCGGAGGGGATCGGACACGTCGGCGCCCCTGTCGGCACCGCTGTCGGCACCCCTGTCGGCACCGCTGTCGGCATCCCTGTCGGCGCCCGCGTCGGCGAGGGCGGACCGGCGGCGCTCGCGCAGTCCCCGCCGTCGGCGATCGCGCGCATGTCCGGCGACGGCGTCGCGCCGCTCGACGCGGTCTTCGTCGCGCTGCACGGCGCGTTCGGCGAGGACGGGACGGTGCAAGGGTTCCTCGAGACCCTCGGCATCCCGTTCACCGGGTCCGGCGTCGCCGCGAGCGCCCTCGCCATGGACAAGGAGCGCACGAAGGAAGTGCTCGTCCATCACGGGATCCGCACGGCGCCCTGGTGCTCCGTCGGCCGCGCCGAGTGGGAGCGCGACCCCGCCGGCTGCGTGGAGCGCGCCGCCGCACGCACGGGGTTCCCCGCAGTCGTGAAACCGCCCCGCGACGGATCGAGCTTCGGCGTGACGCTCGCGGCCACGGCGGAGGAACTCCGTGCCGCCCTCGCCGCGGCGCTCGACACTCCCGACGGCCGCGCGCTCGTCGAGCGCCGCATCGAAGGCGTCGAGGTCACCTGCCCGGTGCTCGGGAACTCGGGCGGTACGCTCCGCACGCTGCCCCTCGTGGAGATCGTCCCGAAGGGCCGCGCGTTCTTCGACTACGAGGCGAAGTACGAGGGGAAGAGCGACGAGATCTGCCCCGCGCGCGTGTCCGAGGAGGTCGCAGCCCGCGTGCGCGAGGCGGCAATGACGGCGCACCGGGTGCTCGGGTGCGACGGAGTGTCCCGGAGCGACTTCATCGTGCCGCCGGACGGGCTTCCGGTGTTCCTCGAGACGAACACGGTGCCGGGGATGACGCCGCAGTCGCTCGTGCCGCTCGCCGCGCGCGCCGCGGGAGTGTCCTTCGAGGAACTCTGCCGCACGCTGCTCGAGACCGCCGTCGGCAATCAGAAGCGGTAGGCGCGCGAGAAGACGGAGAACACGAACCACGCGACGGCGAGCACGGCGGCGCCCATCAGAAGCGTGCGGAGCGCGATTCCCGCGCGGCGCACGGACGCGCCCGCGCGGTCCCGCTCGAGCACGGCGATGTTCCTGAGCGCCGCGGAGAGCTCTCCGGACGCCTCGCCGGACGCGAGAAGCGAGGGCGCCTCGGCGGGGAGGGCGGTGATCGCGCAGAGGGAGGCCGTCGCGCCGTCGCCGCGCCGCACCCGGTCCGCCGCGGCGAGGGACTCCGCGCGCGTCGCGCCGTCG
>JAJVHW010000137.1 GCA_022072415.1 Planctomycetota bacterium
TCGTAGCCGATGCCGTTCTGCTCCAAGGTGAGGCCGCCGACGCGGACCCGCGGCCGAGGCAGGCCCTGGATCCCTGCGATGCGCCAGGACGACGGGTCCGCGAGCGCCCCCGACGTCGCCGCCTCGGAGTCGCCAGTCCTCGCCGCGATGCTCGGGTCCCTCGCAGAGGGCCGCGCGCGGCTTGCGTTCGTCCGCACGGAGACGACCGGCGAGTCCGGCGTCGCGCGCATCGCCGCGCGGATCGTCAACCGGGGACGCCTCCCCACGCACACCGCGCGGGGCGTCGAGACGAGGGCCCGGCGCCCGCTCGACGTGCGCGCCGAGCTGCCGCAGGGCGCGTCGCTCGCCGCGGGCGCGCCGTCGCACCGGATCGAGCGGCTCGCGGGCGGCGCGGAGTCCGACGAGATGCGCTGGGTCGTGGCGGGTCCGTCGGGCGCGGTCGTGCGGATCGTCTGCACGGGGCCCGACACGGACGAGGTCGTCCACGAAGCGAGGATCCCGTGATGCGCCGCGCGCTGCCGGTCCTGCTCCTCCTCGCGTCCCCCGCCGCCGCGCAGGAGCGCCCCGAGACGCCGCCGTGGTCCGAGGAGGCGCAGCGCCCCGTCGATCCGAAGGTCTCCGCGAAGCCCCGCGTGGACCTCCGCTGGGACCGCTGGTACCACGTCCCCGAACTCCACCAAGCGATGCGCGACCTCGCGTCCGCGTGGCCGGACCTGGTCGAGGTGCGGTCGATCGGCACGTCGGTCGAGGGGCGGGACATCCCCGTCATGATCCTCACCGACCGCGCGGCGGGGGCCGACTCCTCGAAGCCCGCGATCTGGTGCGACGGGAACATCCACGGCAACGAGGTCCAGGGTGCGGAGACGTGCCTCTACCTGGTCTGGTGGCTCTGCGAGAACCGCGAGCGGCTGCCGCGCGTGCGGAAGCTCCTCGCGGAGCGCGCCTTCTACGTGGCGCCGTCGATCAACCCCGACGGGCGCGCGCGCTGGTTCGACACGCCCGGCACGATGCACAGCAGCCGCGGCGGCTCCCGCCCCACCGACAACGACCGCGACGGCCGCTTCGACGAGGACGGGCCGGACGACCTCGACGGCGACGGCGAGATCCTCGAGATGCGGATCGCGTGCGACGACGGAGACTGGAAGCCCGACCCCGCGGAGCCGCGGCTCATGGTCCGCTGCGAGCCCGGCGAGCGCGGCCGGTGGAAGATGATCGGCAGCGAGGGGAAGGACGACGACGGCGACGGACGCTTCAACGAGGACGGCCCCGGCGGCTACGACCCCAACCGCGACTGGCCGAGCGACTGGCGTCCGCCCCACGAACAGGGCGGCGCAGGCCCGTACCCCGCGTCGCTCCCCGAGACGCGCGCGGTGATCGACTTCGTGTCGTCGCGCCCGAACATCGCGGGCTTCCAGAGCTTCCACAACGCCGGCGGGATGATCCTGCGCGGGCCGGGCAGCAAGGCGTTCGGGAACTACGCGGAGCAGGACGACCGCGTGCTCCGCGCGCTGGCGGCCCGCGGCGAGGAGCAGCTCCCCTTCTACCGCTCGATGGTGATCTGGAAGGACCTCTACCAGGTCTACGGAGGCGAGGTGAACTTCGCCTACGAGATGCTCGGCATCGTGAGCTTCACGAACGAGCTCTGGAACACGGACCAGTACCGCGGGCGGACGTCGGCGCCGGGCGGCGACGAGCGGCGCGAGCAGCAGCGCGAACGGCTCCGGTTCGACGACGACCTCGAGCTCGGCGCGCGCTGGTCGGCGTGGAAGTCCTTCCAGCATCCGCAGCTCGGCCGGATCGAGCTCGGCGGCTGGCGCCGCGAGACCGGGCGCGTCCCGCCGCCGTTCATGACGCAGGAGATGCTCCACCGGAACGCGATGTTCGTGGTGTGGCACGCGTCGCAGATGCCGCAGGTGCGTCCCGGCACGCAGTCGGTGCGGAGCCTCGGCGGCGGGCTCTCCGAGGTCACCGTCACGTTCCGCAACGAGGGGATGATCCCGACGCGCACCGCGCGCGCCGCCGAGAAGCGCATCGGACGCCCCGACCTCTGCCGCGCGTCCGGCGACGGGCTCGCCGTCCTCTCGTCGGGCCTCGTGGACGAGGAGACGAACCTCGTGCGCGCGCCGGAGATCCGCCGCCCCGCGGAACTGCGCGTCCCCCGCGGGATCGGCGGCGACGGCGCGGCCATGGTGCGGTTCGTCGTCCGCGGCACGGGCACGCTGCGCGTGACGTGGTCGGCCGAGAAGGGCGGCGACGCGGAGATGCCGGTGGAGATCCGGTGAGCGCCGGCGCGAGGGGCGTGCTCTTCGACCTCGACGGCGTGCTCATCGACTCCGAGGGGCTCTGGTACCGCGCGAGCCAGCGGGTGCTCGCGGACTTCGGCGTGTCGGTCACGAAGGAGGTCTACGCCCGCGAGTGGGTGTCGCTCGGGCGCGGCTCCGAGTACGCGGTGCGGACGTTCGGCCTGCCGGTCACGCCGGAGGAGCTGAAGCGCCGCCGCGCGCCGATCGTGCGCGACCTCGTCGTCGCGGAGGCGCAGCTCATGCCCGGCGCGCTCGCGGCGCTGGAACGCCTCTCGGCCGCGTACCCGCTCGCGCTGGCGACCAACTCCGCGGGCGAGATCGTCCATCCGCTCTTCGACCGCCTGGGCATCCGCCGCTTCTTCCGCGACGTCATCGTGAAGGAGCGCTACGCGAAGCCGAAGCCCGCGCCCGACGCGTTCCTCGCCGCCGCCGCCGCGCTGTCGCTCCCGCCGTCGTCGTGCGCGGTGATCGAAGACGCCGAGAAGGGCGTCGTCGCCGCCCATGCCGCCGGAGCGCGCTGCATCGTCGTCCCGAACGAGTGGACGCGCGGGAACGACTTCGGAACCGCCGACGTCGTCGTGACGTCGCTCGACGACGTGACCGTGGCGCTCGTGTCGGACGTGCTTCGGAACGGCGCCTGACTCGCCGCCGCATCCGCGAGCGGAGAGGCGGCTCCGGCGAGGTCGCTGAACCCGCCGGACTGCGACGCGCCGCTACCTGAACACGCACCGCCCGCCGCCGTCGCGGGCGACGTCCTCGAGGAAGCTCCGCTCGGACTGCTTCGTCGCGCCGAAGCCGATGCAGTGGATCGCCAGCTTCCGCGTGCGGTTGGCCTGGCGGATCTCGTTCCGGACGCGCTCCTTCACGACGTGGTCCCCCGCCGACGGCGCGCCGTCGGAGAGGAGGAAGACCGTGTCGAGCGCGTCGTCGCGGATCGCGGCGAGCATGCCGTCGAGGAGGTTCCCGCGGTGGGACGGCGTCTCGCGTCCGAGGAACGACAGCACGTCGTCGCGCACCTTCTTCGTCGCGGGCGACGCCTTCTGGAGAGCGGCGGCGGGCTTCAGGCTGAAGAGCACGACCTGCACGACGAACCCGTCCGGGAGCGACGCCACCGTCTTCGAGAGCTCGTCCTTCGCCACGTCCCACCGGACGCGGGCGTCCGACGCGGAGATCCGGTCGCGCATCGACCCCGAGAAGTCGATCACGAACGCGGCGCGGTCGGTGCCGAGGTCGAGACCGTGGTATCCGGACGTCGTCTTCCCCGCGTCGTCGCCGGCCGCGGCGTCGCCCTTCCCGCGCGGCGCCGTCCACGACTCGCGGTTCTGCGCCCACCAGGCCTTCCAGATCTCCGCGTCGCGGCCGAGCTCCTTCCCGGTGAGGTCGCGGAGATGGCGGTGCGCGGCCGACGACACGCGGAGGACGGGATCGGCGACGAGCGCGACCAGCGCGTCGATCGCGGGCGCCTCCTTCATCCACGAGGCGTCGTCCACGACCTGCGCGCGGACGCGCCAGCTCGGGTCCTTCGCGGCCTCCGTGATCGTGGCGAGGGCCTCGTCGCGCGCGACGAACCGGAGCTCCATCCGCGCGACGGCGCGCACGCCCTCGTCCTTGTCCGCGAGCGCCCCGCGGACGACGTCGCCCGCAGGATCGCCGCCGACGCGGCCGGCCGCCTCGATCGCCGCCGCGCGCACCTCCGGCTCGGCGTCCGCCGCCCCGGCCGCGCAGATCGCGAGCGCCGCCGGGTCCTTCTTGAACTCCCAGAGCGCGTCGAACGCGTCGATCCGCACGCGCGCCGAGGGGTCCTTCCGGGCGAGCCTCTCGAGGTGCGGCAGCGCGTCCGGCGACTTCGTGCGCCCGAGCGCCACGGCGACGTTGCTCCGCACGATCTCGTCCTTCGACTTCGCGGCGGCGGCGACGGCGTCGATCGCCTCCTTCGACTTCAGGCTCTCGCAGAAGCTCGCGGAGAGGTCGCGCACGTACGGGTCCTTGTCCTCGAAGAGGCCGGCGAGGATCGCGGCGGCCTCGGCGCTCCCGTCCTTCGCGAGCGCGCGCGCGGCGTCGCTCCGCTTGAAGGAGTCGGCGTCCTTCGCCATCTTCTTCACGTCGGGGTCCACTGCGAACGCCGCTGCCGACGCGAGCAGCACCGACGACGCGCACGCGGCGATCCGGAGCGCGGGGAAACGTGTCCTCATCGGTCTTCTCCCTGCGCGATCGCCCCGAGCACGCCCTCGACCACGGAAGTGACCCGCGCGCCGGACCGGTGTCCTTCTTCGAGGACCTCCGACTCCGCGGTCTTCCCGTCGGCGACGACGCCGGCGGGGTTCGCGACGAGCGAGAGGACGAGCGTGCGCATGCCGAGCTGCGCCGCGGCCGTGACCTCGGGAACGGTGGACATCCCGACGACGTCGATGCCCATGGAGCGGAACGCCCGCACCTGGGCCGGCGTCTCGAACGTCGGGCCGTGGACGCCGCCATAGACCCCCGTCGCAAGGGGGATGCCGAGCGCCGCCGCGGCGCGGTCGGCCGTCGCGGCGAGCCGCGCGTCGTAGGTGCGCCCGGCGAGCACGACGAAACGGTCCCCCCACCTCGGATCATGCGGGCCGGTCAGCGCGTCGCAGCCGGAGAGGTTCACGTGGTCCGTCACGCGCAGCAGGTCGCCGGCGCGCAGGTCCTGCCGCACGCCGCCCGTCGCGTTCGTGAGCACGAGCCGCCGCACTCCGAGGAGCCCCGCGACGCGGACCGGACGGATCACGGCGCCCGGCGCGTGGCCCTCGTACACGTGGAGGCGCCCCTCGATCACGAGCGTCGGCGCGCCGCGGCACGTCCCGAACACGAACGCCCCGCGGTGCCCCGGCGCTGTCGCGCGCGGCATCCCCGGCACGTCGCTCCACTCGATCCGCCGCGCCCCTTCGAGCGCCGGAACGGGGATGCCCGACCCGGTCTGCACCGCCGCGACCGCGCCGCCGAACCCCTCGGCGCGCAGCCGCTCCGCCGCCGCGGACGCGAGGTCGTACTCCTGCCGGGGATCGGTCGCGTGCATCGCGGTGGATGCTATCGGCTCACCGGATCGTCCCGGTGAGGAAGCCGCGGAAGCCTCGGTCGAGGGCCCCGGCGCTGTCGAATCCGAGCGTAGTCCATCCGTCGCTCTGCGTGCGCCCGGCGTAGGCGTCGCGCAGGTACTTCACGAAGCGCCGACGGCCGTCGCTTCCGCGCCCGTTGACGAGATAGAAGCAGAGCGCGCCCGCTTCGTCGTAGAAGACGGCAAGTTCGCTCAACGCGGGCTCGGACTGCGAGTGGCGGAGCTTCACGCTCTCGACGGGCTCGGCGGAGAGCCGCATGAACTCCGCGTAGCTCATCGACACGAGTCTCCCCCCATGGAACGACAGCTTCGTGGACGCGGCCTGCGCGGCGACATCCACGCACTGCGCCGTCGCGTCGTCGAAACGCAGTCCGCGGCGGTCCATCTCGACGACCTGGTCCTCTACGAACCGGGCGATCCCCTCGAAGACCCAGAATCCCGGCGACTCGGGGGACCGCAGGGTGCGGATCCCCTCCGCGCGGCACCACCGCATGCTGAGGTAGTGGTGCGTCAGCTCGTGGGCGAGGACCTTGAAGAGTCCGCGACCGAGGGGATCGGCGCGCGACGCCTGGCCTCGCTCCGACACATAGAACCGCGAGACGTTGTCTCCGGAGTAGAAGAGGCCTGCGCTCCACTCGGGTACGCCGCCGGGCACCGGATCGGCCAGATACTCCCGCCGGGTGGCGTGGATCCGGACCTCCATGCGTTCCTGGTCGCCTTCGACGCGGTCCTTCCCGCCGACTTCGAGAAGCTCGCGCAGCGCGCGCACGGTCCACTCGCCGTTCCGCACGCACTGCCCGACGATCCGAGGATCGTCCACCCCGCAGAACAGCAGCAGGTTCGGGGAGCGGACGCCGACCGCCATCTTCGCGCCGCCGGGGCGCCCGGTTCCGCGAACGAACGCGGGGTCGTCCCGGGCGAGCAGCTCGCCGCTCGCGGGAACCAGCTCCGCCGCCCAGCGGCGCCAGAGTGCCGCGGCGTCCTTCCTGTCGGCGAGCGCTGCGGGGACGAGTCCGTGGATGGCCAGCCCGGCCGGCAGTTCAGACGACGGATCGACCTCGATCGCCGCCGCGTAGAGGACCGTGGCCGCGGCTCTCCAGCCGAACTCCGCGCACCGCGCGCCCGCTCCGCGGATCAGCTCGCCCTGCACGGAGCGGCGGGCCGCGACTTCGGCATCGAAGGGCGCGCGACGGAGCGACGTCTGCGGGTGGTCCTTCCTTGCGCGGAGCGGGAGTTCGACGGCCGACCTGCGTTCCGCGTCGAGCCCGTGCCTGGCGGCTTCCTCGATCAGCTTCAGCGCGTCGGTCGGCATCTCGCGCTTCGCCGCGTCCTCGGCGAGCGCGAGCAGCTCCCCGACCCATCGGGCGTCCAGCGACGCACGCAACATCCGCTCGGCGTGCCGCTCCTCGCCGCGGTGGACCGCCGATCCGCCGACGACGCGCAGAAGGAGGGTCTCGGCCGCTGCGTCCGCGGCAGCCTCGGCCCCCTCGAGCGTCACGGAGACGTCGGGCCGCGCGAGCAGCGCCAACAGCTCCGCGGGCGACGGATCCGCCGCCCCGGCGGTCCCGGACTTCGGCGCCGCCGCGAGCTCCGCGACGACGATCCGGTCGGCCCGTGCCGCGATGCGTCCTTGCGGAGTCCGGTACACGACCACGCCGTCGGCCGCCGGAACGACCGGGTGCGCAGGATCCGCGTCGTCGAGCACCCACAGGGACTTCCCGATCGCGGGATCGAACGACCAGTTTCCGCAGTGGACGACCCCCCGCGCAACGGTGACGGGCCCGGAGACCGCGCCGGCGGGCAGCGAGTCGAAGCGAAGGCGCGGACTTCCCCCCGACGCGGGAGACGAGAGGAGCGTCCCGTCTTCTCCGACGAACCAGACGTCGTCCTTCCACACCGCGGGGGCGCGGCGGGCGAGGTCGCTGCTCCCGTACGGCTTGTAGGCGTAGCTCGTCCCCGGGGCGTCGGTCGTGTCGAGCGTCCATGAAAAGTGCCGCGATCCGCGCTGGAACTTCTCGTGGTTCCCGCCGTCGAAGACGAAGAAGAGGCTGAACCAATGGCGCCGGAACCCCGAGATGACCGGACTCCCCGGCAGCCCGACGCCGGCGGTCCGCGCGTTCCGCGCCTGCACGGGCCGGCCCGCGGGGACGCTGACCTCCAACGTCCGGGCGATCTCGATCGGATCCCCGAGGATCGACTCGCCGCGGCCCGTGCCTGCGACGAGCCATCCCTCCGGATGGGGCGCCACGGCGAGGGATCGGCCGATCTCGAGCGACTGGAGCAAGGTGCGTCCGGTGGCCAGATCGAGCATGCGGGTGGTGCAGCGGCCGGTCGGGATGAACACGCAGCGTCCGGCGATCACGATGCCGGACGCCTCCCGCACCGCCGTGGTCCACGGCGAATCGAACCTCGCGCCGTCGAACCGGAATCCGCGGACCGAGTCGCCCACGGCCGCCACGACGACTCCTTCCGACGCCGCCAGCGATCCCGCCTCCGGCCCCGGGAGCAGCTTCGCGTCGGCAACGCGGCCGGTGCGGGTCTCGATGGCATGCAGCTTCTTCCCCGCGGCGACGAACGTGAACGCTCCCATCGTCACCGGATCCGCCTGCAGCGTCCCGAGGTCGCGGCTCCACAGTTCGACCGGTTCGCTGCGGACGGGTTCCACGTCCACGGCGCTCCGGCGGAGTGAATCGCCGCGATCCTGCGACCACGATCGCGCGTACACGTCCGACGACGCCGCCTCCTCCGCGCACGCGTCCGCGCGCGGGAGGTCGGCGCAGGGCGCCGCAAGCGCGGCGGCCGCGAACAGCAGGACGCGCCGGATCAGGCCGGACTCTCCCCTTCGAAGCACGGACGCGACGGGTCGGCGCATCGCTCCGGGTTCGCGGGGACGACGTCGGGGCCCATGGACCAGCCGGAGCAGTTGCACCAGAAGGCGGCGGTGTCGGGGATGTGCTGCATGTCCGGCGGCGGCGCAGCGTTGCCGAGCACGAACATGCCCTTCGTGCGGAGGTGGCGGCAGAGGAGGCCGCCGCGGATCTTCTCGCGGATCGGATGGGACATGTCGCTACCTCCCGGCCCGGGCCAGAGCGGCCTCGATCGCGCGGCGGACGACGACTTTCGCCAGCCGCACCTTGTGCGCGTTGTCGCGGAGCGGCGTGGCGCCCTGCGCCGCGGCCTCGGCGGCCGCGTCGAGCGCGCCGGCGGCGCCGCTCGTCCCCGCGATCGCCTTCTCCGCGCCCTCGGCCCGCCACGGCACGGGCGCGACGCCGCCGAGCACGATCCGCGCGCCGCGGATCTTCCCCTCGAACACGTCGAGCACGGCGCAGCACGCGGCCTGCGCCCAGTCGTAGCTCTGCTTGTGGTTCACCTCGACATAGGCCGACGCGCGCGCCGCGGGGACGATCACGTCCCAGACGAGTTCCCCGGGGCCGACCGCGCACTCCCGCGTCGCGTCCTGCTCGGGGCGCACGAAGAAGCCTTCGTCGCACGCCGCGGTCCGCCACTTCGGCGCGCCCTTCGCGTCGATCCCGGTCACGATCCGGACCTCCGCGCGGAGCGCCGCGAGCGCGGTGGCGAGGTTCGACGGATGTACGGCGCAGCACTTCGCGTTCCCGAAGACGGCCATCTCGTCGTGGACGCCGTCCTGCGCGGCGCACGCGGAGCCGCCGCGCTTCAGGCAGTCCGTGAAGAACGGGTCGCGGAAGTACGCGCAGCGCGGCCGCTGGAGGAGGTTTCCCGCGAGCGTCGCGGCGTTCCGCACCTGCGGCGTCGCGGCCTCGCGCGCGGCGTCGGCGAGCGCCGGACAGCGCGCGGCGACCTCGGCCGAGGCCTCGATCCGCGCGAGCGTGACGCGCGCGCCGATCACCGTCTCGCCGTGGTCGCCCGCGCCGTCGATGCCGTCCATCGGCGGCTGCTGCCCCTTCAGCCCGGAGAGGTCCACGAGCATGTCGGGCGACGCGACGCCGCGCTTCGCGAGATCGAGGAGGTCGAAGCCGCCGCCCTTCGGCCGCTGCGTCGCCGAGAGGAGCGGGAGCGCCGACGCGACGTCGTTCGGCCGTGCGTACCGGAAGGCCTTCATGGTCAGCGTCCCCCGTTCTTCGACGCCGCGGCCGCGTCGAGCGCCGCGAGCACCCGGGCCGGAGTCATCGGGATCTCGCGGACGCGGGCCCCGGTCGCGTGGAACACCGCGTTCGCGATCGCGCCCGCCGTGGGGACGGACGGCGCCTCGCCGAGCCCCATCATCCCGGCGGCGTTCCCCGCGTTCGACACGTCGGTCATCACCGCGCGGATGTCCGGGCAGTCCCGCGCGCCGGCGATGCGGTAGCCTTCCAGGTCGCCGTGGAGCAGACGGCCCGTCTTCGGATCGAGCCGCCGGTCCTCGAAGAGCGCGTAGGAGATCCCCCCGATCACGCCGCCGATCACCTGGCTCTCCGCGGTGAGGCGGTCGATCACGCGGCCGCAGTCCTGCATCGCGAGGACCGACAGCACGCGCACGACGCCGGTGTCGGTGTCCACCTCGACCTCCGCGAACTGGAGACCCGCGGTGCCGTTGTGGAAAGACGCGTACTGGTTCGAGCGCTTCCCGCTGAAGACCTGCTCCTCGACGTCCATCTTCCTGCACGCCGCCTTCCACTGCGAGGCGGTCGGGACACCCTCGAACGACGCCCCGAGGATTGCGCGCTTCGCCTGCTCCGCCGCGTCGCGGGCGCAGGGCCCGATCGACGGCGCGGTCGTGCTGCCGCCGGACCCCGGCCCGAACGGCCACTCGGTGCGCCCGAGGTTCACGCGGACGGCGTGCGGGTCCATCCCGAGCACTTCCGCCACGATCACCGCGAGCACCGTGCGCGTGCCGGTGCCGATGTCCTGCGCGCCGTTCGTGACCTCGACGCTTCCGTCGCGGTGCACGGTCACGAGGACCGTGGCGCCCGAACCGCCCGGCTGGTGCCAGATCCCCGCGGCGACGCCGACGCCGCGCCGGACCGCGCCCTTCTGGTTCGCGTAGCGCGACCGCTTCGCGGCCCAGTCGAAGAGCTTCGCGCCTTCCTCGTACTGGTGCGCGCGGATCGAACTTCCGTCGATCCCGCGGCGGAACGCCAGCGGGTCCGCGCCGATCGCGTGCGCCGCCTCGTCCACCGCCTGCTCCAGCGCGAACGAACCCTGCGGATGCCCCGGAGCGCGGAACGCGGCCTGTGGCCCGGCGTGGGTCACGACCGTGGACGACTCGACCGCCGTCGCGCCGAGGTTGTAGATCATCGGATTGCGCGCGCCGGCGCCCTGTTCGGCGAGCCCGCCGGTGCCGTACATCCGCACCGTGTACCCGGTGATCTTCCCGGCCTTCGTCACGCCGAGCTTCACCGTCTGCACCGACGACGGACGGTTCCCTCCGCAGAGATGCTGCTCGCGCCGGTCGAGCATGCAGCGCACCGGGCGCTTCAGGTCGATCGCGGCGCGCGCGGTCTCGACTCCGAACCCGGAACCCGGCGACGACGGACCGAACTTCGTCCCGAAGCCGCCGCCCATGAACTCCGTGATGACGCGCACCATCGGCTGCTGGATGCGGAGCGAGTTGGCGAACCCGTCGCGCACCGAGAACGTCCCCTGCGTGGACGCCCACACGGTGATGCCGCCGTCCTCGTCCGGCCGCACGACGATCCCGTGCGGCTCGAGCGGCGAGTGCGTCTGCACCTGCGTGCGGTAGGTCCGCTCGATCACGAAGTCTGCCGCCTGGATCGCCTCCTCGGCGCGGGCGAACGGGTCGCCGCCCTGGCGGCCCCCGCCCGCCGGCGCGCGGCGGACGTTGTTCTCCTTCCCTTCGTGGATCGAAACGGCGCCCGCCGCCATCGCGACCTCGGGGGTCGCGTAGACCGGGCCCTGGTCCCACTTCGCCTTGCAGAGCAGCAGCGCGTCCTCGGCCTGGGCCTCCGTGTCGGCGACGACGAGCGCGAGGTCCTGCCCCTCCATCTTCAGCGCGCGCCCCGGCTGCGCGAGGACGCGCACCATGCGCACGCCGGGCGCCTTCTCGGCGGCCGAGACGTCGAGCGAGGTCAGCTTCCCGCCGGGCTGCGCGGCGCGGAACATCCGCGCGTGGAGCATGCCGGGGAGCCGGACGTCGGCCGTGTACTCGGCGCGGCCGGTCGCCTTCGCCTCGCCGTCCACGCGGGGCACGTTCGTCCCCACGCTCCGGAACTTCGTGTCGGCGTCCCACGGAGCGAGTTCGCCGTCCGGCACGTCGATCTCGCGCACCTCGACGCGGTCGCCGACGCCCACCTTCACCTTGTGCTTCGTCATGGCTACTTCGCCCCCTTCTTCCGGAGCGACGCCACGGACAGCACGGCCTCGACGACGCGCGTGTACGTTCCGCAGCGGCAGAGATTCCCGCTGATCCCCGCGCGCACCTGTTCGGCCGACGGATCGGGGTTCGCCGCGAGCACCGCGGCGCACGACGTGACCATCCCGCTCGTGCAGAAGCCGCACTGGAGCGCGTCCTTCTCGACGAACGCGCGCTGGAGGTCGCCCGCCGAGCCGTCGGCGGCGCGGAGCCCCTCGACCGTGGTGACCGACCGGCCCGTCGCGTCGATCGCGAGCGTCATGCACGCGCAGTGCGGGCGTCCGTCGAGCAGCACCGTGCACCCGCCGCACGCGCCGAGGTCGCAGATCTCCTTCGGCCCGGTCATCCCGAGGTCGTTCCGCAGCACCTCGAGCAGCGTCGCCCGCGGTTCCGCGCGCACCTTCCTCGCCGCGCCGTTCACCTTGAGCTCGAAGTCCACCGGCCCCGGCCCGAGCACCTCCGGCCCGCCCTGCGCGAGCGCCGCCGGCGCCACGGCGAGCACCGCCGCCGCCCCGCCCGCGCCCG
>JAJVHW010000143.1 GCA_022072415.1 Planctomycetota bacterium
GCCCTCCGCGGCGTGCACGACGACGTCGCTGACACGCGGCGACCCGCCCGCCTTGTAGTGGCGCGTGACGTTCCTCATGCGCCGCCTCCGCCGGACGCGCGCCAGGGTCCGAGCGTCTGCCACGGGGTCGGCGCCGCGGCGGCGGGTCCCGCCGCGGACGACCCGTTCTGCGGGGCGAGCGCGTCCGCCGCGGCCGCGGCGACGAGCGCTTCGTCGGGGATCTCCGCGTCGTCGGTCCACGACGCGAACTTCCGGGCGAGGAACGACGTCGAGACGTCGCCGCGGCGGAAGTCCTCGTGCGAGAGGATCGCGCGGAGGTAGGCCACGTTCGTCACGGGCCCGAGGATCACGAGGTCGCGCAGCGCGAGCAGCGCGCGGTCGATCGCGCGGCGGCGGTCCGGCGCGTGGACGATCAGCTTCATCAGCAGCGAATCGTAGTGCGGCGGGACCTCGAACCCGGCGCGCACGCCTGAGTCCACGCGGATCCCGGGCCCCTGCGGAAGCTCGAGGTGGAGGATCCGCCCCGCCTGCGGCGCGAACTGCATCGACGGGTCCTCCGCGCAGATGCGGAGCTCGATCGCGTGGCCGCGCGGATTCCAGACACGCGCGTACTCCTCGAGGCACTCGCCCGCAGCGGCGCGGATCTGACCCTGCGCGAGGTCGATCCCCTGCACCATCTCGGTGACGGGGTGCTCGACCTGGAGGCGCGTGTTGACCTCGAGGAACGAGAACTCCCCGGACGGCGCGAGCAGGAACTCCACCGTGCCGGCGCCGACGTATCCGATCTCGGACGCGAGGGCGACCGCGGCCTCGCCCATGCGGAGGCGGAGCTCCGGCGTGACGGCGACGCTCGGCGCCTCCTCGAGGATCTTCTGGTGCCGCCGCTGCACGGAGCACTCGCGTTCGCCGAGGGAGAACACGTTCCCGAACGAGTCGGCGAGGATCTGGATCTCGACGTGCCGCGCGGGCTCGAGGTAGCGCTCGAGGAAGACGCGCCCGGAGCCGAACGCTGCCGCCGCCTCGCGGGACGCGCCCTCGAGCGCCTCCGCGAGCTTCGACGGCTCCGCGACGACGCGCATCCCCCGCCCGCCGCCGCCGGCCGCGGCCTTGACGAGCACGGGGTAGCCGATCCGCGACGCGGCGCGGGCCGCCTCGGCCGCGTCGTTCGCGTCGCCCTCCCAGCTCGGGCACGTCGGAACGCCCACGCGGCGGGCGACCTCCTTCGCGCGGATCTTGTCGCCGATCGCGTCGATCGCGTCGGGCGGCGGCCCGATCCAGACGAGCCCCGCGGCCACGACCCGCCGCGCGAAGTCGGCGCGCTCGGAGAAGAAGCCGTAGCCCGGATGGATCGCGTCGGCCCCGGACTCCTTCGCCGCCGCGAGGACGCGGTCGGCGTGGAGGTAGCTCTCGGCCGCGGGGCCGGCGCCGAGGATCACCGTGCGGTCGGCCGCGAGCGCGTGCGGCGCGTCGCGGTCGGACTCCGACGCGACGGCGACGGTCTCGAGGCCGAGCTCCCTGCAGGCGCGGATCAGGCGCACCGCGATCTCGCCGCGGTTCGCGACGAGGACGCGGCGGAACGGGCGGCACGCGGGCGCCGTCACTGCGCCCACCGCGGCTTCCGCTTCTCGAGGAACGCGCGGAGCCCCTCCTGCCCCTCGGCGGAGACGCGGGCCGCGGCGATCCGCTCGGACGTGTAGTCCTTCACCGCCGAGAACCCGTCCTCCATGGACCCGGCGAGCGCGCAGGCGCTCCACACGTCGTCCACGAGGCTCTTGCACCCGGCGACGGCCTCGGGCCCGCACTGGAGCACCTCGAAGGCCATCTTCTGCGCGGCCGCGTCGAGGTCGGCCTCGGCCGCGACCGCGTGGACGAGGCCGATGCGGTGCGCCTCCGCGGCGTCCATCCGCGACGCGGTGACGAACCACCGCTTCGCCGCGCCGGGCCCGATCCTCGCGATCACGTACGGCGAGATGACGGCCGGGAGGATCCCGAGCCGCGCCTCCGTGAAGCCGATCTGCGCCGTGTCGGCGCAGACCGCGACGTCGGCCGCCGCGACGAGCCCCGCGCCGCCGCCGAGCGCGGCGCCGTGCACCTTCGCGACGACCGCCGCGCGGCACGTGGCGATCGCCTCGAACATGTCGGCCATGCGGCGGGCCGACGCGGCGTTCTCGGCCGCGGTGGCGGTGGCCATCGACTTCATCCACCCGAGGTCGGCGCCCGCGCAGAACGCGGGCCCGCGGCCCTCGAGGAGGACGACGCGCACCGAAGGGTCGGCGGCGATCCCGGCGAAGATCTCGGAGAGCCGCGCGACGAGCCCGTCGTCGAACGCGTTCCGGCGGTCCGGCCGCGAGAGCACGACGCGGGCGATCCCCGCCTCGACGGTCAGCTCTGCGGGCGTGGAGTCGTTCGACATGCGGGGGTCCGGGTGCGCGCGTCCCCTCGGACCGCCGCCGGAGGGGCGACCCTAGCGGATCCCCCGCCCGCGGGGAAACCCCGCGTCACCGTCGGCCGGCGGTCGGCACCGGCACCGAGACATAGAGTTCGGCGAGGCGTTCCCGCGCCTTCTCCGGCGTGTCCGGGTGCTCCGCGATCCCCCGCCCGGCCGCGAGGGCGATCTCGGCCCAGATCCGGAGGTCCGCGTACCGCGGGAACCCCTGCCGCGTGAGCAGGTCCGGCGACGCCTTCGGCGCCGCGTAGCCTGCCGCCTCGACTCCCGACCGCGCCCGCGCGGCGAGCGTCGAGGGCAGAGACACGTCCGGCCGGTCGAACGCGCCGAGCGCGCGCTCCCCGAGCATGCGGAAGAGGTCCTTCTCCGTCCCGTCGTAGTGGCATGGGCGCTCGCCGAGCATGTCGGCCGGCGAGAGCGGGTCCAGACGGTAGCGGCCGCCGGTCTCCTCGGGCCAGAGGAGCGCCTGCTGGTCCGGGTCGAGCACGGCGGCGGCGGCGGCGCGGAACACCTCCGCGGCGGCCGCGACCCGCGCGGTGCGCGCGAGGTTCCACTCGCCCTGCGGGCGGTCGTCCCACACCTCGGAGTAGTCCTTCACGGCGGCGGCGAGCGCCTCGGCCTGCGCGTCGGTCACGGGGCGGTGGAACGCCTCGAGCGCCGCGCAGATCGCGTTCGGGTAGATGCCCGGGTGCAGCACGGCGTCGGCCATGGGCGCGTGGGATCCCCACCTCGCCTCCTCCGCCATGCCGGGGAACGTCTCGTTGCGGACGATCTCCATCGCCGCGCCGAACGCCTTCCACTCCGCCTCGGGCTCCCGCCCGTTCCGGACCGCCTGCGCGACCGACTGCGCCGCGAGGATCTGCCGCCGCAGCCCGACGCCCACGCGCCGCCAGTCGGCGCCGTCCTGGAACCGGCTCCAGCGGTTGTCGGGGAGACGGAGCCCGGCGCGGGGCTGCGGCGGGTCCGGGAGGTCGGGGTTCCGGCCGGGGTCCGGCGGCTTCCGGCGGACCGGGGCGTCGCCGCCGCCGCGCGACGCGCGGGGGTCCGTCCGCGCCGGGTCCCGCGGGGTCCGGTCCGGTTCCCGGCCGTCCGTGCCGCCGCCTCCGGAGACGTCGCCGGGTGCGCCGCCCGGATCGTCGTCGCCGGACATCACCACGTACGCCGCCCCGCCCGCGAGCGCGAGCGCCGCGAGGACGGCGAGGAGGGGTCCGGCGTGCTTCATCGTCGCGGCCTCGGAGGGCCTCATCCCGTGTGGCTGGTGAAGATCCCGGGCGGGGCGATCATGTGGCCTTCGCGGGGCGTCACGGCGATCGTCTCCGCCGCAAGCTGCCCGCAGCCCATGCCGTCCTGCTTCCCCGCACTGTACCGCACCTTGACGGGGCACCCGAGCCGGCGGAGCCGCGTGGTGAAGTCCTTCACCTCGTCCCAGCCCGGCGCGCGGAACGGGCCGTCGGTCTCGTTCCACGGGATCACGTTGAGGATGTAGCGGACGCCCTCGAGCTCCCGCCCGAGGGCGTCCACGTGACGATCGTCCATGTTCACGCCGGGGAGCGCGACGTACTGGAACGTCACCCACTTCGCGTCCGTGCCGAGCGCCTGCTGCCGCTCGCGCACGGCGGCGACGAGGTCCGGCAGCGGGTTCGTGCGCGCGATCGGCATGATGCGCTCGCGCGTCTCCTGGATCGCGGAGTGGAGCGACACGTGCATCCGCCACCGCATGCCCTCGGCGGTCATGCGGCGGATCTCGCGGACGAGGCCCGACGTGGAGATCGTGATGCGCTTCCGCGCGATCCCGTGCCCGGAGGCGTGGTTCAGGTTCACGCAGGCGGCGATCGTCGCGTCGAAGTTGTGGAGCGGCTCGCCCATCCCCATGAACACGATGTCGGTGATGCGCGCGCCGATCGCCCGCTGCGCGTGGACCACGGCCTCCGTGATCTCGCCCGGGGACAGGTTCCGCTGGAGCCCGAGGCGCCCCGTCGCGCAGAAGCCGCACGCCATCGCGCACCCGGCCTGCGTCGAGACGCAGAGCGTGTGGTCGGCCCAGTGGCGGATCGCGACGGCCTCGACGACCTCGCCGGTCCGCAGGCGGAGCATCCACTTCCGCGTGTGCATGTCGTCGGCCTCGCGCTCGCCGACGACCTCGAGCAGCGGACCGAAGCGGAAGCGCTCGGAGAGCGACGCGCGGACGAAGCGCCCGATCCCCGCGAGGCCGAGGTCGTCCCAGGTCAGCGCGCCGTCGCGGTGGACGGCGATCCCCAGCCGGTGCGCGAGCGCGTCGGCCCGCTCGAACCCGGCCGCCGCGAGCGACGCCGCGAGGCGGTCCGCGGGGATGTCGCGGAGGTGCGGACGGTCGTCGGGCGGCTGCTGCATCGCCCCGCGAGGGTGCCCGCCCCCGGCCCGGAAGTCGAGCCCGGCCCGACGGACGGTCAGCGCCCGCTCGGCGCCGGCAGAGGTGCGGCCGCGCCGCGGACGCCAGCGTCCGTCTCGGGCAGCGGGATCCGGACTTCGCTGCCGAGCCCGCCCAACGCGCGACCGGTCAGGGTCTCGGCCTCCGCGGCGTCCCGCATCACCCAGGGCCGCACGACGATGACCGTCTCGCTCCTCTGGTCGGCGACTGTCTCGCGGCTGAACAGCGTGCCGAGCAAGGGGACGTCGCCGAGGACCGGGACCTGCTCCCGCTCCTTCCTCGACGTGGTCGCGATGAGCCCGCCGAACGCCACGGCCCGTTCGCTCCGGGCCACGATCGTGCCGCTCACTGTCTGGCTCCGCACGACCGGCAGCGTCTGCTGCGAGAATCCGGATCCGTTCGGCACGAGCACCGTCGCGGTCGTGTCCACGTCCGACGCCTCCTGCAGGATGCGAAGCGTCACGGTGCGGTCCTCGTGGACGTTCGGTGTGATGAGGAGAGTGGTCCCGACGCGGCGGAATTCGATCTGCGTCGTGCCCGGCGTCGTCGTCGTGGCGCCGTCGTCCGTCACGAGCTGCCCGCCGCTGAACGTGCGGTTGAGCGGCACCTCGCGGCCGATGAACAGGCGGCTGACCTCGTTGTTCGCCGTGAGCAGCAGCGGCGTGGCGAGCGTCCGCACCTTCCCCTCGCGCTCGAGGACCTGGAGCCGCGCCGCGAAGTTCGCGTCCACGTACTGGAACGACAGATCCCCCGCGCGGAGCCCGGTCCCCCCGGGTCCGAGAGCGCCGCCGGCCCGTGCGGCGATGTCGCCCGCCGAGAAGCCGCCGGCGTACTCCCCGTTCGCCCACTGGTACTCGAAGAACGACTCGAAGCCGTCGTCGAGCTTCACGTCGTACACTCGCACCTCGAGGAGGACGACCGGCGTGGGGACGTCGAGCGCGCGCACGAGGGCCCGGATCTGCTCCATCGCGCGGGCGTCCGCCGTGCGGACGATGAGCTGGTTCTGGCGGTTCGCCACGGTCACGTGGATCGGGAGTTCGAGCGTCCGCGCGGCCGCGTCGGCGACGGCGCGGCTGCGGGCGTCGTCGGAGCCGGTCCCGGCGATCAGCCCGCGGAGCCGCTCGAGATCGGGCTGCGCGGTCGCGGGTCCGGACTGCACGGCCGCTTCGACCGGGTCCTCCCGGCTCTGCTGCGACCGCGACGTGCGGTCGCGCCGCGACGTCCCGGTCACCTCGCCGGACGTGGTCCCCGCCGCGCCCGAACCGGACACGCCGGCGCCGGTCCCGGTCCCGGCGAATCCCAGACCCTCGGTCCGCTCGTCCACGACGTCGAACCGGTCGAACCGCTCCTCGAGCTCGTCGGTGACGAGATCGGACGAGCGGCGCGCGCCCGCGGAGACGCGGGACCCGAAGAGGTTCCGGATGGCGTCGCTCACGTCCCACGCGCTCGGGTAGCGGACGGTGAAGTGCTCCGTCCGCTCCTCCTGGAGGACCGACGCGTCCAGGCGGTACTCCGCGCTCGTGTGGATGCGGACGATCCCCGTGCGGCGGTCGGTTTCGTGCCAGAGCTGGTGGGTCCGGCAGAGTACGTCCACCGCGTCGGCGACGGCGACTCCCGTCAGGAACAGCGTGACCCGCCGCTGCGACGCCTCGGCGGAGGGTGCGAGATTGAGTCCCGTGCAGTCCGAGAGGAGTCGGCAGGCCTGGCCGAGCGGCACGTCGCGGAGGTCGAGCCGCTCCAGGCGCGAAGTCTGCGCATCCTGTGGCGCATCCTCGGCCTGCGCGGCGCCGGGCGCGCCGAGGAGCGCGAAGGCCGCGATCCAGGAGAGGGCGAGAGCTCGCCTCAACGGAGCACCACGGTGCGGCCGCGCCCCGGGAACGCCACGCGGACTCCGTCGGCCTCGACGGAGACGATGTCGGCGGCGACCGGCGGCTCGCCGACGAGGATGGACTCTCCCGCGGCGACGCGGATCAGCTCGCCACCCGCGTCGACGAGAGCCGCAGGAGCGCGGCCCCGGACCACGACGAGCGCGCGGAGCGCGAGCCGGGGCATCGCACTCTGCGCGGACGGCGCTGGGGCCTCGGCATCCGGCGGAGGCGGCGGCGCGCCCGCGGTTTCCGTCGGGTCGCGGAGCGGCGCCTCCTGGGCGACGGCCGGCGACAGGCAGAGCCAGGTTGCGGCGCATGCCAGCACGGCGATTCGGTTGCGCATTCAGGATCTCCCGGCGACCGCGTAGATCGCCATGAAACAGGCCAGATAGACGAAGCCGACGATGCCGCCGACGACGATCACGATCGCCGGCTCGATCAGGGAACCGAGCCGCTTGACGTGCGACTCGAGGCGCGCCTCGTGAAACGCCGCGGTACGGTCGAGCACGGTGTCGAGCGCGCCGGAGGACTCTCCGATCGCGGCCATCCCGGAGAGGAGCGGCAGGAATCCTCCCTGCGCGGCGAGCGCGGGAGCGAGCGCGGATCCGTCCACGACGCGGGCGCGGGCGGCGGCCACGCGCGATGCGAGCCAGCGGTTCGAGTGGAGGCGTTCGAGCACGAGGAGCGCCTCGGTCAGGCGGACGCCGCTCGCGAGCAGCGTGGAGAGCGTGCGCGCGGCGCCGGCCGTGGCTGCGAGGCGCACGGTGTGACCCGCGATCGGGACGCGGAGCGCCGCCCGGTCCGTGGCGAGGCGGCCGGGCGGCGACGCGCGGACGAGCCAGAGCGCGGCCAGCGCGGCCGCCGCGAGCACGAGCCCGGTCATCCAGTGCCGTTCGACGAACTCGGACGCGTCCACCAGCGCCTGCGTGAGCGGCGGGAGCGTGCGGCCGAATCCGGCGAGGAACGAACGCACCTTCGGCACGAGACCGACGAGCATGTACGCGACGACGCCGATCGCCAGCACGACCACGATGGCGGGGTAGAGCAGCGCGGTGCGGACGCTGGTGAGGAGGAGGCGCCTTCGTTCCATCGCGGCGGCCGCGCGGTCGAGCGCGTCGTCCAGGTCGCCGGTCCGCTCGCCGACCGAGGTCATCGCGACCGCGACCGTCGGCACGGCGTCCGATTCGGACAGCGCCTCGCTGAAGCTCGCGCCCGAGCGGACGCGCGCCGAGGCGGCGCGCCAGAGTTCCTCGAGCGCGGGAGAGCCCGCGTGCTCCGCGGCGAGCCGGAGCGCGTCGAGCAGCGTGACCCCGCTCCGGAGCATCAGCGCGATCTGGCGGAGCGAAACCTCGAGGTCCACCGGCCTCGGGCGGCGCCGGCGGAATGCGCTCCGGACTCCCGCCTGCGCCGCGCCGGGCTCCGCCGGCGCGACGCGGAGCGGCACGAGCTGCCGGTCCCGCAGGCGCTCGATCGCGTCGCGCTCGGTCTCGCCGTCGACGATTCCGTCGGAGCGGTGCCCCTCGGCGTCCACGGCACGGTAAGAGAAGCGCGGCACGGTCAGCACGCCACCGACGCCAGCGCGTCGTCCACGGAGATGCACCCTGCCGCGACCTTCGCGAGCGCGTCGTCCGCGAGCGAAGGCGCGCCACGCGTCCGCAGCGCATCCGCAACGGCGGTCTCGTGCGCCCCTTCGGCGACCTGCCGCGAGAGCGCGTCGTCGAACTCCGCGACCTCGAAGATCCCGATCCGCCCGTTGTGTCCGCGGCCGGCGCAGTATGCGCAGCCGACGGGCTCGAAGGCCGGGCTTCCAGCAGCCTCGGGCCTGCCGAACGCCGCGGCGCTGACGGCCGAAACGGTCGCGGCCGCGCGGCAGTGCGGGCAAAGGCGCCGCGCAAGGCGCTGCGAGACGACCAGGCGGAGCGTGGACGCCGTGAGGAACCGAGGAACTCCCATGTCGCTCAGGCGCGTCACGACGCTCGCCGCCGAGTTCGTGTGCAGCGTTGCGAGGACGAGGTGGCCGGTGAGCGCGGCCTTCAGCGCGATGTCCACCGTCTCGCCGTCCCGGATCTCCCCGATCATCAGCACGTCCGGGTCGTGCCGGAGGATGCTCCGGAGCGCCCGCGCGAACGTCACCTTCTGCGCCGGGTCCACCTCGACCTGCGCGACGCCGGGGATGTCGTACTCGACGGGATCCTGCACCGCGATCGCGTTCACCGGCCGGCGCGAGATCACCTGCTCCAGCCCCGCGAACAGCGTCGTGGACTTTCCGCATCCGGTGGGTCCCGTCGCGAGGATCAGCCCGTGGGGCCGGGCGATCGCGCGGTCGTACGCCTCGAGGTCGCGCGCGGACATGCCGAGCCGCGCCAGGGTGATCGGTTGCGTGCGCGCCGCAAGGAGCCGGAGCGCGAAGCGTTCGCCGTGACGGGTCGGGAGCGTCGCGGCGCGGAACTCGACCTCCTCGCCGCCGATGACGGACGAGAACCGTCCGTCCTGCGGCGCACGCCGCTCTGCGATGTCCATGCCGGCGAGCACCTTGATCCGTCCGGAGAGCTCCTGCTGGATCGCTCCGTCGATCCGCCGCCAGTCCTCGAGTTCACCGTCGACGCGGAACCGCACGCGGACGCTCCGCGCATCGGGGTCGAGGTGGATGTCCGACGCCCTGCGCAGCCAGGCGGCGCGCAGGATCTCGTCGCACACCGCGACGGGGTCCGCCGGGTCGGCGGCGCCCGCAGCGTCGCCGTACACGCGACGGAGGGCGTCGCGCAGCGACCGCGGTTCGGCGGGTTCGGCGACCAGCGGCAGGTCGAAGTGGCGCTCGATCGCTCGGAGCGAGGACTCGCCGGTGCCGGGCTCGCAGGCGACGTGGACGCGCCCCGCGGACGCGGCGAAGGCGAGCAGTCGGCGCCTCATCGCGACCGGCGCGGGCACGCGAAGCGCCCATGCGGGGTCGATCCGGACGGCGGCGAGATCGAGGAGGACCGGCAGGGCTCCCGCCGGGACCGGATCGTCGATCCGCACGCCCGCGCGGACCGAGCCGCCCTCGCGCACGATCCAAACCACCCGGCCGCGCACCGTGGACTCGGCTCGGCTCCATGTGAGCCGCAGCAGGACGCCGGACTCCGTCGCGAGTTCGCCGGCGCCGAACTCGAGTCCGACTCCTCCAGGCGAGACGTCGCGCACGCGACCCGCCGCGCGGCCGCCTTCGACGAGTTCCGCGGCGCAGGGCTCGGACGGCGCCACGCGCGGCGCCGAGCGCCTCTCGATGCCGCCGGGCGAACCGGCAACGCCGGTCATGTGCGCGCCCCGGCGCTGCGGACGGCCGCGACGCGGTCCTTCAGGATCTCGGGGTGCCGCGTAGCGTGGACCGCGGCGGCTTCGGAGACGATTCGCCGCGCGACGAGCCGCGCGAGGTCTTGCTCCATCGTCTGCATCCCGGCGCGCGCGCCGCCTTCGATCGCGGCGTACACCTGCGCGCTCCGGCCCGACGCGACGAGGTTCGCGACCGCCGGCGTGCCGATCAGGATCTCGCACGCCACGGCCTGACGGGCGCTCCCGACGCAGCCCTCGCCGGACCCGGAGCCGTCGCTCCCGCCTGCCGGGCCGTCGCGCGGCAGGAGTTGCTGCGCGACGATCGCGCGAAGGACCAGCGAGAGCTGCCTCCGTATCCCGGCCTGTTCGTCGGCGGGGAAGACGGAGACGAGGCGTTCGACCGCGCCGACCGTGTCGCCTGCGTGCACGGTGGTGAACACCAGGTGTCCGGTCTCCGCGGCGCGGATCGCGGTGCGGATCGTGTCGAGATCCCGCGACTCGCCGACCAGGATCACGTCGGGATCCTCTCGCAGCGAGGCGACCATCGCGTCGGGGAACGACGCGGTGTGGCTCCCGACCTGCCTCTGGTTCACGACGGACCGCGCGGGTGCGTGGACGTACTCCACCGGGTCCTCGATCGTGATCACGTGCGCCGCACGCGTCGAGTTGATGCGGTCGATCAGCGCGGCCAGCGTGGTGCTCTTCCCGGATCCGGTGGGCCCGGCGACGACGACGATCCCGTCGCGGATGTCGCAGAGCGAATAGAGGCTCTCGGGCAGTCCGAGTTCCGCGAGCGTCCGGAACCGGTCCTCGAGGAGCCGCACCGCGACGGAAAGACCGCCCATGCAGCGGTACACGTTGAAGCGGAAGCGCGCGCCCGCCCAGGAAAGGGCGCCGTCCTGCGCGCCGCCCGAGTCGAGCGGTCCGCGGGCGCAGCCCTCGAGCAGCCAGTCGGCGGCGGCGGCGCACGCGTCGGACGAGAGCGCCGGCGCGGAGGGGTCGCGGACCAACTCGCCGCCGACCCTGAACACGGGTGCGAGGCCCGGCTTCAGGTGCAGGTCCGACGCGCCGCGCCGCACGCACTCCGCCAGGAGCGCGCACACCGCGTCCGCCGCGCGGGGTGCGTCTGCGTCGAACCTCCGGTCCGCGGTCACATCCACAGCACGAGGCTCCACTCGGGCGCGGCGGTTCCGGCTCGCACGGTCATGCGGAGCGACGCGGGAACGACGGACGGCGAACCCGCGGCGAGTTCGGTCAGCGCCCGGAGGACGGGCAGGAACCGGCCCTCGACGCGGATCGTCCTCATCGCCGCGGAACGCGCGGCCTTGGCCAGCACCGGCGGCAGCGACCTCTCCGATCCGGCAGGTGCGGCGGACTCCTCGAGGAGGCGAACGCCGTGTCGCGAGAAGGCGCCGAGCACGTCCGACGCGGGCGTCGGCGGCGGCGCAGGCGGTTCCGGCGCCGCGCGGCGCATGGCGACCGCACGTTCGGCGGCTTCGAGCTGCTCCATCGACGCGCGGAGCACGTCGTCTGCGGGCGCCGAGGCCCGGGACGCGGCGAGCGCGTTGCGGGCGCGGAGCACGCCGCGTTCGGCGGATGCGCCGTGAAGGGCGATGTACAGGCAGACCAGCACGAGCCCGGGCAGGATCACCCGCATGCGATCCCTGCGCTCGGCCGCGGCGCGTTCCATGCGATCACTCACGGGCGCCTCCCGTCGCAGCCGGTGCTGCGGGCGCGGCCTCGGCGTGCGGCGACCGGGCGCGCAGTTCGAAGTCGTAGCGGCCGCTCCGCCGTGCGCTCGCGCGTCGGTCCGGCGGATCGACGACGCAGTCTCCGGGGAGCCCGGCGGCGAAGGCGGCGGCGAATGCATCGGGATCCGACGCGTTCACGCACGTCCCCGCGATGACGGCGCGCCCGGCTGTCACGTCGATGCGGTCGATCGCGAGTCCCGGCGGCGCCGATCGCGCGGCCGAGTCGAGCAGCCGCGGCACGAAGCGACGCAGGTCCTCGCGGGCGGCGACGACGGCCGCGCGCACGCGGTCGCCCTCGTCGAACGCGGCAAGCTGGTCCCGCGCGGCGCGGAGTCGCCGCTCGGCGTCGCC
>JAJVHW010000145.1 GCA_022072415.1 Planctomycetota bacterium
CGGCCACCGCCGCGACGGCGGCGGGCGGGATCGGCGCCGCGCGGCCGAAGCGTTCGCCCGTCACGTGGATGTCGGCGCCCGCCGCGACGGACTGCCTCGCCTGCGCCTCGAGGCCCCGCCCCATCGCGGCGGCGGCGACGAGCGGGAGCAGCATCGCCGCAACCGCCGCGAGGATCACCCCGCTCCGGAACGGATGGAGGGCGGCGGCGAGCATCGCGGAGCGCGCGATCTCGCGGATCGGATGTCTCTCCGGGCCGTCCGCCGCGTCGCGACCGCTCAACGGAGCGCGCCCCCCCGATGACGGCAGAACCGTCGCCCGCCCGGATCCGGCGCCGTCTCCTCGCGGCACGGCGCGCCGCACCGGGGATCGAACGCCGCGCCGCAGTCGGCTGCGTCGAGCACGCGGGAGCCGCCGAGGCCGCCCGTCAGCCGCTGGAAGGCGCCGCCGTCCGCATTGCCGTCGGCATTGCCGTCGGCATTGCCGCCCGCCGCCCGCCAGGGTCCCGCCACCGCCGCCGCCGCCAGCGCGACGAGCACTGCCAGCGCCGCCGCCGCGCGCCGCGGCCGGGGATCGGTCAGTCCTCGAGGATCTCGTTCACCGAGCCGATGCGCGGAGCCGGGATCGCGTGCACCTTCCCGCCCGGCCAGATCACTTCGCATCGGTCGATCTCCGCAGCGCCGCCGAGCCCGAAATGCAGGGTCCGGGAGCTCTGGGCAAGGTACCCGCCGCTCGACTGCACCTGCCGCACCATCGTACGCCCGCCGGCGCGGAGCCGCACCACGGCGCCCACGGCGTCCCGCCGCGCGGTCTTCTCCTTCAGCCGGAACGCGATCCAGGGCTTCCGCTCCATGCGGTTCATGAACAGGTGCGCGCGGTCGTTGAAGAGCGAGACGAGGAGGTCCGGGCGGCCGTCGGCGTCGAAGTCGGCGGTCACCGCCGCCCGCTGACTCCGCGCGGCGAGCTGGCCGCCGATCGGCATCGGCTGGAACTCGCCCCCGGGCAGCGGCTCGAGCCCGACGGCCTTCGCCGCGTCGGCGAACTTCCCGGTCCCGTCGTTCCGGAGGAACGGGGCGGGGTAGTACGCGTACGGGTAGCCCATCCCGGTCGGAAGGTACATGTCCTCGTCGCCGTCGGCGTCGAAGTCGGCCGTGGCGGCGCCCCAGGGCCACCACGTCTCCACGCCCGACGCGTCGGACACCTCGCGGAAGCGCCCGCCGCCCTCGGCGCGGAAGAGCACCGATCCGTGCACCACGGACCCGACGGGGATGCGCAGCTTCTGGCGGATCTCCTCCGCACCGGCGGGGTCCAGCAGGCCGAGCTCGATCATCGGACCCCACGCCGCGTCGTACTTCTTCGCGGGGTCGAACTTCACCTTCCTCAGGTCGATGGGCGACCACATGTCGGAGTGCATGTCCGCCACGAAGAGGTCGAGGTTCCCGTCGCCGTCGGCGTCGAAGACCCGCGCCCCCACGGCGCCCCAGCACGTCCTGCCGAGCACGTCCGCGGTCGCGTCCTCGAACGCACCCTTCCCGTCGTTCCGGTACAGGATGCTCTGGCCGAACATGTTCGTGACGAAGAGGTCGAGGTCGCCGTCGCCCTCGACGTCGAACGCGGCCACGTCGCCGCCCCAGCCCGGGCCCTCGAGCCCGGCCGCCTGCGTGACGTCGACGAACCGCATCCCGCCGTCGTTCCGGTAGAAGCGGTGCTTCTCCGCCGGACTCGCCGCGAGTTCGAACAGGGTGACCGGGCCGGGGTGGTACCTGCCCTGGGGCTCCCGCGCGTCGGACGTCCACTTCGCGGTGTTGGTCACGAAGAGGTCGAGGTCGCCGTCGAGATCCGCGTCGAAGAAGATCGGCGTCTCGGAGTGCGCGACGAGCGTGAGCCCGGCGTCCTTCGTGACGTCGGTGAAACGGCCGCCGTCGTTCCGGAAGAGGATGTTCCCGCCGCGGGTCGTCGTGACGTAGAGGTCCTGGTCGCCGTCGCCGTCCGCATCGCCGAACACGGCCATGACGCAGATCCGGTTCCCGACGGCGACGCCCGCCTCGTCGGTCACGTCGGCGAATAGGCCGTGTCCGTCGTTCCGGAAGAGCGCGTTCCGGCCGAGCTGGTTCAGCATGTACACGTCGTCGTCGCCGTCGCCGTCGTAGTCGGCCACGGCGATGCCGGAGCCGTGGTCGTACAGGTTGATCTTGAAGAGGATCCCCTGCTCGCCCGCCAGGAACTGGGTGCGGAAGCGGAGTCCGCGCGGCTCCGCGCTCTCGACGAACCCGCCGGTGACGTCGGGGCCCGCGGGGGCGACAGGGGCGGACGGAAGCGCGGACGGCGACGCGGACGACGGCGCGGCCGGGGCCGGCGACGGCGGATCCTCGCCGCCGCAGGCCGCAAGCGCGCACGCGGCGACGACAGCGGCCGCGATCCGCGATTTCATGCGCCACTCCCCGCGAAGAGCCACACGGCGCCCCACGCGACCACGGCGGCAGGCAGGGCGCGGCCCGCGAATCGAAGGAGACCCCGTGCGACGGACTCCGTCGCATCCCGGTCTCCGGCGCGCCGACCCGCGAGTGCGACCACGGCGGCGGAGATCGCGGCGACGACTGCGGCCGCCACGAGCCCGAGTCCGACGAGCGACGCGGGGGCGCCCGTGGCGAGGCAGTGCGCGCAGGCGTGCCCGTCGACGCCCGCGACCGCCGCGGCGAGAGGTCCGGCGAAGAACGTCGCTCCCGCGACCGCTGCGACCGCCACCGACGCGATCACGGCCACGTTCCGCGCACGGCCGGCCCTGCGCGCGGCCCACGCGGCCGACACGGCCGCGGCGGCCATGACTCCGAAGAGGAGCGCCCCGCCCGTCCCGTCGGTCGCCGACGGCGCGTGCGACACCGCCGCAGTCGTGCAGCAGCCCGTGAACAGGTGCTGCTCGCGCTTCTCGATCAGCAGATACGCCGCCTCGGCGATGCCGCCTGCCGCGGCGAACGCGCCGAGCGCGCCGGCCGCCTTGGCCGCAGCCCCGCCGAGGGACCCGGAGAGCGTCTTCCGGTCGGCCGCGTGCAGCGCGGCCCATGCGCAGGCCGCCACGACGGCCGCCGCCTTCGCCGCTGCCGCCGTTCCGAGGAGCGAGGGGAGGAGCCGCGCCGTGCCGACGCTCTCCGTGCCGATGCGAAGCACCCCGGCCACGCACACCGCACCTTCCCACTGGGACACGTAGCTCGCGAGCACCGCGTAGAGGAGCGGGATCGAGAGGAGCGCCGCGACAGACAGCGCAGCCGCCGGGAGGAACACGGCGAGTCCGCCGGTGCCGTCTCCGCGGATGCCGTCGGCTGAGCCGCCGCCCCCCGCGAACGACACCGACCGGGTCCGCGACGCCACGGCGTGCCGGACCACGAGGGCGCACACGACCGCTCCCAACACCGCCTGGGCGGCGGCGAGGAGCAGCGCGGCGAGGGTCGGGGCGTTGAGGATCACGAGTTCCGCCGCCCGCACGGACCTCGCCGACCGGGAGGACATCCCGGCCGGAACGGATCCGGCGAGCTCTGGAACGTGGGACGATCCTGCGTCGCGCTCGGTTGCCCCTCATTCCGGCGGGATCTCGAAATCTCGCTGCAATCGAGACATTCGGCGCGCCGAACGTTCCCGAACGGTGCCGTCAGGCTCGAAAACGTACCCCTGCGGAGACATCGGCCCGGTCCGCGCATGCCGCGACCCGCCCGGCCCCCGCGGTGGCGGAGGGTGAGGGATTCGAACCCCCGGTGACCTTGCGGCCACGTCGGTTTTCAAAACCGCACCCCGCGAGGCCGGGCGGCCGGACCTTGTGGGGAACCTGGTGGGACGGCCTCCCAGCCGGGGGACGGCACGCCCGCGGACGCCTCGCTCGCGGCGCTGCTGGCCGCCTGGGCGAGCCTCGACGACCGAGCCCGGGCCGCGCTCCTCCAGACCGCCGAGGCACTCGCGCGGGCCTGACCGACCGCCTTCATTGCCAAGCCTGTCCGAGCGACGAGCAGAGCAGGGAGGTTCCGCAGTCGCCGAGCGGTTCACATCCCGCGCAGCGCGGCCCACTCCGAGAACTCGTGGACCGGGTCGCAGACGGCGTGCAATCCCGTGGGGCCCCGGTTCCCGATCTGAACGCCATGGAACCTCGTGCCGTCTTCCTTCGCCGCCCGGATGCGTGGAAGGAGCGCGTCGGGCGACGGCCACTCTCCGTCAGTGACAACCAAGACGTCTGCCTTCGCCCACTCCTCGCGTGCGAGCCGTTGCAGCACGCGGTCCAGCGGTCCGGATGTGTCGGTTCCTCCGGCGAATGACATGCCCAGGAAGGCGAGGAGCCGATCCAGTCCGTCAGCCGAGATGTCCAACTCGTGCTCCGCGATCTGATCGGGGCCGCTAAACGAGTACAGGAAGCAGCGGCGCCGCTCCGCGTGCGCGGTCCGCAGCGCCTCTAGCACGACAGCTTTCGCTACCTGTTCCGGCAGCCCCTGCATCGACCCCGACGTATCGATGACCGCGATCACGGGCCCTCGCTCCGGTCGCGGACGCGTCCCCTGCACCTCCATCTTGTCCTCGCGCTCCACCAGCACGCGCTCGGTCTCCACTCCCTGGACTCGGTACGTGAGGAGCGCGCGCTCAGCGCGCCGGCCGTGCCACAGGAGCTTCAGCTTTGGATGCCCGAGCATGGCCGCCTCGACCGGGAGCATCCGAGAGATCTCCGCACCGCGCTCGACGCCACGTGTCTCGGTTGGGACATGCGGCGCCGGGGTGTCCCGGAGCTCCTCCATCAGGCGTCGCACGGGCGCGAACAGCGTCTCCGCGATCGACTCGCCGGAGGTCGAGTCCTGCAGCCGCCCGAGCGAGCGCACTACCTCCCTGAGCTGCGGGAGCTGCTCGACGAGTCGGCGCAACTGCACGAGCTCCAGCCATCCCGTGTGTCGAAGGACTCCCAAGGACAGGTCCCAGCCCCTCCCCAAGAGCCCACCGAGGTCGCCGAACACATCCGAGATCTCCGCCCAAGCCCGCGCCAGCTCGCTCCATCCGTCTGTCAGACCCGGCGCGGCCGCCCACGCGCGTCCCGCCACATCTCGTTCCGCCGCCAGACGCAGTCGACGTCGAGCGTCAGCGTCGAGCATGGCGGGAGCCGCGCGGCGCGTCTTGCGGTCGCGACGTTTCGCCTCCTCTGCTCTCAGCCGTTCCCGCTCCAGCGCTTCGAGTTCCCGCAGGCGCGCCGCGATCGCAGAGTTGACAATGTCCGCCTGTGCGGCAAACGCCTTCATGATGTCGCGCATCAGCGCATCGACCAGGTCGGCTTGTCCGCTACAGAATCGGGCCAGCCCCATCTCCTCCAACGCGCGCCGGACGGGGTCGGAAACCTCCGGGGGAGGCCACGCGTCGCGCGAGGGCAGAGTGCCGGCCAAGAGCGCGGCACGCCACAGGCTGACGCCTGCGACGCGCTCCTCGATCGTGCCGACGGGCAGGGTCACGACGTCCTGGAGTATGTCCTCGGGACACTCGTCGAGGAACGCGTAGCGCTCCTCCAGGGCCCCGGCGTCGAACGCGTCCGCCACGGTCACTGCCCCTCAGCCGAGTCCGGTTCCTCCGCCTCGTCCGCCTCGTCCGCGTGCTCCTCGTCCTCCGACGGCCCGTAATCGGGTTCGCGAGGCAACATCTCATATCCCTGCCGTAGCGCCGCCACCCGGGCCTCGAGCTTCTCCACTTCGGCCTGAGTCTTCGCGAGGTGCTGCGTCGCCGGCCCGGTGAACGCAGCAAGGACCCACAGGTGGCTCTCGACCTCACGCTTGAGCGACTCGACGTGCGCCGCAAGCTGGTTGCGGTACTCGCCGACGTTGGACGCCAGCTCGTCGACATCCTTCAGGCTCCCGTCGACGTAGATCGACTTGTGACGGGTCGGCTCCATGAGCGGAGCCAGGTCGCCTTCGACGAACATCCAGTTGTTCGGCGCGGCCAGGTATGCGGCCCGCTTGGGCCAGTCCTTGAACTGAGTTCGGTCGTAGTGATTCCCGATGTGCAACTCGTTCAGCTCGTCCGCGGTGTAGCCCTTCCCGCCGCGAGATCGATCGGTCACGGGCTCGTAGGAACCGTGGTATCCGCGCTGGCTCTGCACATGAGCACCGTCGGGCGCGAGGTAGAGGTCGATGCCCTTTCGCCGCATGCGCACCTCGCCACGCGCCGCGACCGTTCGCTTGCCGGTCTTGTCGATGAAGACGAGACGTCCGCGCTTGTCGCGAGCTTGAGATCGGCTGTCCTGGTCCGACTTCAGCCCCGCCTCCTTCGCCACGACGATCCTGGTGAGCCTCGCTGGGTCCATCGCCGCGCTCGCGCCAACGCGGCTCGCGTACCACCCGAAGACCTTGTCGGCCTGCTCGGGGGAGTCCCCGATGCAGAACTGGAGCAGCCAACAGTCCCAGATCGAGGCTCGGTCGCGACCGTTCGTGAACGCTGAGACCTGCAACAGCTTGAGGATCTTGCGCCAACGTCGGTCAGAGACCGCGATGTGCTCTGCGACACACCACTCCCGGAGCGCCTTCAGCGTGGCGACAACGTCCTCAGGCACCACGACCCCTTCGGCCTCCGTGCGCACTCGCTCGACATCGGCGGCTGTGAGTCGCAGGTCCGGCGCCACGCTGGGAGATGCCTGCCCTCGCAGCGCCAGGAGCGAGTCGAACGCACTCTGGGACACGGGTGCGACGTGGAGGCGGAGCAAGAACCGGTCGAACAGCGCGTCCAGCTCAGGCCCTTCCGGCACCTCGTTGCTCGCGCCCACGACGGCGACGAGCGGAGTACGCTCTCGCCTCGCACCGTTGTCGAACTCGCGCTCGTTGAGGAGCATGAGCAGGGCGTTGAGGATCGCGCTGTTGGCCTTGAAGATCTCGTCCAAGAAGGCGATGGATGCTGTCGGAAGGTAGGAGGACGTCAGGCGCTCGTACCGGTCCTGCTCCAACCCCTTGATGGAGAGAGGCCCGAACAGCTCCTCGGGCACGGTGAACCGCGTGAGGAGTCGCTCGAAGTAGGTGGCGTCAGCAAGTGCGAGTTGGAGTCGCCGAGCCACGAGGCTCTTCGCGGTGCCCGGCGGACCGAGCAAGAGCAGGTGCTCCCCGGCGAGCGCCGCGAGCAGCGCCAACCGAATCGGAACGTCGCGCTCCACGAGGTCGAGCATGAGGGCATCTCGGATGGCGCGAATCCGTGCCGTGATCCGGGAGGAACTCGACCCGCCTCCTGCTCCGCCCGCCGTCGCTCGCTCTCGCTCATCCCTGCCCATGGTCGATCCCCCCTTCACAGCTACACTCCACCGATCACGGAGTCGATCACCGAGAAGTCCCCCGCGGTCGGCATCACGAACAGGCACTTGCCGCCGCTGCGGGAGGCCCAGACGTTGCCCACGGCGAGCTTCTCCTTCGCGTCGTCGGCGGTGTAACGGTCGGCGCCCTTGTACTCGACGACCAGGATGCATCCGTCGGTGAGCTGGCAGACGAAGTCCGGGTAGAACCAGTCGGTCGAGGTCTGCAGGCGGAAGGACGAGGTCCGGCGCGAGAGATTGCGCACCCAGTGCTGGACGGCGTCGAGGCCGTCGATGTGGGCGGCGCACTTGAACTCCTCGGTCGTGCGGCCGCCGGGCGTCGTCTCCAGCAGCTCGCCGGGCTTCGGACCGAAGTAGTGCTTCTTGAAGACGAAGCCCCCGTCGTAGAGCCAGCTCGGCTCGTAGCGCATGGTCCTGAAGTTGATCGCGTACTCCTCGCTCACGACCAGGTCGGAGCCGAGGTCCAGCCAGCCCTGGAACGCAGCGAGCCGCTCGCTCTTGCGGTGCGCCTCGATCCGCTTCTCGACGTCGTCGCGCAGGCGGAAGCGGTCGATCGCGAGCACGCCGACGTCTTGGACGCCGAGCTTCGCCATGAGGCCCCGGACGGCGTTGCCGAGGAACGCCGCGGCCTCGGCGTACGGGATGTCCTGGTGCTCGATGTGCTCGTCGAGCCACCGCACGAGCGTCATCTCCGACCAGTCGCTCGGGGTGCCGAGCTCGAACACATGCTGGTGGAGCCGCGCGACGAAATCGTTCTCGGGCCGCTCGGAGACCCGCTCGGTGAGCACCGTCCCGGTTGACGAGACGTCGATCCGACCCAGTTGGCCGGTCGGGCGCTGCCGCGGGTCGTACTCCGCGGAGAGCGACGCGTCCTTCTCGCTGAGGCGCCACGGGCGGTCCATCAGGTGCGTGCTCTCGAACTCGGCGAAGAGCGTCGGGCTCTCGCGCACGCACAGCTTCGGGACGATGAAGTCGGCGCCCAGTTCGTAGGGCGACGGCATGCGCGGCCCGGTCCCGCCGAACGCCGCATCCGCCGCGCGCACCGCCTCGACGGCTCCCCTGACACGCGCTCCCGCCTCCGGCGTCAGGGTCCAACCGGCGACCTTCTCGGTCTCCTCGTCGGAGAGCGGCACGCGGACGGTGACGCTGCCAGAGGCCGCATCGACGTGGACCTTGCCCTGGAGCGTGCCGACCTGCGCCACGGCGCGGCCGACGTCGATCTCGGTTCCGGGCGTGAGCTGCACCGTCTGCTGCCACAGGCCGAGTGCCGGGGTCCCCTGCGGCACCGGCAGGATGATCCGGCTCGCCTCGGCCGCGGTGAACCCGTTGCCCTCGAGGGCCTCGCGCAACTCGGTCAGCACGTCGACGATCCGCGGCGACAACGAGAACGCGTACGCGCAGTTCAGGTCGGGGTGCCGCTTCTCCTTTGCGTTCGGGAGCCGCAGCACGCGACCTACGATCTGCTCGATGGCGGTCGCCGATCGCGTCTCGCGGAGGCTGCAGAGCACGTACGCGAACGGGCAGTCCCAACCCTCGCGGAGCTTCTCCACGGTGATAACGACGCGCACCGGGCACGTCGGCGCCGCGATGTCGTCCACGTCCTTCAGTTCGTCCTTCGACCCGACGGAGATGCGAACCCACTCCTTGGGCACGCCGAACTCGGTGACGAGCCGCTCCCGTATCGGCTCGCAGTCGGCGACGCGGTCCGTTTGGACGAGGAGGATCGGCCGCAGGTACTCGCCCGTCGCCTGCGCCTCTGTGCCGGCCAAGCGCTCAAGGTCCGCTCGAAGCGTGACGGCCTCGCCGAGGAGTTGGTCGCGCTGGCTCGGGTGCCGCGTCACGACGCGCAGCGGGAGCTTCACCATGTCGGCGGCCTTCAATTCGGCGGCCGACACGTGGTGCAGGACGTTCGAGACGTCGCCTTCGCGCGCGGGCGTCGCCGTGAACTCGATGATGCAGGAGGGCCGCACGCCGCCTAGAGTCGCGAACGACAGCTTCGTCCGGGCGTTGTGGGCCTCGTCCACGATCACGACTGGACGCCGCAGCCGGAGCATGTTCACGAGCGACGGCTTCGGCTTCCCGTCCGCGCCCGGCATCAGGTCGGCGAGGAGGTGCTCGGGGACGTTCAGCAGGTGCTCGGCGAACGCACCGTTCTGGTCGTAGACCTTGCGGCCGGTCTTGTCCTCCACCCGGAACGCCTGGATCGTGGAGACGATCACGACCGTTTGTCCCTCGACCGCGGCGCGCGGCAGGCGTAGCGCCTCCTCGATCGTCACGACTTCGACGGCCCCGCACGCCACGTCGAGCGCGCGGCGGTACGGATGTCTCGGGTTCCGGAGCGCATCGGCCGTCTGATCCAGGATCGTGTTGCTCGGGACGAGCCAGAGGACCACCGCGTTCTCGGCCTGGAGGAGTTCGGTGATGGCGAGGCCTGCAGCGTGGCACGCGAGCAGCGTCTTGCCGCCGCCGGTCGGCACGCGCAGGCACACGTAGGGCATCCCGGCGTCGAGCCCCTCCGCACTGACCGCGAAGTACCGCTGCTCGGGGGCGCCGTTCCGCTCCGTGACGTCACGGAACGCGACCTCCGGGCGACCCTCCTGAGAGCACCGGCGCAGGAAGTCGCGCAGCGAGTCCAGCACCCTGACCTGGTAGTCCTTGAGCTCGATCATGACACTTTGATCTCGTAGGGCGTCTGCCGGACCACGATCCGCTCGGCACGCAGACGCTCGGGCCCGAGGAGGCACCCCGCGCAGTACACGACCCGCGGGCCGTCGTGCGGCGGGAGATCGGCGAGCACGGCGCGCGTCAGGACGTTGCCGCCACGCGCGGACTTGTCGCTCAGGATGCCGTTGTAGAGCAGGTAGACGGCCACGTCCCGGCAGACGCCGAGGAGCGGGGAGCGGGCCGAGACCCGCTCGCGCGGGAGGGGCTCGCCGGTCTCGGTGAAGTACACGTGACGCGCGAGTTCCGAGAACGACACCGACGGGCGGATCCTCCCGTCGTCGTCGAAGATCGGATCACCCAGTTCGCAGTAGCGGAAGGCCCCGCCGACCCCCGGGACGTCGTTTCCGCGGGCGTCTCGGTAGCCAGAGGCGATGCGCCGCACCCTCTCTGCTGTGACGTCGCGTGCGATCTGGGGCTCTACTTCGACGAGTATGAACCGTCGAGCGCTCTCCTCACGTGGAGCGCCTCCGGCGCTGAGCTTGAGTGCCGCGTGGGCGGTCGTGCCTGACCCAGCGAACGAGTCGAGCACGAGGTCGCCTGGGCTCGTCGCGATCTGCAGGATGCGCTCAAGAAGCCTCGTTGGCTTGGGCGTGTCAAACGCAGTTTGAGTCCCCAAGATCGTCTGGATCTCCTTCTTCGACTCTCCCGTATGGCCCGCATCCTCGTGCGGCCACCACGTCCACGGCACCAGCCCATCGACGTCCTTCAAGTATCGGATGACTCGAGGTACGCCGTTGCCGTCCTTGCCCCACCAGATCCGACCTGCCTCGCGGAGCTTCATGTACTCGGGCTCGATCAGGGACCAGCAACGCCCTTCTGGCGGGGTGTGTCGGCGGCCGTTCGGCGCGAAGATCTCGTACATCTGGTTGGGCCGGTATCCCTGGGCGGTCATGGAGATCGACTGCCACGGCCCGTTGGGATCTCCGTTCGGGTTCTTGTAGACCCGCGCCTGATTCTCGCCGATCGGCACACGGTTCCGCGACGCCTTGAACCGCTCCGGGTCCATGGCATAGACGAGGACGTACTCGTGGACGTCGCCGATCGCCTCGCGGTTCTCGCGCGAGTATCTCTTCTGCCAGACGTTGCACGCGACGAAGCGCTCCCGGCCGAACACCTCATCCATTAGGAGACGCAGCAGGCCAATCTCAGAGTCGTCCATCGAGACCCAGATCGACCCGTCCGGCCGCAGGAACCGCCGGAGAAGGAGCAGCCGCGGGTACATCATGCAGAGCCAGCGGTCGTGCCGGTCGAGAGTCTCTCCCTCCTTCCCGACGACCTGCCCGATCCACTCCCGAATGAGCGGACTGTTCACGTTGTCGTTGTAAGCCCAGCCCTCGTTTCCAGTGTTGTACGGCGGGTCGATGTAGACGCACTTCACCTGCCCGGCGTAGTAGGGCAGGAGCGCCTTCAGCGCGACGAGGTTGTCGCCCTGGACGATGAGGTTCCCCTCGCCCGGCTCGCCGCAGGCGAGGTCGGGGACGTCCTTCAGCAAGTGGAACGGCACGCGGAGGTGGTGATTGACCACCGCGTCCTTCCCGATCCAGTTCAGCGTCGGCATGCGCGCTTGCTCAGCCTCTCCTCATCTCGCAGTGCCACTCCCGGTCGGGACGCGCAACAGAGTCGGACTCTACCCGCCCCCGCGGTGGCGGAGGGTGAGGGATTCGAACCCCCGGTGACCTTGCGGCCACGTCGGTTTTCAAAACCGATCCATTCGACCACTCTGGCAACCCTCCGCGCGGGGCGGGGCGGCACGGTGCGTGCGGATGCGCGTCCGGCGGTCAGCGGCCGCTCGGGCGGCGTGACGGCCAGGCGGGCGCGGGGCGGCGGGCGCCGGCGGCGGGCGTGCGCATGCTCACGCCGGTCCGCCCCCGTCCGGCGCGGCGAGGACGGTCTCGATCACCTTGTCGTCCACGAAGATCGGCGCGTCGAGTTGCACAGCCATCGCCACGGCGTCGCTCGGGCGGGCGTCCACCTTCACCGTCGCGCCGTCGGGGCGCTCGATCTCGAGGGATGCGAAGAACGTGTTGTCCCGGAGG
>JAJVHW010000114.1 GCA_022072415.1 Planctomycetota bacterium
GGGTGGACACCGAGATCGCGAAGGCCCGCTTCGCCCTGGACCGCGGCGAGAGGACCAAGGCTCGGAACATCCTCCGCCGCGCCGCCGAGGCCATCGGCATCCCCGAACTCGCCGCCCGGGCGGAAGCGGAAGCGTCGAAGATCTAGCCCTGATCCGGGCTAGGGACGCTACGCCACGTAGATCCGCTTCCCGAGCGCCGAGAGCACGAGCTCCATCGCCAGCCTGCCGGTGCGGTTGCGTTCGTCGAGGACGGGGTTGATCTCGACGACGTCGAGGGAGGACATGCGCTGGGACTCGGCGACGAGCTCCATGGCGTAGTGGGCCTCGCGGTAGGTGAGGCCGCCGTCCACGGGCGTTCCCACGCCGGGGGCGTAGTCGGGGTCCACGCCGTCCACGTCGAAGCTCACGTGGAACGGGTGGCCGGACGCGCCGGTCGCGATGCGGATCGCGTCGCGCATCACGGCCGCGATGCCGCGCTCGTCGATTTCGGTCATCGTGAACACGTGGCAGCCCTGCGCGCGCAGCGTGTCGCGCTCGCCGGGGTCGAGGTCGCGGATGCCCACGAGCGCGACGCGGTCGGGATCGACCTTCCGGCCGCGGCCCTCGATCGCGGAGAGCGCGCCGGGCACGAGCCCGAGCAGCGACGCGAGCGGCATCCCGTGGACGTTCCCCGAGCGCGTGGTCTCCGGCGTGTTGATGTCGCCGTGCGCGTCCACCCAGATCAGCCCGAGCGGCGTCTTCCGCCGGCGGAAGTGCGCCGCGGCGCCGGCGACGGAACCCGCCGCGCACGAGTGGTCGCCGCCGAGCACGACCGGGACGCGCCCGCGGCCGAGGGCGCCGCGCACCTTCCTCGCGAGGACGCGGCACGCCGCGGCGATCGGGCCGGCGTGCTTCGCCTTCGGGTCCGTGTCGCGGAGCGTCTCGACGGCCGGGATGTCGAGGTCGCCGAGGTCCTCCACGTCGCCGAACCCGGCGCGCTCGAGCTGGCGGTGCAGCCCCGCGAGCCGCACGGCGGAGGGGCCCATGTCCGTCCCGCGGCGGCCCGCGCCGAGGTCCATCGGGACGCCCACGATGCTGACCGGTCGGCGGGGCAGGTCCTTCATGCGCCCGATTCTGCCCGACCCGCGCCGAAGAGCTCGCGGAAGGTCGGAGACGACGCGGTCACCGAGCCCGGCGGCCCGGCCGCCTCGACGGATCCGCCGCGGAGGACGATCACGTGGTCCGCCGCGAGCACCGTCTCCGCGCGGTGCGCGACGACCAGCGTCGTCCGGCCCTTCGAGAGCTCCGCGAGCGACTGGCGGACGAGACGCTCGTTCTCCGGGTCCAGCGCCGACGTGGGTTCGTCGAGGAGGAGGATCTCGGGATCGCGGAGCACCGCCCGCGCGATGGCGATGCGCTGGCGCTCGCCGCCGGAGAGCCCGTGCCCGCACTCGTCGAGCGGCGTGGCGAGGCCCCTCGGGAACCGCGCGACGATCTCGTCCACCCGCGCGGCGCGCGCGGCGGCGGCGATCTCCGCCTCCGACGCGTCGGGCTTCGCGTAGGCGATGTTCTCGGCGAGGGTCCCGCCGAAGAGCCGCGGCTCCTGCGTCACGATGGCGATGCGCCCGCGGAGCGACGCGAGCGTGGCGCCGCGGACGTCGCGCCCGTCGAGCGCGAGCGAGCCCCCGGTCGGGTCCACGAGACGCGCCGCCATGAGCAGGAAGGTCGTCTTCCCCGATCCCGACGGCCCGACGAGCGCGGTCGTCTTCCGCGCCGGGACGTCCGCCGTCACGTCGCGGAGCGCGGTCCGCCCGTCGGCGTAGGTCACGGTCACGCCGCGCCAGGCGAGCCCCTCGCGCATCGGCGGGAACTCCGCGGCGCCCGCGCGCTCGGTCACCTCGGGGCGGAGGTCCATCGCCGCGAAGATCCGGCCCGCGCCCGCGATGCCGCCCTGCAGGCGGTTCGACGCGCCGATCGACTTCCGGATCGGGGCGTAGAAGGAGACCAGCGTGACGAAGACGCCGAGGAACGCGGCCGGCTCGAGCGAGCCGTCGATCACCATGCCGCCGCCGACGAGCAGCACCGGCGCCAGCGCGCAGACGCCCGCGATCTCGGTGGCGGGGGAGTTCACGGCTTCGAGCCGCGCGAGTCTCCGGCCCCACGCGCGGACGCGCTCCGTCACGTCGCGGAACCGCCGGCGCTCGCGCCCCTCCTGGCCGTACACCTGCACGATCGGCAGCGCCGACGCCGTCTCCTGCACCCGCGAGAGGAGTTCGCCGCGCTTCTCGAGGAAGCCCTCCGCCGAACGCCGCGTCCGCGCGCCGAGCTGCCGGGCGAGGAGCAGCATCGCCGGGACGAGCACCGCGGCGAGCAGCGTGAGCTGCCACGAGAGCGAGAGCGCGATCGCGAAGTAGAAGAGCGCGGTCAGCGGCTCGACCACGAGCGTCGAGACGAACGTGTCGCAGGCCTTCCCCGCCATGTCGAGGTCGTACGTGAACCGCGCGGTGAGGTCGCCCATGCCCATCCGGCGGAGGGTGCGCTCGTCGTGCCCCGTCACGCGGTCGTAGAGATCCTCGGCGAGCTCCGTCTGGACGCGCTGCGAGAGGATCGACGCCGCGACGTCGTGCGCGAACGCGAACGCGGCGCCGACCATGGCCGCGACGACGAGGACGACGACCACCGCGACGAGCGCTCCGCTCCGGTCCATCGCGCCGAGCGGGGCGAGGACGCGCGCCGCCGCCGCGCCGACGCCGCCGAGCGCCGAGAGCGACGCGAGGGCGTCGCCGTCGCGCGCGAGCAGCACGTGGAGCACCGGGATGACGCTTCCGACGGAGACGGCCGACGCGGCGGCCGCGCCCGCGCCGAGGACCGTCACGAGCGCGATGCGCCGCCGGTGCCCGAGCAGGCGGGAGAGGAGGCGCCGCGCCGCGCCGGGCGGCGCGGAGTCCTTCGGCCGGGATTCGGGCGGTGCCACGGAGCGAGGATGCCGCGGGCCGCCCGCCGCTTCACCTGAATTGCCCGAGGGGCGTCTTTCGAGGCGCGGCCGCCCGCCGATCGGGGACACTCCGGCCACCGGATGCGGCTCCAGCGCTATCTCCTGAGGGAGCTCCTGCTCTCGTTCCTCCTGATCGCGCTCATCGTGACCGCGCTCTTCTTCGCGGCGGCGATGCTCTCCTTCCTCCGCCAGTACTCCGAGCTGTCGCTCGGGTCGGTCCTCCGCGCGGCGCCGTACATCCTGCCCCTCTCCTTCCCGGTCACGCTGCCGCTCTCGTTCCTCGTCGCGTGCCTCCTCACGTTCGGGCGCTACGCCGACGACAACGAGTTCCTCGCGCACCAGATGGCCGGCATCCACCCCTGGCACGCCGCGGCGCCCGCGCTGATGGTCGCGGTGCTGATCGCGGCCGGCACGATGAAGCTCAACACCGACGTGATCCCCTTCGCGACGCTCGCGAAGAAGGAAGTCGCGCGGAGCGAGGTGCGGGAGGTCCTCCGGAAGATCGACGACCCGTCGCGCACCGCGATCCGCTGCGAGGAGTTCGAGATGTCGTGGACCGGCCGCGGTCCGCAGGGCCTCCGCGACGTCGTGATCTCGTGGGAGCAGGCGCCGGAGGACGGCGAGAAGGACGCGAAGCCCGTCCGGCGCACGGCGCGGGCGGCCCACGCGCGGGTGGACGTCGCGCGGATCGACGACGGGCTCTTCGTCCTCGACCTCGACGACTTCGAGATGCAGGTGCCGGACGACGGGGGCGGGCCCGGGCGGCGGCTCGTCGAGGCGCGGCGGCAGCTCGCGCTGTCGGTGGACCAGCTCACCGGCGAGCCGGAATCGATGAAGCTGAAGGGCGTGGACGAACTCTCGAGCGCGCAGATCCTCTACCAGGTGCGGCGGGGCGTGGACCGGCAGGGGGCCGACGTCGTCGACTACCGTCGGCGGCTGCTCACCGACTTCTGGAAGCGCATCGCCGTCGCTCTCTCGCCGATCGCGTTCGCCGTCGTCGGGGCGGGGCTCGGGCTGGCCGGCGGGCGCGGCTCGCGGATGGCGGCGCTGCTCACCGCGATCGTGGTCGCGCTCGTCCTCTACTACCCGATCCTCCTCGGCGGCGCGGCGCTGTCGAAGAAGGGCACGCTGCCCCCGCCGCTCGCGATGAACCTCGCGAACCTCTTCGTCCTCTCCTTCGGCACGTGGCGGCTGGGGAAGGTGTTCCGGTGAACGGGCTGTTCGGCGTCCTCGACCGCTACGTGCTTCTCCGTCTCGCGTCGGTGTGGGGGCTCTGCCTCGTCGCGTTCGTCGCGCTCTTCCTCGTGGTGGACGTCACGTCGCGGCTCGACGACTTCCTCGGCGCGGCCGAGGCGCTCGAGGCGGCGGGGCGGTCGGTCTGGGGGACCGTGTTCGCGTACTACGCGACGAAGTCGATCACGATCGCCGGCGCCGTGGGGCCGTACCTCACGCTCTTCGCAGGCATCGCCACGATGCTCTCGCTCGCGCGTCAGAACGAGTACGTGCCCATGGTCATGTCGGGGCGGAGCGTCCACCGGATCCTCGTCCCGGTCTACGCCTTCGCGGCGCTCACGGTGGCGGGGCTCCTCGCGCTCGAGGAGTACGCGATGCCGCGCGCCGAGCGCGAGAACGCCGTGCTCGAGCGCCTCGTCCGGAAGAAGGGGAAGACGACGCTGAAGCGCCTCCCGCACCTCCGCGACAAGCTGAACGCGCTGGCGGCCGAGGGGTGGGACGCGCAGGAGCGGCGGATCGTCGGCGTCGAGTGTCCGAGGTTCGTGGACCCGGACGGACGGCTCCCGGAGGGCTCGTTCCGCGCCGCGGCGCTCTCGTGGCGGAAGGACCCGCGGAACAACGTGGTCGGCTGGTACCCGACCGACGGCGTGCTCGTGCCGAGCGGACTCGCGCCGGACGGCTCGGTGCTCCCGCCCGTGCGCCTCCAGCCGGACCACCGGGTCTCGTTCGACCTCTCGCCCGCGGAGCTCGACGTGTACGCGGCCGGAATCGAGCCGGGCATCTCGCGCGCGCAACTGAAGGTCTACATCGAGAAGCACCCGCAGCAGCACGAGCTCGTCGTGAACCTGCTCTCCCGCGTCACGCGGCCGTTCTCGAGCCTCGTCCTCCTGCTCTGCGGCATCCCGCTCGTCGCCGGACCGGTGCGGAAGTCCATCGCGGCGGGGCTCGGCGCGGCACTCGCGGCGAGCGTCGCCTACTTCCTCGTGGAGTTCCTGTTCCGCGAGGTCGCGTCGCGCGGCGCGATCAACCCGTACGTGGCGATGTGGGTCCCGGTGGTCCTCTTCCTCGCTCTCGCCGCCGCGCTCTTCGACGCCGTCGTGACCTGAGGAGTGCGTGCGCGGCCCGCGGGAATCGCGGCGCCGCGCGCACCTTCCGCGCCTTCTCGCGGGGGATACTGCGCACCGTCCGCACCGCGTTCCGGCGGGCGAAACGCGGCATCTCCGATGCGCGTCTCCGGGCAGACCGCCATGGACGACGTGCCGCACGGACGACGAGACGAGCCCGCAATCGCGGGCGCGACGGCGTCCCGCGTCACCGTTCGGTGCGGACGGGCGCGCGTCGTGACGTCGCGCGGTCCCGTCGGCGTCCGCGGCGGTCCTCCGGAGGCGCGGCGAGTCCCCGCGTCTCCGGGACTTCGCGGCTCCGCCGCGAACGAGGCCGGTCGGCGCGCGCGCGTCGCGCGAGTCGCTGCGCGCGCGCACGGAGGTGCACCATGCGTCCATGGATACTGATCGCGGGGCCCTCGGCCCTCCTGTTCCTCGCGTCGGCCGCGTCCGCCGCGGATCCGTACGAGCCGAACGACGACGCGGCGACCGCGACCGCTGCCGGGAAGGTCGGCTTCGCGCGCGGGCCCGTGGAACTGCCCGCGGACGACGAGGACTGGTACCGCTTCTTCCTCCCTTCGTCGGCGGGATCGCTCGTGGCCGAGGTCTCGTTCGACGACGTGACGTGGGACACCGTCGTCGCGCTGGAGCTCTGGTCGGGGGACGGCGCGAAGCGGCTCGCCTCCGCGCCCTCGGCGGGCGCCGGCGGGGTCCGCTCCGTCTCCCTGCCGTCCGCCGCAGCAGGGCAGTACTTCGTCCGCGTGGCGCACGTCTCCGGAGCCGATCTCCCCGAGTACACGCTCCGCACGACGCGGGACAACGACGACGACGAGTCGAACGAGGTGTCCTCCGACGCGGCCGACGCCGGTCACGTCGGGTTCGTCCGGTCGGGACGCGTGCTGCTCGCGACCGACGCGGACTGGTATCGCTTCGTCGTGCCCGAGGAGGGGAGCCGCGTCACCGCGGAAGTCACGTTCGACGCCGGCGCGTGGAGCGGCGCCCCGGCGCTCGAGGTCCGGTCGGCTTCGGGGACCGCCGTGCTCGCGCAGGGCGCAGGCGCGGACGGACGGTGGACGGCGCACACCGGCGCGCTCGACACCGGTGCGTACCTGATCCGCGTCGCCCACACGGGCGGCGGCGACGTGCTCGACTACACGCTCCGCACGTGGCGCGACGACAACGCCGACGAGCCGAACGACACCGCCGGGAACGCGACATGGGCCGGTCGCATCGGCTTCCGACGCGCGGACCGCGTGCTCGGGTTCGACGACGTGGACGCGTACGACTTCGCCGTGCCTCCGGACACGCCGTCGCTCGACATCGCCCTGTCGTTCGACTCCGCGGCGCACGCGGCGGACGTCGTCGCTGACTTCGTGGTCGTGGACTCGGACGACGTCGAGACGCCGGTGCTGACCGGCGTCCGCGCGCCGTTCCGCGAGACGGTCGCGGCGCCGCCGGGCGGCGTGTGGCGCGCATACGTGCGGCACGTCGGAGGCGACGCCGTCTCCTCGTACGCGATCCAGGCCCACGCTCCGATCGACGTGGCGCCGGTGCCCGCGATCGTGACGACGGCGGGCGCGCCGGTCGAGCTCTTCCTGTCCGTGTCGGGCGGCATCGAGCCGTACCGCCTCGAGCCGAACACCGGATACGACGTGCCGGCCGGGCTCGCGTTCGACGGCGCGGCGCTCCGCATCGCGGGCACGGCGCGCACGGCCGGGCGGTACGTGTTCGTCGTCTCGTGCGCGGACTCGGGATCGCCGGTCAACCGGCGCGAGTTCGTCATGACGATGGACGTGAACCCGGCCCTCGAGCTGCGCGTCGGCGAGTTCCTCGCGTTCCCCGCGGGGCGCACGGCGGCGCGGCCGCTGCCCGTGGTCGGCGGGACGGCGTCGTTCGTCGTCACGACGCTCTCGGGCGCACTCCCGGCGGGGGTCACGATCGATGCGGGCCATCTCTCCTTCGCGGGCGCCGCGACGCTGCCCGAGAGCGGCGGGTCGGTGCCGTTCGCGTTCGGCGTGACCGATGCGGCGGGGCTCTCCGCCGATGCGGAGACGACCTGCGTGGTCTGCGCCGAGCCGGGTGCCGTGACGCTCGGGGGCGGACCGTCCGCCGCGGGCGTCTGGGTGGACGCCGTCCGGGGAAGCGCGATCTCCGCGCGCGTGACCACGGTCCGCGGGTCGGCGAAGCGCGCGCTCCGCGCCGTCGTGCTCGGGCCCGACGGCACGACGTCGATCGGCGGCGCCGCGTCGGGAGCGCGCGGGACCGTCGTCCTCCGGCGTGCGGTCGCTCCGGTGTCCGGCCGGTACTTCATCGTGATCGCGTCCGCGGACGGACCGGAGGCGGAGATCGACGTGACGCCGCGCGTGACGCCGCCTCGATCGGCCGGCGGCCGCTTCGAGGCGACGGGCGGCAACGCTCCGTTCGAGGTCTCGCTCGGCGCGCTCGAGGGCGCCACGCTCGTCCTGACCGTCCGGTCGCTCGGCGGCGGACCCGCCGCCGGGGTCCAGTCGCTCGTCGCGCCCGACGGGACCGTCGTCGCCGTGGATCCGGCGGACGTCCGCGCGAAGGGCCGGAAGGTGACGGCCACGGTGACGCTCCCGCAGGGCGGCACCTGGCGTGTGCTCCTCCCGAACGACGGCGCTCCCGAGGGCTCCGTCACGTGGACCGCGAAGCTCGTCCAGCCGAAGGGCGGCACCTGGTCGGCCGACTGATCTCGGAAGCAAGTGACACACTCGGCCGCGATGCATCGAGCCGGCTGCAAGGCGGGAGTGCGGCGCAAACGCAGCGGAGGGAGTTGCGGCGCGAGCCCAGCGAAGCAGAGGGCCGTTCACGAGAGCGGCCGTTGCATCGCGGCAGCTTGCCGGCGGGCGGCTTGCGGGACTGGACCGCCGGAACCGCATCGAAGGACCGCCGCGAGCCGCGTGACGAAGTGTGTCGGTTGCCTCGGGACGACGCCTCAGTCTTCGCTCTCGCCGTCGGCGGCAGCCCCCGCCGGCGGCGGGCCGCGGCGGGGCTCGCCCGGCGCGTGGCCGAGCGGATGGACGCGGAGCCGATCGCACGCGGCGGCGATGTCCGGCGCGAGCGGAGCGGTGAACGTGATGCGTTCTCCGGACACGGGGTGCCGCACGGTGAGCCGCTCCGCGTGCAGCGCGCAGCGGGCGAGGACCGGCGCGTCCGACGGGCCGACGGGCCCGCGTCCGCCGTAGCTTGCGTCGTTGACGAGCGGATGACCGTGGTGCGCCGCATGGACGCGGATCTGGTGCATGCGCCCCGTCTCCGGACGGAAGCGCACGAGCGCCGCGTCGGCGAACGCCTCCTCGACGCGCCACGTCGTCCGCGACGGAAGCCCGGCGGCGTCCACGCGGACCCGCGGCCACGCGTCGCGCTCGTAGAGGAGCGGCTCGTCGATCGCGCCCTCGGCGGGCGGCACCCCGTGCACGAGCGCGAGGTACTCCTTCTTCACCTCGCGGCGCTCGAACTGGATCGACACGTCGGCCTTCCAGTCCTCGCGCATCGCAACGAGGAAGACGCCGCTCGTGTCCTTGTCGATCCGGTGGCAGAGGTGCGGCACGCGGTCCTTCGACGCGTCGTCGCTCCGGAAGCGCGCGTGGAGCGCCGCGAGCAGGTTCGCGAGCTGGTTCCGCCCGACGGGGTGGACGATGATCCCGGGCTGCTTGTTCAGGACGAGCAGCACGCCGTCGTCGGAGATCACGTCGAGCGGGATCGCGGACGGGTCGGGGATCTCGTCCGGGAGCTCGAGGTCGAGGGACACCGTCTGCTTCGCGAGGAGGCGCGTGGAGCTCTTCCGGACCGCGCCGTCCACGGTGACCTTGCCCTCGTCGATCGCGCGCTGGATCTCGCTCCGGCTCCGCCACGAGCACCGCTTCGTCACGAAGAGGTCGAGGCGCATCCCCTCCTCGGGGATCTCGACGCGCAGGTCCCACCGGTGCTTCGGCTTCGAGAGGTCTGCGTAGCGTCGCTTCTGGCGCGAGGACATCGGGGGGATGATGCCCGCGGCGGTCCGCCGCGATAACGTTCCGGCGATGGACCCCCGCGATCTGACGCGACCCGCCGCGCGCCGCGAGGCCGGGCACTTCCTCGCCGAGGGGCCGCACCTGCTCGAGGAGGCCCTCGCTGCGGGGGCGCATGTCGCCGAGGTCCACGTGGCGCGCGAGCGCGCGGCGCCGGACGGGCCGTTCGGGCCGATCCTCCGCCGCGCGGTGGACGCGGGCGCGCGGATCCGCGCCGTGTCCCACCACGACATCTCGAAGCTCGCCGACACGGACACGCCGCAGGGGATCGTGTCGGTCGTGCGGACGCCGGCGCCGCCGGAGGACCCGTTCGCCGTGCCGGGGCTGTGGGTGGTGCTCGACGGGGTCCAGGACCCGGGGAACGTCGGGACGCTCCTGCGGTCCGCCGAGGCGTTCGGCGCGCGCGGCGCGATCCAGGGGACCGGCACCGCGGACGCGTGGGGCGGGAAGGTGCTCCGGAGCGCGCAGGGCGCGCACTTCCGGCTCGTCCTGATCGACGCGTCCGGTCCGGGCGCGCTCGACGCCGCCCTCGACTCCTTCGCCGCGAAGGGCGGCGCGGTCTGGGGCGCCGCGCAGGAGGGCGACGACGTCTACTCCGTCGCCGCCGTGCCGCCGCGCCTCGCTCTCGTCCTCGGCAGCGAGGCCCGCGGGATCTCCGACGCGCTCCGCCCCCGCGCGACGCGCATGGTCTCGGTGCCGCAGCGCGGCCGCGCCGAGAGCCTCAACGTGGCGATGGCGGGATCGATCCTCCTGTCGTGGCTCTCGGGACGTCCGGCGGGGATGCGGTGAGCGGCGACGTCCCCGCCGTCTGGTGCGAGGGCCTGTCGAAGGACTACGGCGGACGCCCCGCGGTCACCGGACTCTCCCTCGCCGTGGCGCAGGGCGAGTTCTTCGGCTTCCTCGGGCCGAACGGCTCGGGCAAGTCCACCACGATCAAGATGCTCTGCGGGATGGTCCGCCCCACGTCCGGCCGCGCCGCGGTGCTCGGTCTCGACCCCGTCCACGACGCCGTGCGCGTGAAAGCCGCGGTGGGCGTCCTCCCCGAGGAGGTGAACACCTACGAGCGGCTCACGGCGACCGAGCTCCTCGTCTTCACCGGACGCATGCACGGCCTCTCGCGCGACGAGTCCGAGTCGCGCGCCGCGGACCTCCTCCAGCTCGTGCAGATCTCCGAGGCCGACCGCGGGAAGATGATCGTGGACTACTCGATGGGCATGCGGAAGAAGGCCGCGCTCGCGTGCGCGCTGATCCACGCGCCGCGCGTGCTCTTCCTCGACGAACCGTTCAACGGCATCGACGCGGTCGCGTGCGACCACCTCCGGCGCGTCTTCACGCGGCTGACCGAGCGCGGAGTCACGATCTTCTTCTCGTCGCACGTGCTCGAGGTCGTCGAGAAGCTCTGCACCCGCGCCGCGGTGATCCGCGACGGGCGGCTCGTCGGCATCGGCACCGTGGGCGAGCTCCGCGCGCAGGCGGGGATGGGCGACGGCGCGACGCTCCACGACGTCTTCGTGAAGCTCGTCGGCGGCGGCGGCGAGGCCGGCGACCTCGCGTGGCTCCGGTGACGCGCGGCGGTCCGCCGGCGGACTCCGGCGCGACGGACTGGGCGCAGGTGCGGCTGCTCGTCGGCGTGCGATGGACGAGCTGGCTCCGGTTCACGTCCACGAGCGTGTGGCGGATCCTCGGGTTCATCCTCGGCATCGCGGTGATGGTCGGGATGGCGACAGGTCTGTCGTTCCTCGCGTGGGCCGCCGGCGACTCGGCGGCACGCGAGGGTCCGGACGCCGTGCGCGACGTCGTCCACGCCTGCTTCTTCGCCGTGTTCGTGATCCGCGCGGCGTCTCCGCTCCTCGGGTTCCAGCAGACCGAGTCGCTCGACGTGACGAAGCTCCTCACGCTTCCCGCGTCCCCGCGCACGGTCTTCACCGCCACGTTCCTCGGCATCGCCGCCGCGCCGGGCACGTGGTTCTGGGGCGTGCCGCTCGGCGTGCTCGTGGTCCGCGCGTCTCCGGGCGCGTGGTCCGCCGCGGCGGGGCTCGCTGGCGTCGTGGCGGTCGTCCTCGCCGCCACCGCGATCGGGCACCTCGTCGTCACGTCGTACCTCTCGCTCTTCCGGTCGCGGAAGTGGCGGGACATCTCCATGGTCGTCGGGTCCCTCGTCCTCGTGGGGCTGTTCGCCGCGCTGCGATGGTCGGCCGACTCGCGCGACGCGGACCTCTGGGTGCAGGGCGTGCGGCGGCTCGGGGAGGTGTCCCGGTCGCTGCTGTTCCTTCCGTCGTGGTGGGGGGCGCACGCGGCCGTGGGCGACGGTCCGCTCGCGGTCGTCCCGCTCCTCGCGGCCGTTCCGCTGGTCTGGCTCTGCGCGCGGGCCACGGCGCGCGCGGGCGAGCGGCTCTGGTCCGGGGAGGCCGACGAGGGTGCGGGCGCGCCGCCGGCGCCGTCAGGCGCGAGGACGTTCGCCGGCCGCGCGGGGCGCGGGCCGTTCGCGGCGCTCGTGTCGAAGGACCTCGCGATCCTCGCCCGCGAACCCGGCGTGCGCGTCCACATCCTCCAGCAGCTCGGCTTCGTCGCGCTCCCGCTCGTGTTCGTCACGCTCCGGGATCCCGCGGCGCGCGTCGCCGCGGGG
>JAJVHW010000029.1 GCA_022072415.1 Planctomycetota bacterium
CGGCGGCGCGGCGGGAGGGGCCGACCGGCGCCCGCGCCGCTTCGGCGACCGCGGTCCGCGCGAGGACGCGCGTCCGGCGGGGCCAGAGCGTCCGGGCACGCCGCCGCGCAGGGCGTCGAAGTTCGGGAAGAAGCGCGACGACGAGCGCGGCGGCGGCATGTTCCAGTACGGACTCCGCCGCGACGACCGCCGCCCCGGCGGGAAGGGCACGCCCGTCCCCGAGCCCGACGAGGCCGAACTCAACCGTCCGGTGAAGCTCCTCCCGAAGCCGGTGGACCCGTTCGTGGCGCAGCTTCAGGCGCTCTCCGCGCAGATCGGCGTGCGGATCAACGTGGGCGGGAACTCCGGCGGCAACTCCGGCCGCGGTCCGCGTCCGCAGGCTGCGCAGCCCGCGCAGTCCGCGGCGGGCACGGTCCCCGGCACCGCTCCGGACGAGTCGAAGATGACGAGCGAGGAGCGCCGCGCCGCGCGGCGCGCCGCCGCCCGCGCCGCCGCTCAGGCCGCTGCTGCCGCTCAGGCCGCAGCCGCCGCCCAAGCTGAACCCGCCGCGCCGCGCAAGTCTGCGGAGCCGACCGAGGGTGCAGCCGACATCGCTACGGCGAACCCCCAAGCCGCGATCGCCGCCACTCCGGACGCCGTCTCCGCAGACGTGGTCGCGGCGGAGGAGTCGGCACCCACTTCCGGGCAACCCTCCCAGCCGTCACCCTGACTACGCGCGGCCCCGTCAACGACCGACCGGGCCGGCGACCGTCGCGTTCGACTCGGCGAACGAAGCGCAAACGCCGTGTCTGTCCACGAGAAGCCGGGGCATTGCCACGCCCTTACGTTGCGGTTCGGCCTGCTGTCGTTCCGGCCACTCGGACGCGCCGCCTCGGCGTCCGCAAGCCCCTCATCTGGCGAGTGTTTGCAGCCACGCTCGAGTCCCCGCGTGCTGCGCCCGCGTGCAGGTTCACTTCGATGCGGTGCCCGTGTCGCTGAACCGCAAGAAGCGGTAACTCCAGTTGAACGCTTCGCACGTCCGCGGCACTGGGTACTGCGAGCGCGGGGCATCGCAGCGCACTGCGATGGAGACCCCCATTCCAGGCTTCGCCGTGTCCATGACCTGAGGGTCGACTGGAGTCACCCGGAGCTTTCCAAGTGGAAGGCCGATGCGATGCCGTTCGGAAGGGACCTGCGACGCGCGGACCCACGCGGTCCAACTGCTCGGGGCGATGAGGAGGTCGCTCCCCTCGATGCTGGCGACCGTGCCGCGCACCTCGTACTCGAACTTCGAAGCCTTCTGCAGCACGACCCGGGCGTCCCCGTCCCCGTCGTCGCGATCGAAGATCCCGGTGGCGTAGTCCCTCATCCAGGCCATGAGCATTCCCTCGGACTTCACGGCCACCGGCTCGGGCGCGTACTCGACACCGGGGTTCTTCGAGCGGCTCATGGTCTCCGCGCGGCCGGAGGGTTCGGACAAGGTGAACTCGCCGTCCTTCGCGATCACGTCGCGGATCACCGATACGCGGTCCCACTTCCCCCACTCCTTCACGATCGACAGATCGGCGCGGGGGAGCGAGACCCGGGCGCGATCGCCGCCGAAGCGACCGCAGAGTTCGACGTCGATCCGATCGTCCACGAGGGAGACGTCGAGGATCTTCATCCTGAACTCCACCCTGGCGCCTGCGAGCGTCGTGGCGAGAAGCTCCTCGCGCGCGAGTTTCGTCACGTTCGTCTCATCCAGCCGGGCCAGGAGGGCAGCCCACTCACTCTCCTTGTAGGTGCGTGGCGAGGAGCCCTTCTTCGCAGCGGCGACCCCAGCCTTCGCCGGTCGCATGTCCGCCGCGCGCATCGGAACCGGTGTGAGCGTGGGCGTGCCATCGGTCATGCGGACGGCGTGGAGGACGGACACCACGTCATCCTTCGCCCACGTGCGGACGCCCTCCTTGTCCGCGGGCGGCAGGTCGATCTCGAGCGTCCCCTGTCCCCGGACGGCGTTCAGACGGAGCCTGACGGAGGACTCCTTCACCTCGATGTCGACCACGCGAAATCGAAGATCGACGAGTCCGTCCTTCACCGCGTCCCGGACCGCGGACTCTCGCGCGAGCTTCGTCGAGTGCTTCGACTCGATGTCCGAGAGCAAGGCGTACCACTCCTCTTCTGAAATCGTCCTCGGAGTCTGCGCCGCGAGGAACGCAGGGACCGAGACGACGGCCAGAAGTGCGACGAGGGCGACCGACGCCGTCTTGAAACCGGGCAACTTCACTTCGCTGCACCTCCTGTCGGGTCCCGCCCGACCATGGGCGCATCGTATCTCATCTCGAAGTGGACGATCAACGGTGCATTGTTCCATCCCCCGAGGACGGGGTGGCCCACAGAGTTGAAACCGATCAGTGGGTCTGCAATTCGACGGCGCATCCGTTTCGGACGAACGGCTCGGGGCAATGCGACGGGGGGTGCCATGAGCTGCGAGCGAATCGCAGAGGACCTCCGGACCGCTGCAGATCCGCAGTCACGGCCGACCTGCCGCCGGGGGAGTGGCCCGAACTCGCTGCGGCGTTCCTCCTCACTCTGGAGAGGATCCGGGATGTCGGCTGCGCCGTGCTGAAGTCCGAGGTCGTCCTTGAGGCCCGTCGACTGCTCGCGATGTGCGCGGCGCTCTGCGGCGGCGGGGCCATGCGCCTGGTGCACACGCGGCGCGTCCGTCCCGACACGTTGCCCCGGGGCGGTCTCCGTGCCGGTGTGCGCGTTCCGCAGCGGGGGTGCGGCGCGCACGTGGGTCTCGACAATCCGCGCTCGGCGCACCCGCGGCCTGCGAGCACGCCGAAGACGTTCGCGGCATGTTCGCGCCGCTCGAGGCGCAGTTTGCGCATCGCATCACGTGCGACGTGCGCGCTCGGGCGACCGTCGCCCGTCGCGATCCAGCCTCAAGTCGAGGGTCATGCAGGGCCCGCGCATCGGTGCAGGAACTGTGCCGCGTCGGCGATCACGGGGTCCGTCGAGTGCGAGGGGGGCGCTCCCACGTCCTCCCGCACCGCCTACCTGCGGAGCCGGGGATCCATCGCGTCGCGGAGGCCCTGGCCGAAGAGGTTGAAGGCGGTCAGGGTCACGAAGATCGCGAGGCCCGGGAACATCACGAGGTGGGTCTTCCCCTCGACGACGTACTGGCGGCCCTGGCTCACGATCTCGCCCCACGAGGGCACGCTCGGGTCGCCGAACCCGAGGAACGAGAGCGAAGTCTCCGTGAGCACCGCGCCCGCGATGCCGAAGGCGACGGACACGAACACGGGGGAGATCGCGTTCGGGAGGATGTGGCGGAACATGACGCCCCGGGCCGGCACGCCGAGGGCGCGGGCGGCGGTCACGTAGTCCAGGGAGCGGCACTTGAGCACCTCGCCGCGGATCAGGCGGTAGATGCCCGTCCAGCCGAACAGGCCGAGCACGATCATGATGTTCATGATCGAGGGCGGCAGGAACGAGATCACCGCGATGATCAGGAAGAACGTCGGGAAGCACATCACGACCTCGACGAGGCGGGAGAGGACCATGTCCACCCAGCCTCCGAAGTACCCGGCCGAGATCCCGAACACGATGCCGATGAACGCGGCGATCCCCATGGCGACGACGCCGACGGTGACCGCCACGACGCAGCCGTGGACGATGCGCGAGCAGACGTCGCGCCCCTGGTCGTCGGTGCCCATGAAGTGCCGCGTGGACCACGACGGGCCCTGCTTCAGCTCGGTCTTGCTGATCTGGTTCGGGTGCCACGGGATCGGCGGGCTCAGGGAGAAGGAGACGTTCGCGGAGTCCTGCTCCAGCGCCTCCTTCCACGTCTTCCCCTCGAGCACGGCATAGTGGTCGGAGAACGGATACCCGCCCGCGATCTTCAGGCTCTTCATCTCGTAGCGGAGCCCGCGCCACGGAATCCAGACGTCCACGTACGTCGTGAACGCGGGGAAGCAGGTCTCGCCCTTGTAGCGGGCCACGACGGGGCGGTCGTTCGCGAGGAGCGGCGCGAGGATCGCCATGATCACGATCACGAGGATCACGCGGAGCCCCGCCATCCCCGCGCGGTTCTTCCGGAGCTGGGAGCGCACGATGGCGCCGTAGGTCTGCCCCTCGCGGGCCTGCTTCGCGCGGATCGCCGCCACGTCCATGGACGCGTCGTCGCCGGAGGCGGTCGCGGCCGGTGCGGTCTTCTCGCTCATTGGCGCGTGATCCTGGGGTCCACGAGCGGGTAGAGAACGTCGGAGACGAGCATCCCGAGCAGCGTGAGGAAGGCAGACATCGTGGTGATGGCCATGATGACGGGGTAGTCGCGCTTCAGGATCGCCTCGAACCCGAGGCGGCCCATGCCGTCGATGCTGAAGATCTGCTCCACGATCACCGAGCCGCCGATCATGCCGGGGAGGAGCGTCGCCACGAAGGTGACGAGGGTGATGAGCGAGTTCCGGAGCGCGTGCTTGTAGATCACGGCCCGCTCGGGAAGGCCCTTCGCCCGCGCCGTGCGGACGTAGTCCTGCGCGATGTTCTCGAGGAGCGACGTGCGCATGTACTGCGACAGCCCCGCGAAGCTCCCGTACGTGAACACGATCATCGGGAGGACGAGGTGCTTCCCGAAGTCGGCGAGCCACGGCAGGTAGGCGAGGTTCTCCTCGCCGGGGGAGTGGAGGCCGACCGACGGGAACCAGTTGAACGCGCGCTCGGAGCTGAACCACTGGATCAGCATGGTCGCGGCCCAGAAGCTCGGCACGGACCAGAGCATGAACATCACGAGCGACGTGGCGCGGTCGAAGGTCTGCCCGCGCTTCACCGCGGAGCGGATGCCGATCGGGATCGCGATCAGGTACGTGATCAGGATCGAGAGGAGGTTCAGCCCGAGCGTCACGGGGAGGCGCTTCCAGACCTTGTCCATGACCCGCTCCTCGTCGAGGAACGAGCGGTCGAAGTCCAGGCGCGCGGTGCGGCCGAGCCACGTGGCGTAGCGCTTCCAGAGCGCCGTCTTCCGGTCGGCCCGCGACGCGGTGAGGAGCCGCGCGCCGCCGTCGGCGAAGAGCACCGCCCCGAACTCGCCGGCGGAGTTGTCGCGGGACTGCGCCGCCTGCGCGTCGTCGTCCACCGACCAGAGCTTCACGACGCCGTCGCCGGCCGCGGTGGCGAGGAGCTTCCCGTCGGCGCTCAGCGCGACCGCCGTGACGGACTTCGCGTGCGCGGACTTGCGGACGGACAGCGGCTTCGCGTCGGCCCCGGCGGCCGTCACGTCGAACACGTACGCGGCGCGGTCGTCGGAACCGGCCGCGAGGCGGCGGCCGTCGCCGGACGCGGCAAGGACGTTCACCGGACCGCCCGCGGTCGCGATCACCCGGGGTTTCGCGACCGCCTCGCCCCCCTTGAACGTCCACTCGCGGATCTTCCGGTCGTAGCCCGCGGTCCAGAAGCGCGAGCCGTCGGGCGCGAACGCGGCGTCGGCCGCGTAGGACGTGTGGTCGCCGAGCGTCTGCAGCACCTTCCCGTCGGCCGCGTCGTGGACGCGCACCTTCCCGTCGTTGCACGCGGAGACGAGGCGCGTTCCGTCGGGCGAGAACGCGAGGCCGCGCACCGGGAGTCCGAAGGGCTTCCCGACGGCCTGCGCCGCGCCGGAGGCGCCCGTCGCGGCCACGACGTAGATCCCGCCCCCCTGGTCGCCCGCCGCGACGCGCGACCCGTCCGGCGACGCGGCGACGCTCGCAACGCCCTTCTCGCCGAGCCGGATCGCGGGTCCCGTGCCTCCGCCCGCGAGGTCCACGGCGTGGAGCCGCCCGTCCTCCGTGCCGCACCAGAGCGTCTTCCCGTCCTTCGAGAGGTCGGCCGCCACCGACCACGCCTCGAACTCGCCGACGTCGGGCTGCCGCTCCATCTCGCGGGGCCGGGTGGGCTTCCCGTCGGACGTGCGCGGAACCGTGCCGTCCACCGTCCACGAACGCACCGCGTGCTCGGGCTCGAGGATCCCGAGGAGCTTCTTCTTCGCCTTGACCGCGTCGGCCTTCCGGGCCTGGCTTTCCGCGCCCTCGGCTTCGCCGCCGCCGCCCATCGTCTCGGACACCGGGTCGCCCGGCGCCAAGTTGATGATGAGGAACGTGATGAACGTGATCCCGAGCAGCGTCGGGACCATCGCGAGGAGGCGCTTCAGGACGTACTGGAACACGTGCGCTCCCCGGGGATCACTTGTGACGCACGTTCTCGGGCTTCACCCACCAGTCGTGGTGCCCGAGGCCGGTCGGGCGCACCTTCACGTTCTCGAAGCGCCTGTTGCAGAGCACGTCCACCTTGCCGTGGACGAGGAGCGTCATCGGCTGCGCGTCGTAGAACGCGCGGTTGAACTCGTGGAACATCGTCGTGCGCACGTCATCGTCGAACTCCTCGCGCATCTTCTCGAGGAGCGCGTCCACCGTCGCGTCGCGCCAGCCGGGCGAGTTCCCGCCCGCGGGCACGTCCTGCGAGCTGTGGAAGTCCTCGTAGAGGTCGATCCAGACGTCGGGCCACGACGAGTAGAGCATCACGGAGTCGAACTTCCTCTCCTCGTAGTCCCCGATGAACGTGGACCACTCGAGGGCGCGGATGTCCATGCGGATCCCCGCCTTCGCGCACGCGTCCTTGATGGCGCCGCCCACGCGGATGAAGAACGTGCGCCCGCTCGGCACCTTCAGCTCGAACTCGAACCGCTTCCCGTCCCTGTCGAGGACGCCGTCGCCGTCCGAGTCCCTCCAGCCCGCCTCCGCAAGCAGGGCCTTCGCGGCCGCGACGTCGAACGGGTGGGGCTCGAGGTCGTGGGAGTACGTCGGGTAGCTCTTCTTCGACTTGCAGACGGCGACCTCCGCGCGGCCCCGCTCGATCTCCTTCGCGATCCACTCGCGGTCCACGAGGTGCGTCATCGCGCGGCGCACCCGCGGGTCGTCGAAGGGGGCCTGGCGGCAGTTCCAGGCGATGTAGGAGCAGTCGAGGCCGATGTGGTCGTAGACGAAGTGCTGCGCGATCGCCGAGATCGTCGGGTCCTTCGCGAGCTGGTCGTCGTAGCGCTCGGCGTCCACGACGGTCACGTCGAAGTTGCCCTTGCGGAACTCCTCGAACGCGACGATCTCGTCGGCGATGAACACCCAGCGGAGCCCGACCATGTTGTGGTACGTGGGGTTCTTCTGGATGTGCCAGCAGAAGGGGTTCTGCACCATCCGGATCGACTTCTCGGTGAAGTCCTCCTCCTTCTCGATGTAGTAGGGCCCCGTGCCCGGGCAGGGGATCCGGATCAGGTTGAAGACCTCGCCGAAGCCCTTCTGCCCGGGCTGCGTGGAAAACCGCTCCTTGCCGAGCCGCTTCGCGTAGACGGGGACCTGCTCCTCGTACCAGCCCTTGTTGAGCACGCGCAGCGTGACCCCGAACTGGTAGAGGCCCTTCCAGTACTTCTTCTTGTACCGGACGACCACCGTGTGGGGGTCCGGCGTCTCGAGGGACTCCACGTCGTCGAAGCCGCTCCGCATGTGGTCGGCCTTGACGGCGGGGTCGCGCATCACGTCGAAGCTGAACTTCACGTCGGCGGACGTGAACGGGCGCCCGTCGCCGAACTGCACGCCCTTCCGGAGGTGGTAGGTGTACGTGAGCTTGTCGGCCGAGACGTCCCACGACACCGCGAGCGACGGCTCGACGTTCGGCGGGCGGTCCGGGTCGAGGACCATCAGCCGGCCGAGCGTGTAGCCCGTGATCGTGTTGGTCTCGCCCTCGTTGGTGGCGTAGTAGTTGAGCGTCTTCGGCGCGGAGGTCCGCCGGTTCACGTACCAGTCGTTCTGCGGGAGGGGCTTGTCCTGGAGGCGGAGGGGGGCGTCGTTCGCCGCGCCCTCGACGAACAGGACCTCGGCCTGCTTCCCGCCCCAGCCGGCGACCGTGACGCCGCTGCCGCGGCCGGGCGTCCGCTGCGCAGGCGCCGACGTACCGCCGCCGCCGCCGCCGACCGACCCGCCACCCCCTCCGCCGGAGCCCGTGACGCCCTTCTGTTCGAGGCGGATCACGCGCTCTTCCAGCCGGGAGTTCGAGCAGACGACCATCACGCTCGAGATCAGCACGGCGGCGAGGAGGACCGTCTGGGCGATGGCCCAAGTGGGCTTCGTGTCGTTCATGTCGGGGAGGCTCCGCGGGTGGGACGTCCGGCGCGGAGTCTAGAGGGCGTGCGGGCTGCGGTCGAAGGGCATCTCCCGCCGCGGGCGGGACTTCGGGCGCCGGACGGGCCGCGCCTCCCCCGAGGCTGCGCTCTCCGCGGCGATCGATCCCTCCCGGAGCCGTCTGCGGGACGCGCGGGCGGCTCCGGTTGACTGACGCGACCATCGCGCCAGCGGGATCTTGCCTGTCCGTCCCCGAGCGGGACTGACGGACTCCCTATTGCAGGCCGCGTGCCGTTCGCCGCGAGCCTGCGGGCGGGGCCGCATGCCCCCGATTCGTAAGAGCCGCTTTACGATCGTCCAGTCGGGCAGGGCGCAACGGGCGCGACGGACGCAACGGGCGCGACGGACGCGACGAGCGCGACGAGCGCGACGAGCGCGACGGACGCGGGTCAGCGGGCGAGGATCGACTCGGCGAGGCGCAGCAGCGCGGCGCGGTCCTCGCCCTCCATCGTCTCGGCCGCACTCCGGAGCAGGCGCGCCGCTTCGTCGGGGCGCCCGGCGTCGCGGAGCGCCACGGCGCGGAGTTCGAACTCCGCGCGCGGGGACCGGTGCGTGAACGAGGCCGCCGCAAGCCCGAGCACGATTCCGAGCACGGCGACGGAGCCGGTGAGGATCGGCGTCGCGTGGGGCCCGAGGCGGCGGACGAACGCGGGCGTGGCCGGCGCCGGCGCGCCGCGGTACTCGATCGGCGGGAACGGGAAGGCCGGAGCGCCGGCGCGCGGCGCGTCGGCGGCCCGTCCGGTGTCGCTCATGCCCCTCGTGGCGCTCATGCCGCTCGTGGCGCTGGCGGGGCTCCCTGCGCCTGCGGCGCCGCGCGCCGAAGGTTCGGTCCCGTCCGGCGGGGAGTCCGCGAGCGCCCGCGAGCCCGGCTCCTGCGCCTCCGCGAGAGCGGCCGCGAACGGCGGGTTCCCCTGTTCGACGAGCATCAGGTCGAGGATGCACTCGTCCCACTTCCGGTACCGCCGGTCGCGCTGCGCGCGGCCCATCCGGCGGAGCACCTGCGCGAACCGCGGCGTGACGTCGCCACCCTCGTAGCGCGGGTCGGGGATGTCGTTCGCGCGCTGCTGCTCGAAGACCTCCTTCGCCTGGCCGGAGAAAGGTCGCCGCCCGACGGCGAGGTGCCAGAGCGTGCACCCGAGAGCGTAGATGTCCACGCGCTCGTCCACCGACGTGGGGTTCGTGATCTGCTCCGGCGCGGCGTAGCCCGGCGATCCGTACGGCCTGGCCGGGTCGCCGCCGGAGGAGAGCGCCGCGAGGCCGAAGTCGCAGACGCGCACGCGTCCCGTCGGGTCGCGGAGGAGGTTCGACGGCTTGACGTCGCGGTGGGTGAGCCCGAGCCGCGCGCAGTAGGCGAGCGCGCGCGCCACCTGGAGGCCCACGCGGAGGACCTCCTTCTCCGGCATCGGTCCGTCGCGGCGCACGATCGCGGCGAGGCTCTCGCCGCGGACGAGTTCGAGGACGAGGTAGCGCCCGCACGGCGCATCGCCGGCGTCCACCGCGCCCACGAGACCGGGGTGCGAGAGCTGGAGCATCACCGCCGCCTCGCGGAGGAAGAGCTCCATCCGCCCCTTCGACGCGTCGGGTCCGTCGTGGAGGACCTTGATCGCGACCTCGCGGCCGTCGTCGGCGAGCGCCTGGTAGACGGTCGCCATCCCGCCCTGTCCGAGCGGCGCGAGGATCCGGTACCCGGGGATCGAGGGGAGGTCCCCGGGCTTCGGCGGCGCGTGCGACTCCTGCGCCCTCGCGAGCCTCTCCTGCACGAACCGCTCCGGCGTGATCGGGTCGCGCTGGGGCGCGCCGGCCTTCCGCGACTCCGCTCCGGCGAGCGCGTCCTCGAGCCGCTCCGACATCTCGAGCATCTCGCGGGCGCGGCGCTCCCGCTCCTGTCGCACGAGGTCCGCGAGCCGGTCGCGCTCCTGCCGCGCGTCGTCCAGGTCCGAGCCCATCTTCTGGTAGATCTGCGAGAGCCGGACGAGTTCCTCCTCGACCATGCGGGCCTGCTCGTCGCGATCGGCCCTGAGGCGGAGGAGCTCCTCCTCGAGCTCGGCGACACGGGCCGTCGGCGCGGTCCCGTCCGCGCCGGCGCGGGAATCGCGGGCGGGGGAGGCGGCGGACCGTGGGCCGGTGGATGCGGTCACGGTTCCCCATCGGGAAGTCGGGGCCGGGTTCTCAAGAAGAGACGCGATTCCCCGAGCGCGCCCGCGCATGTTGACTTCCGGCGGTCCGCCTGCGATCCCCGGGGGATGGACTGGAACGTCTACGACCTCCTCTCCGCCCTCGGCTGGGCGCTCCTCGCCGCGGGCTGGATCGCCCGGCGGAACCGCACGGCGCACCTCCGGCTCGTGATCCCCGGCATGGCGCTCGACCTCGGGCTCGTCCTCTGGCTGGAGTTCACGCGGTCCGTGATCGCGCAGACGGTCACGACGTCCTACTCGCCCCTCCAGTGGACGCACATCGGCGCGTCCGCCGCGGCGACGGTGCTCTACCTCCCCGTGATCTGGCTCGGCATCGCGCTCGTCCGCCGGAAGGCCACGCCCGCGCAGCGCTCCTGGCACCGGCGCCTGGCCGTCGCGGCCCTCCTGCTCCGCACCGTGGGGCTCGCGTTCCAGTGGACGGTGTGACGGCGCGGCGGGTCCTCGTCACCGGCGGCGCGGGGTTCATCGGCTCGCACGTCGCGGACCTCCTCGCGGGGGCGGGGCGGAGCGTCGTCGCGCTGGACGACCTGTCCGCGGGGCGGAGGGAGCACCTCGCCGGCGCCGCGGCGTCGGGACGATGCGAACTCGTCGTCGGGTCCGCGTGCGACGACGCGCTCGTGCGGTCCCTCGCCGCGCGCTGCGACGCGGTCGTGCACCTTGCCGCCGCGGTGGGCGTGCGGAAGGCCGTGGAGCGGCCCGTGGCGACGATCGAGGGGAACCTCCGCGCGACGTCGGCGGTGCTCGCGGCGGCCGCGGAGCGGAACCTGCCGGTGGTCGTCGCGTCGTCGTCGGAGGTCTACGGGCGCGGGGCGCGGGCGCCGTTCCGCGAGGACGACGACCTCGTCCTCGGCGCGCCGTCGTCGGTGCGGTGGGGATACGCGGCGGGGAAGCTCTGCGACGAGCATCTCGCGCTCGCGTGGCACCGGGAGCGCGGGCTCCCGGCGCGCGTCGTCCGCATCTTCAACACCGCGGGGCCGCGCCAGTCGGGCGAGTGGGGGATGGTGATCCCGCGCTTCGTCCGCCGCGCGCTCGACGGCGCCCCGCTGGAGGTCCACGGCGACGGCTCGCAGACGCGGAGCTTCTGCCACGTCGCGGACACGGCGGAGGCGATCGTCCGCCTCCTCGACGCGCCCGCCGCGCCCGACGCGCCCGCCGCGGCCGGGCGCGTGTTCAACGTGGGATCGCCGCGCGAGACGACCGTGCTCTCGCTCGCGGAGTCGGTGCTGCGCGCCGCGGGGAGCCGGTCCCGGATCGTCTTCGTCCCGCACGAGGCGGTCTACGGCGCGGGGTTCGAGGACCTCCGCCGCCGCGTGCCCGACGTGTCGCGCCTCGCGGAGACCGCGGGGTTCGCCGCTTTGCGGACTCTCGACGACATCCTGCGGGACACCGTCGCGTGGATGCGCGCGTCCACGGGCGGCGGCGTCGCGTGACGACGTCGCCGCTCGCCTCGGCGCTGCTCGAACGCGCGCTCTCCGCGGCCGCGTCGTCGCTCGGACCGCGTGCGGCGGTCGTGCTCTTCGACGAACCGCTCGCCCCGCGGCTCGTCGCGGCGATCGCGCCGGAGATGGCGGTCCTCTGCGGCGCCGCATCGAGCGCGGCGCGCACCGCGCGCGGGTCGCTCGCCGCGCTTCCGG
>JAJVHW010000013.1 GCA_022072415.1 Planctomycetota bacterium
CGTCGCGGCCGTCGTCGCGGCGCTCGTCGCGGCGGGCGTCGCCGCAGGCGTCGCGGCGCGTTCGGGTCCGGTCGGCAGTCGGGTCATCGGGGGTCCCTGACGGTGCCGAGGACGGTCACCCCGCACCAGACGCGGTCGCCGGGCTTCACGTTCCAGGTCACCTGGAGATTCTTCGGCACCCAGACTTCCGTACGGGAGCCGAACTTGATCATCCCGTACCTCTCGCCCGCCCGGTAGCGCTCCCCGGGCTTCGCCGGGCAGACGATCCGGCGCGCCACCGCGCCCGTGACCTGCCGCACGATGAGGCGCGCCTTCCCGCCGAGGACCTCGATCACCGTGGCGCAGGACTCGTTCACCTCGATCGCCCGCGGCTCGTAGGCCGGGAGCATCTCGCCGCGGCGGTAGTCCACCTCGACGACCGTGCAGTCCATCGGCATCCGGTTCACGTGCACGTCGAGGGGCGAGAGGAAGATCCCGATCCGCGACGCCGCGTCGCCGAGCCGCCCCGGGTCGGGGAGCTCCGTGATGTCCTTGACGATCCCGTCGGCCGGGGAGACGACCAGGAGCTCGCCCGCCGGCGTCGGGCGTTCGGGGTCGCGGAAGAAGTTCACGAGGAGGAGCCACACGGCGAATGCGAGGCCCGCCGGCGCCCAGAGCCACGGCCGCCCCGGCTCCGCGAGCGCGAACCAGGCGCACCCGCCCGCGACGGCGAGGCAGATCGCCGTCCCGACGGCCAGGTCGAGGAGCCCGTACTTCGCGAAGGGGAGTCGCATGCCGGAAGGGTCGGTCCCGCCGCCCGCGCCCGGAAGGGAGAATCAGGCCCGGCGAGGAGCCGCGGCCAGCGCAGCGCGCACCCGCGCGGCGCCCGGCTCGGGGATCCACGGGGCGCAGGCGGCCAGATCGGCCTCGATGTCGCCGGCGGCGGCTCCGCATCGGAGCGCCCCGCCCACGTGCCCGCCGAGCTGGTTCACCAGACCCTGCGCGGCGAGCACGACCACCGCGATCCGCTCGCGCACGACGAGGGGAAGGCCCGGCTGCGAGATCACGCGGCCGTACGCGTCGGCGATCACCCGCCGCGCCGCCTCCTCGTCCATGCCGCGGATCCGCGCGAGGATGCGCGGCGCGTCGGGCCCGTAGACGCGCTCGAACGCGTCCCGTCCCGCGGCCTCCGCGTCGCCGGGCTCGCCGGCGGGCGCGCCGCCTCCCGCGAGCCCCGCGGCGGCGAACGCGTCCAGCGCACGCGGGAATCCGATGAACGGATGGAGCATCCGCAGCGTCTCGCGGACCTCGCTCTCGGGAACCCCCCGGGCTGCGGCCGCGCGGACGGACGACGCGACTCCCGCGGCGTCGCCCGCGGCCGCCGCGGCCGCGACGGCGCAGAGCAGTCCCGTGCCGGTCGACTCCATGGCGGGGAGCCTACGCCCCGCGGCGGGCTCCGTTCGCGGGAACTCCGAGGGCCGCGCCGAGTCGATTCGACAGGTGCGCTCTCAAGATGAGCGGACCCGAGGTCCGATGAGTCGCCGGACAGGCGTCCCGGACGTTTCCGGGCTGCCGCCTCGCGGAGGACGCCCGTGACGCACACCACCAGCCGAGACGCGCCGGAGACCGGAGCCGCACGATGACCTCGCTGCGCGGCAACCTGAACTCCGTGGACCTCGCGAACATCTTCCAGATGCTCTCGATGAACCAGCGCGAGGGCACGCTCTACATCTTCGACGGCGCGTCGCGGAAGGCGATCTACTTCGGCCACGACGGCGTGTCCATGCTGACGCGCGGGAAGCACCGCCCCGACGCGCTCGGGCGCATCCTCATCCGCTTCGACAAGCTCTCCCCGGAGAAGCTCGCCGAGGCGCTCCGCAGCCAGGACGCCGCAGGCGGGAAGCTCCTCGGGCACGTCCTCGTCGAGCAGGGCCTCGTCACGCGGGCCGACGTCGAGGACGCGCTGAAGACGCAGATCGAGGAGGAGGTCTACAGCCTCTTCATCTGGAAGGACGCGCAGTTCGAGTTCGTCGAGGGTCCGCCGGACGAGGAGTTCCGCACGCACGACGGGATCACGAAGCTCACGTTCAACGTGAACAGCCTCATCATGGAGGCCGCGAAGCGGGTGGACGAGTGGGAGTGGATCCAGCGCGTCCTCCCGGACACGCAGGAGATCTTCCGCTACAGCGGGCGGAACGTGGCGCTCGACGACGAGCTCTTCTCGCAGGCCTGGGCGGGACGGATCCTCGCGGCGATCGACGGCCGGCGCTCGGTGGACGAGATCGTCGTCGAGAGCTACGCAGGGCGGTTCGAGGTCACGAAGGCGATGGCGCTCCTCCTCGAGGGCGGCGCCATCGAGCCCGCGCCGGTCTCGGAACTCTCCCGCGCCGCCGACGCGGCGATGGCGGCGGGCGACACGCCCGGCACCGTGAAGTTCCTCACCCGTCTCGTCGCGAAGAAGGCCGACACGCCGGAGATGCACCGGTGCCTCGGCGAGGCGCACGAGTCCGGGAAGGAGCTGGAGCGCGCGGCCTTCCACTACAAGGTGCACGCGGAGATCCTCCTCTCGAAGGGCGACCGCGCCGCCGCGTTCGACGTGTACCGCCGGATCGTCGGGTTCCTCCCGACGGACCTCGCGGCCGCCGACCGGATCGTCGAGATCTTCGCGAGCAACCCGGAGGGCCTCGAGCAGCACGCGAAGGAGGTCATCGAGCTCGGGAAGTCGGCCGCGGAGTGCTACGTGGAGCTCCGGCGCCCGAACCGCGCCGTGCAGCTCCTCCACCGCGTGGTCTCCCTCGGTCCCGAGGACCAGGACCTCCGCAACCGCCTGATCCAGGTCTACGTCCAGAGCGGGATGACCGGCGACGCGATCGCCGAGTACGACGCGCTCGGCGAGACGGCGCTCGCGGTGCGCGACTGGGACCAGGCCGAGAAGATCTACCGGAAGATCCTCACGATCGACCGCAACAACGAGGACGCGCACGCGAAGCTCAACCAGATCCTCGCGAAGCGGAAGTCGCGGCAGCGCGGCGTGCGGCTCGCGGTCGCGGGCGGTGTGCTGCTCCTCGCCGCCGCGTACGGCGGCCTCGAGGCGTACTCCTGGTACCGGCGCGAGCAGCGCGCCGCGGCGGAGGCGCTCGACCAGTTCCGCGGCTCGTTCGCCACGCTCCGCCAGAAGGTGTCGCCGCTGCAGGAGCGCACCGCGGCGGAGATGCGCGCGATGACCACGGCGATGGGAGACCCGGAAGCGTCGGCGAAGGTCCTCCTCGAACGCGCCGAGGCGCGGAAGACGGTCGCCGCGGAGGCGGAGAACGCCGCCGGGCAGTTCGCGGCGCTCGCCTCGTCGGCGGGCGAGATCCCCGACGCGCAGGATGCGCGCGACATGGCCGCCGGCCTCCGCACGCGCGCGAACGACATCGTCGGGTACGAGCGCCGCCTGCGCGGGAGCCTGGTCGAGAGGCTGGACCAGGCGTGGGAGGCGTACGACGACGACGCCTGGCTCCGGGTCCACACGCGGGAGCTCGCGACGCAGCTCGACCGGATCGTGACCCTCGCGGCGGCGGCGCCGGAGTGGATCGCCGGTCCGAAGGGGAGCAAGGCGAAGGAGCTCCGCGAGAACGCGAAGGCCGTGACGGCCTCGTTCGACGCGCACGCCGCGGCCGCAGCCGAGGCGCGGGCGAAGAACGACGCGGCGGGCGCGCAGGACGCGGCCATCCGCTTCCTCGACCAGTGGCTGAACGCCACCGGACTCTTCGAGGAGATCGTCGTCCCGCGCATGGTCACGTCGCGGCCCGCGGGCGCGCGCGTGCTCGTGGACGACGCCGAGACCGACCTCCGCACGCCGTGCATCCTCTGGGACGTGCACGTGCACCGCCCCACGAAGGTGAAGCTCGCGGCCGAGGGCTTCCAGACCCACGAGATCACGTTCCCGAACCTCCGCGTGGTGAACCGCGCGACGCTCCGCGAGGACCTGAAGCTCTCCGCCGACGTCACGATGCGGAAGGACGTGGTCCTCCAGTCGCCGGACGCCGGAGAGCGGCTGCTCGCGGCGCCCGCCGTGTCCGGCGAGCGGATCTACGTCCCCTCGCGGCGCGGCCTCGAGGTGTTCGACGCGGTGCGCGGCTCGCGGGTGACGACGCTCGCGATCCAGGGCGTCTGCCGGCCGGCGGCGCACCAGGACCGCCTCGCGGTGGCCGGGTCCGACCGCTCGCTCTACTTCGTGCGCGGGTCCACGTCCGAGATCGTGGCCCGCGAGCCGCTGCCGGGGAACGTCGTCGCCGACCCGGCCGTGCGGGACGACATGGCGTGGTTCGCGGACAACGACGGGAACGTCACGGCGGCGAACCTCCGGGAGAGCCGCGCGTCGTGGCGCTGGCCGGCCGGGGGCGCGCGCGGCGCGGGGATCCAGATCTCCCCGTCGCTCCACGGGAACGAGCTCTGGTGCGTCGCCGTGGACGGGCGCGTCACGGTGCTCGACGCGAGGACGGGCGCCGAGATCCGCTCGTTCTTCGTGCGCGACGGCGGCCCCGCGGTCGCCTTCACCACGCCGGTCTGCGTCGCGGGCGGGCTCGCCCTCGCGGCGGTCCGCGGATCGAGCGACCAGAAGCCGAGCACGCTCTACGCGTTCGACCCGTCCACGGGGGAAATCCGCTGGAAGGACTCGGTGGACGGGGAGATCCGCGTCGCGCCGCTCGCGTGGCAGGGAGTCGCCTACGCCGTCACGACGCAGGGGACGGTCCTCTCCTGGCGCCTCGGCGACCGCGCGGAGCGCGCGGGGCTCCGCAGCATCGGCGCGCGGGTCCGGACCGACGTCCTCCTCGCGGACGGCGTCCTCTACGTGGGCGACGTGGGCGGGACGCTCACGGCGCTCGACGTGCGGGGCGCCGCCATCGAGGCGCTCTGGGACTTCCGGCTCTCGTCGAGGGACGGCCGCCCGATCCCCATCGTGACGCGGCCCGTGCAGGTGGACGACCGGCTGTACGTGTGCGGGGACGACCGCGTCGTCTACGCGCTGCGGAAGTGAGAAAACGCTCTCAAGCGGAGAAACCGCGAATCCCGACATGGAAGGAGTCCGGCGCATCGCCGGGCACGGAGGCAGGTCCGAAGTGAGCATCGCCGACAAGCTGAGGAGATGGCGCGACCTGGCGCGGCTGAAGGCCCGCGTCCGGTCGGAGCCGTCGCCGTCCGCGTGGGGCGAGTACGCCGAGCGCCTGATCGCGTTCGGGGAGATCGACGAGGCCCTCGCCGCCGCCGAGGAGGGGATGCGCTCCTTCCCCGACTCCGAGCGCCTCGCGCAGGTGAAGCTCTTCGCGAAGAAGCGGAGCCTCACCGGACAGCTCCGGAAGCTCCGGGAGGACGCGCAGCGCCGCCCCTCCCCCGTCGTGTTCACGCAGCTCGCGGCGATCTACCGCGAGCTCGGGAGCCAGGACGAGGCCCTCGAGGCCGCGCAGCAGTGCGCCGACCGCTACCCGCTGAACGAGGGTCCGCACCTCGTCACCGGCGAGATCCGGCTCGAGCGCTGGCTCCGCGACATGATCGCGAAGGACGGCATCCTCGCCGAGGAGGCGCTGCGCCGCGTGACCCGCCTGAACGGCCACAACGTCCGCGCGCACATGCTCCTCGCGGAGCTCTACTGGGCCGCGGGCGACGTCAGCGCGTGCCGCAGGCACCTGCGCTCCGTGCTCTCGATCACGCCGGCCGCGAAGGAAGTGCAGGAGTTCGTCAGGTCGCTCGGCAGCGCCGAGACCGAGGAGAACGACGAGATCCGGGACTTCGGCGACCGCGCCCGCGCGATCGAGGAGTCCGGCGGGTTCCCCCGCCAGGCCTCGGACTTCCCCTCGTGCGACGCGTCCGGCCGCACCGGAGGCGCGCGCGGCCGGCTCGACGTCGAGTCGCTCCGCGCCGACGTGCTCGCGCTCGGCGGCGGCGAGGGCGTGCGCAACATCGCGGTCCTCGACCGCGACGGCGACATCCTGGCCGACCACACCGACGGCACGGGCCCCACGCGCCGCCAGTTCTGCGAGCTCGTGACGGCCACCGCCTCGGTCGCCGACGACGCGAGCCGGCGCATGGACACCGGCGCGCTCGTCCGCGCCGAGGTGGAGAGCCCGTCGGGCAACGTCACCGTCGTCCGCGTCCGCGGACTCACGATCGGAGTGCTCTACTCCGCCCCCCTCCGCGGGGAGCGCGTGTGGGAGCTCGTGCAGGACCTCGTCGCCCGCAACTCGCAGGCGCCGGCGTCCGCGGAGGCCGCCCGTGCGTAGCATCCTGAAGCGCCTGAACGACGTCGTCGGCGTGAAGGGCAGCCTCGTCGTCACGCGCGACGGCATCGTGATCGCCGCGCACCTCTCCCGGTCGCTCCAGGAGGACGTGGTGGCCGCGATGGCCGCCACCGTCATCCAGAGCACGCGGCGGAACCTAGAGAAGCACGGGATGCGCCACTTCGCGCGCATCACGCTGGTCGCCAGCCACGGCAAGATGGTCTTCGCCGACGCCGGCCCGGCGTTCCTCGTCGTCGTCATGGACCGCAACGTCGAACTCGGCCCCGTGGGCATCGAGGTCGAGTCCGCTGCGATGCGAATTCGGAACCAGGGGACGATCAGCGTCTAACGCGTCCCGGAGGACATGTCACATGGTGCAGATCAACTTCGCGCTGCGGGAAGTCAACTGCAAGATCGTCTACTACGGCCCCGGGATGAGTGGCAAGACCACCAACCTGGAGATCGTGCACAAGAAGGCGCCGGAGACGAACAAGGGCGAGCTCACGTCCATCGCGACGGAGGGCGACCGCACCCTGTTCTTCGACTTCATGCCCCTCGACCTCGGCACGATCGCGGGCATGCGCACGCGGTTCCAGCTCTACACGGTGCCCGGCCAGGTCTACTACAACTCGACCCGCAAGCTCGTGCTGCAGGGCGTGGACGGCGTGGTGTTCGTGGCGGACTCCTCCGAGAGCAAGATGGAGGAGAACCTCGAGTCCCTCGAGAACCTGAAGAACAACCTCGCCGAGTACGGGAAGGACATCCGCGAGCTGCCCATCGTCCTCCAGTACAACAAGCGCGACCTGCCGGACGCGCTCCCGGTGGACCAGCTCAACGCGCGGCTGAACCCGTGGGGCGTGCCCTACTTCGAGGCCGTCGCGATCACCGGCGAGGGCGTCTTCCCGACGCTGAAGTGCCTGTCGGGCATGGTCCTCGAGACGCTGAACCGCGACCACCGCGAGGCGCCGGCCGGCGCCGCGCGACCCGCCGCGGCCGCGGCGGGCGCCTCCTCGTCCGGCGTCCCGGCCTCGTCGGCATCGGCCACGGCCGTGGCCCCGCTCCCCGCCGACGCGATGCCGAAGGCCCGCATCAGCAAGGGCGGGACCATCGACGAACTCAACGCGATCGCGACGCGCCAGGCGGCCGGACACGCCGGCCCCCAGGCGCAGGCGATCCCGCAGGCCTCGCACTCCGCGCCGTCGTCGCAGGGCGCGGGCGGCGGGTCCGCGAACCAGACCGGGAAGTGGAAGTCGCCGAACACCCGCAAGGTGGACGCGACGCCGCTCCCGGCGCAGCCGGCGCAGCGCCCGGCCGCGCTCCCGCCGCGGCAGGTGACCCTGCCGGTCGAGCGGTCCGTCCCGTGGGTCACGATCGGCCTCGGCGCGCTCATCCTCGCCGCGGTCGGCGCGATCCTCTTCTCCACCGGGCTCGTGGGTTTCTGAGGCCCGGAGCGAGCAAGGAGACGAACCCATGGCCATGAACAGCAAGACGCTCCGGGACAACAGGCTGGTCTTCTACGCGGACCTCGTCCGCGACGTGAACCGGATCCTCCGCGAGTTCCTGAAGCTCTCGAACGCCAAGTGCGCCATGCTCATCGACCGCGAGGGCCACATGGTCACGCGGCAGGGCGTGACGCGGGACATCGACGTGGACACGATCTCCGCGCTCGTCGCCGGCTCGTTCGCCGCGACGAAGGAGATGGCCCGCGTCCTCGGCGAGGACGAGTTCTCGGTGCTCTTCCACCAGGGGAAGACCGACAACATCCAGCTCTCGCTGGTGGGCGACCGCACGCTGCTCACCGTGATCTTCGACGAGGCGACGACGCTCGGTGCGGTCCGCATGTACGCGGCGGAGACGGCGAAGCGGCTCGCCGAGCTCTTCCAGAAGCACGAGGCCGAGCAGCGGATGAACCCCCACCGCGCGCCGCCGGAGGACCTCTCCACGGGGTTCGTCGGGTCGGCGAAGGACAAGCTCGACGACCTGTTCGGCGGCTGATCCCGCCCTTCGATCGGGGCCTCAACGGCGCCGCCGCGGAACCTCCGCGGCGGCGCCGAACCGCTTCCGCGCCGCATCCGCGTCCGCGCCGAAGATCACGTCGATCATGTGCTGCGCCTCGAAGGGGTCGTCGGCGCCGTGGAGCACGTGCCGCACGCGCACGCCCTCCGCGCGCAGCTTCTCCTCGATCTCCCGGCGGAGCGCCCGCTTCGTGCCGAGGAGCAGGGCCGTCCGCCGCCGGTCGTCGCCGGTCCCGTCGCGGACCGCGCACACGGCGTACGCGAACGGCCCGGCCATCGCCCGGCCCCGGCGGTCGAACCAGTTCCCCCCGCGGAGGTGACGGAGACAGCGCGCGCGCTGCGCCGCGTCGAGCGCGCCCTGTTCGATCACGTCGAAGTCGCGGGCGATCATCCCCGCGGCGGCCTCGCGCCAGGACGCGGGGATGTCCTCGCGGAGGAGGAACACCGTGACGCGCGGCATCGCGGCCGCCTCCCGCTCGCGGACCCGCTTCGCCTCGGCGAGGAGCGTCTCGATCCACGGCGTCCGGAGCGGCCAGCGCGCGAGCAGGTCGAGCTGCATGTCCCACCCGCGGCGCACGAGCTCCTCCTGGACCGACCGCAGCGTGAGCGGCTCCGGAAGCGCCTCCCCCTCCGCGGCCGCGAGCGCCCGGAGCTTCGCCGCGTAGTCGGACTTCGGCGGCGTCGCGGGCGGCGGGCTCCCGTCGCCGACGGGGATGCCGGACGCCTCGGCCTTGTGGTAGCAGAGGTGGAACATCACGAGCGGAAGACGGTCCTCCGGCGCGGGGACCGGGAACCCGCGCGGATGCGCGACGCGCCGCGAGAGGACCTCGTCGGCGAACGCGGGCGGGAGGTACGGCCATCCGGCGAGCGAGCCGAACTCGCCGGTCACCGACCGGAACTCGACCTTGCACGGCCCCGGACGGAGCGCCGCCTCGACCGACGCCGCCCGCGCGCCGTCGTCGTCCACGAGCACGTCCACGTCGCCCCGGGGCGGCTCCGCGAACGGCGGCGCGGGCACCTCGTCCCACCAGCGCATCACCGCGCACCGCACGCCGCGGCGGTCGAGCGCCGAGAGGAACGCGGCCGGGTCAGACACGCCCACGCGGATCGAACGCCCCTCCTTCCGGCGCTTCCTCCAGCGCCAGCGCAGCCACGCGATGCGGGCCGGCGCGAGCACGCGGGCCGCCACGCCGATCCGCCCTTCGGGCCGCGCTCCGTCCATGCGCCCATCCGACGGCCCACGCCCGCGTCCGGCAAGGAAGTTCGGGAGTCCGCGGCGTGCGCGGGATCCACTCGCGGAATGACGCACATGCACAGGATCGCCGCGCTCCTCCTCCTCGTGCTCTCCGCCGCGCGCGCCTACGCCGGAGGCGGGCCGTCGGAGACGGTCGTGCTCGTCAACAAGGCGAGCGCCGACTCGCAGCGCGTCGCCGCGCACTACGCGAAGGCGCGGAGCATCGCGCCGCAGCAGGTGTGCGAGGTGACCTGCGCGACCGCCCTCGACGTCCCGATGGCGGACTTCGTGCGCGACGTGGCCGAACCGCTCCGCGACTTCCTCCGCGCGCGAGGGCTCGAGGACCGGGTGCGGTTCGTCGTCCTGACGCAGGGCATGCCCATCCGCGCGCGCACGCCGTCGGGCCACGTCTCGACCGCCGCCGCGCTGGCGCTCCTCCACACGCCGCTCTGCGGCGCCCCGCAGCCGGGCGTCCAGCCCCCGCTGCGGAGCCCCGCCTACAAGGGCGCGCTGCCGATCCCGGAGAACGTCGCGTGCGAACGGTTCCTGCACGTCACCGCGCTCCTCTCCACCACCGCCGACGAGGCGGTCGCGCTGATCGACCGGAGCGTCGCCTCCGACGGCACGGCGCCGAAGGACGCGCTCTTCATCTACCAGGACGCGAACGGCAATGCGGCGACGCGGAACGCCTTCTACGACGCCGCGCGCGCGAGGGTCGAGGCGCTCGGACCGCGCACGGAGCACGTCGGCGCCGGCCCGGCGCAGGCGGCGAACCGCAAGCGCGTGATGGGCTACATGGCGGGCGGGAGCTACTCCGCGCTCACGCCGGCGGGCGTGGCGACGAACGAGTACCTGCCGGGCGCGATCTGCGACCACCTGCAGAGCTTCGGCGCGGTGCCAGAGAACTTCGACGCGACGCCGCAGCGGCACACGCAGTTCCCGGTCGCCCACATGATCCGCGCGGGGATCACCGGCGTGCACGGCGCGGTGGCGGAGCCGTTCACCGTCGCGTTCCCCGACCCCGACCTGTTCACGGCCTACGTGGAGGGCGCGACGCTCGCGGAGACGTTCTCCGCGCGGCTCCCCATCGCGTACTGGATGAACCTCGTCCTCGGGGATCCGCTCTGCGCGCCGTACGCGGCGCGTCCGAAGGTGGCCGTCGAGGGCGCGCCGACGGGACCGTGGAAGGGAAAGGTCGCGCTGCGCGTCGCGGCGCCGGGCGCGAAGCGGATCGCCGTGTTCGTGAACGGCGTCGAGTGCGCGGCGGGCGACGGCGCGTCGCTCGCGGCCGAGGTGGACACGTCGCAGTTCGCGGACGGAGCGGCGCACGTCCTCGCGCAGGCGGTCGGCGAGGGGACGTGGGAGCCGAGGGGATGGACGTCGCTCGACGCGAAGTTCGAGAACGGACGCAGCGCCGACGCGCCTCGGCCCGGCCCTTCCAGGGTCGGCGCGGCGCTCCTCGCGGCCGAGGGCCCGGCGGAGGCGCACGCCGGCGTCGAGTTCAAGCTGCGCGTGACGCCGGTCGCCGCCGACGGCCGCTCGATCCAGGGATGGCGCGGCCGCCTCGTCGTCTCTTCGGCCGACCCGCCCGTCCAGATCGCGGCGTTCGACGCGGCCCCCGCCGCATCCGTCGCCGAGGTCCCGGTGCGCCTCACGCGCGCGGGCACGTACGACTTCCGCGTGCGGCTGCCCGACGACGGCGTCGAGACGCGCGTGAAGGTCGTGGTGCACGCCGGGGCGCCGACGGTCGCCACGTCGCCTCTCTCGGCCGTCCCGCTCGCGCAGCCGACGGACGTGGACGTCCTCGTCCACGACGCCTACGGGAACCGCTGCGACGCGTACGACGGGGAGCTCACGATCTCGTTCCCCGGCGATCCGTCGGCCACGGTGCCGGGCGCCGTGAAGTGCTCGGGCGGACGCGCCGTCTTCCGCGACGTGGTCGTGCGGAAGGCGGGTCCGCTGCAACTCGTGATCGCCGACGCGACGGGCCGAGTGTGGAGCCAGCCGCAGGAGGGCGTCACCGCGCAGCCGGGGGCCGTGCGCGCGTGGCTCGTGTCGAACGTCGCCCGCGGCGCGGCCGCGGAGGCGCTCTTCGCGGCCGACCCCGCGGCGGGCGTGGACGGCGACGGCTCGGCGTCGGGCGGCCTCCTCTTCCGGCGCCGCCGCTCCGGCGAGGACCGCATGCAGGTCCGCGCGCCGCAGGACGGCGATGCGTGTGCGGCCGCCGCGTTCGTGACCGTCGCGCAGGCCGGGAACGTCCCGTTCCGCCTGACGACGCCCGGCAGGTCGAGGCTCTTCGTGGACGGGAAGCCGGTGCACGTGGAGTCCGATCGACTTTTCAAGTTCACGTCAAATGATGAATTTACAATCATCGAGGGTCACCGTGTCATCGGCGGTAAACCATCGCCTGACGCCGTATCGG
>JAJVHW010000099.1 GCA_022072415.1 Planctomycetota bacterium
CGACGAGCCCCGCGCGCGCCGCGGCAGACGTCGCGGCCGCCGGCGGCGCGGACCCGTCGCCCGCGATCAGCACCCGCGCGACGCGCGCGTCGCGGAGCTTCCAGATCACGCCGTCGAGGACGAAGTGGTGCAGGTTCACGAGCGACGCGACGAGCAGCGAGAGCCCGGCATCGTGGGGGAGGCGCCCGAGCGCCGCGGGGGAGAAGAGAAGCGTGGGCACCCAGAAGAGCGCCGCCCCCGCGAGGAGGCTCTTCAGCGCGAACGGGACCGCGCGCGACCGGCCGCCCGCGGCGGCGGCCTCGCGCCGCGCCGCGTACGCCGTGATCCAGAGGTACTGGAGCGCGTGCCCGAGCCCGATCCACACGAACGCATACGCGGCGTGGTCGATCCCGAGCGGCTCGGGAAGGTTCGCGACGTGCGTGACCCGCACCGCGACCGGCACCGAGAACCAGAGCGCCTGCACCGCGACGAGCACGAGCGCCGGCCCCGCGGCCGACCAGGAACCCGCGCGGCGGATCGCCGCCACCGCGCCCGCCGTGCACGCGATCCACGCCAGACCCGCCGCGCCGAACGCGATGTGCGCGGCCCACTCGGGGAGCGTCACGAAGCTCGCCAGCGAGAGGAACGAGAAGGCGCCGCCCTCGAGCTGGTTCGGCGCGTAGCTCGTGCGGAGATCGGTCAGGTGGAGCGCGAACGCGGCGAGCACCGACGACGCGATGAACGACCCCTGCAGCAAGTCGCGCCCGCGCCGGGGCAGCGCGACGCCGCGGCGACGGAGCAGGGTCATCGCCACGCCGAAGTTCTGCCCCGCATAGTGCCACGGGCTCCAGGTGAGGTAGGCCGTCACGAGGAGCGAACCGACGAGCGTGACGCGGAGCCCGGTGACGAAGAGCGCCGCGAGGAGGAGCGCGGTCCACACGGTCCACGTCGCGTGCGCGCGGCGGTCCTCGGCGCGGCCGTAGGCGCGGAGGGCGGTGGCTCCGTAGTGCGCCGACGCGAAGAGGCTCACCGCGAGCGCGGCCATGGGGAAGGGGAGCGCCGCGCGCATCGCGTCGCCGGCGAACGTCTGGAACGCGAACGGGACGAGGTAGAGGAGCCCGCAGCCGAACAGCAGGTCGGGGACGCGCCCGTAGAGCCAGGGCGACGCCGCAACGGCCTGCGCGCGCAGCGAGTCGGAGTTCGCGGAGGAGGGGCGCGGGGCGGCCACGGGCCGAGTGTCTCGTCCCGCGGGGCCCGCGCGCACGTTCCGGCGGGGGCCGAAGCGTCGCCGGCGGCGCGCGCGGCCCGAAGCCGGCGCCGTCCGGGGCCGATAGAGGGGCCATGGACACTCACGTCATCATCGGCGGCGCCCTCTGCCTCGCCGGACTGGCCGACATCGGGATGATCCCCGTCCTCCGCCGCCGCATCCAGGACGAGAACCAGCAGCGGATCCTCACGGTGGCGATGCTGACGAGCGCCACGCTCATGCTCGGTCTCGGCACGCTCTTCCTGACCGGCGTGATCGTGATGTGACGGGCACGCGCGGCGCCCGGGGCGAATCGCCCTGTCCTCGGAGGCCGCGCATCTCGTAGCTTCGCCGGGATGCGCCACGCCCGACCGGCCGTCCGGAAGCCCGTCCTTGCGACCGTTCTCTCCGCGAGCGTCGCCGCGAGCACCCTCTCGGCCGCGGCCCCTGCGTTCGCGGGCGACGTGGACCTGCCCCGGCACCCGTCGCTCTCCCCCGACGGCCGCCGCGTCGTCTTCTCGTGGCGCGGCGACCTCTGGACCGCCCCCGCCTCCGGCGGCGCGGCGACGCGCCTCACGTCGCACCCCGCCGAGGAGACACGCAGCGCCTTCAGCCCCGACGGACGCTCGATCGCGTTCCAGTCGGACCGGTCCGGCTCCGAGAACGTGCACGTCATGGCGGCCGACGGGAGCGGAGTCCGGCAACTCACGTTCGAGGACCACGGGATGGAGCTCGACGGCTTCACACCCGACGGCGCCGCGGTGACCGTGACCGCGTTCCGCGAGGGCGATGTCCACCGCGAGCCGCGCGCGTATGTCGCGCCGATCGACGGGGGCCCGCTCCGTCGCGTCCACGACGCGCACGGCCGGGGCGCCGCGCAGTCGCCTGACGGCGGGGCGTGGCTCTTCTCGCGCGGCGGTTCCGCGACGACCCGCCGCGGCTACCGCGGATCGGATGCGCGGGACCTCTGGCTCTTCGAGGGCGCGGGGCGCCCGTTCCGCCGTCTCACGACGTGGGAGGGGAACGACTTCCGCGCGTCGTGGGCCGGGCTGGGGACGATCGTGCACCTCTCGGACCGCCGCGACGGCGCCGTCGCCGTGTGGCGCCGCGACGTCTCGCGCGACGTCTCGCGCGACGACGCCTCCGCCGAACTCGTGGCGTCGTTCGCGCCGCTCGACGTGTGGGACCTCGCCGTGTCGCGCGACGGCACGACCGCGGTCGCCGTCGTGTGGGACGCGCTCTGGCGGATCGACCTCGCGCGCCCGGGAAGCGCTCCCGAGAAGCTCGCGTTCACCGCGCCGGACGACGCGTGGGACGACGCGGCGGAGACGGTGGACGCGTCGGACAAGGTCACGGAGGCTGCGCTCTCCCCGGACGGGAAGGTCATGGCCGTCGTCGCGTACGGAGAGATCCTCGTCCGCTCGGTGGACGACAAGGAGCCGACGCAGCGGGTGACGAGTTCGCTCGCGCGGGACCGCGACATCGCCTGGTCGCCGGACGGCGTGACGCTCTGGTTCGTGTCCGACGAGACGGGCCGCGACGAGATCCGCACGGCGCGCGTGGAACGGACGCGGAGCGAGATCCGGGACGCGTACACGAAGGCGGCGAACCCCGAACCGGCGAAGCCAGAGCCGTTGAAGCCTGAACCGGCGAAGCCAGAGCCGTCGAAGCCTGAACCGTCGACGCCAGAGCCGTCGAAGCCTGAACCGTCGAAGCCTGAACCGTCGAAGCCTGAGCCGTCGAAGCCGGTGCCGCCCACGGAGACCGATCCGAAGCCCGAGTCCGGCGACGCGAAGGACGACGCGCCGAAGTCCGAGAAGAAGGCCGCGAAGCACCCCGCCGACCGCTGGCAGGACGCCGTCACGTTCCGCGTGGAGACCGCGGTGACCGGAGCGCTCCCGTGCCGCGCCCCGAACCCGTCTCCGGATGGACGGAAGCTCGCCTACCGCCGCGGCCTCGGCGAACTCGTCGTGCGCGACCTCGCGACCGGCGCCGAGACGGTGCTCCTCCGCACGTTCGACGCGGGACTCGACCTGCGGTGGAGCCCGGACTCCGCGTGGATCGCCTGGGCCTGCGACGACCGGAACTTCAACACCGACGTGTGGATCGCGCCCGCCGACGGCTCCGCTCCCGCGGTGAACGTGTCGCGCCATCCGGCCGACGACACGTCGCCCCGATGGTCGGCCGACGGGAAGGTCCTCGCCTTCCTGTCCCGCCGCTCCGCGCGCGAAGTGGACGTGTGGCGCGTGCACCTCGACGCGAAGCTCGACGCGGCGAGCGCCGCCGAGATCGGCGACTACTACAAGGACGCCGCCGCCGCCGCGAAGAAGCGGAAGCCGCTCCCGTCGCCGGCGAAGGACGCGGGCAAGGACCTGGGCAAGGACCTGGGCAAGGACCTGGGCAAGGACGCGGCGAAGACGCCCGCGCAGAAGCCCGACCTCGACGACGCGTGGAAGCGCCTCGTCCGCGTCACGTCGCTCCGCGGAGACGAATCGTCCCTCGAACTCGCGCCCGGCGGCGACCTCTTCGTCTTCCGCGGGAAGAACGGCGAGGACGAGGGCCTCTTCACGATCGGGTGGGACGGGAAGGGCCTGAAGAAGCTCGCGGCGTCGGGCGACGTGCACGGCGTCTCTCTCACCGGCGAGCAGGTCGTCCACGTGACCGGCGGGAAGGCGCAGACGACGCCGGCCGCGGGGGGCGCGTCGAAGACGGTGGACGTCGAGGCGCGGCTCCGCATCGACCGCGCGGCGGCCATGGCGCTCCGCCTGCGCACCGCGGCGGCGATCCTCGGCGAGCGGTTCTACCACCCGACGATGAAGGGCCTCGACTGGCCGTCGCTCACCGAACGCTACGCCGCGCTGGCGGCCCGGGCCCGGACCGCGGAGGAGTTCGACTTCGTCGCGAACGCGCTGCTCGGAGAGCTCAACGCGTCGCATCTCGGGATCCGCATGCGGCGGCGGAACCCTCCGCAGGGCGAGGCGAACGGACGGATCGGCGCCGACCTCGCGCCGGGCGAGGGCGGATGGACCGTCCGTCGCGTGCTTCCGCGCGGACCGGCCGAGCGCGCCGCGACGCCCCTCCGCGCGGGCGACGTGATCGTCGCGATCGACGGCGCGCCGGTGGGGCCGGGCGAGGCGTTCGAGCCGCGCCTCGCCGGCCGCGCGGGGAAGGAGACGCGGTTCTCCGTGCTCCGCCCGCAGGGCGACGGCAGGCCGCCGCTCGCGCTCGAGGCCCTCGTCACGCCGGTCGCCGCGGGCGCGGAGTCCGCGCTCCGGTACGACGCATGGACCGCGGCGAACGCCGCGCGTGTCGCCGAGCTCTCCGGCGGACGCCTCGGCTACCTGCACGTCCGCGGGATGAACCAGACGAGCCTCGAGGACTTCGAGCGCGATCTCTACGCCGCGGGCGAGGGGAAGGACGGGCTCGTGCTCGACGTGCGCGACAACGGCGGCGGCTGGACGGCCGACATGCTGCTCGCGTCGCTCATGGTGCAGCCGCACGCCTACGCCGTCCCCCGCGGCGGCGACGGCTCCGACCCGACCGCGTACCCGCAGGACCGCCTGTGGATCCAGCGCTACGTGAAGCCGGCGAACCTCCTCTGCAACCAGAAGAGCTTCAGCAACGCGGAGATCCTGTCCCACGCGTTCAAGACGCTCCGCCGCGGCACCCTCGTCGGCGCGCCGACCTACGGCGGCGTCATCAGCACGGGCGACACGCAGCTCGTGGACGGGACGAACGTGCGCCTCCCCTTCCGCGGCTGGTACCTCCCCGACGGCACCGACATGGAGAACCACGGCGCCGTGCCGGACCTCCTCGTCGAGCAGACCCCCGACGCGGAGTCCCGCGGCGAGGACCCGCAGCTCGCCGCCGCCGTGGCGGACCTCATGCGCCGGATCCCGGCGAAGTAGCCGCGCGCCGCGCACCCGACCCCGGAACAGGAAACGACCGATGGACTGGAAGCTCTTCGCCGCGACGTTCACGACTATCTTCCTGGCCGAACTCGGCGACAAGACGCAGCTCGCGACCTTCGCCGCCGCCGCGTCGTCGTCCTCCCGCCGATTCGCCGTCTTCCTCGGCAGCGCCGCCGCGCTCGTCGCGTGCAGCGCCCTCGCCGTCGTCGCCGGCGCCGCCCTCGGCAAGGCCGTCCCGCTCCACTGGCTCGAGCGCGTCGGCGGCGTACTCCTGATCGCCCTCGGCGCATGGACGCTCTGGCGGTCCTGGAACGCGAACGGGGTGTGATCTTCCGACGGGCGCGGGTTCGACGCGCCGCGCTCAGAACTGCCGCTCGAACCGCTCCTTCGGCGCGGGCTCGCGGACGATCCAGTAGCTCTCGGCGGGCGGGGCTCGGCGGCGGAGGGGTCGGAGCCGAAGAGGCGGACGAGGAGGGCCATGGGGGTGACTGCGAGCCAGTAGAGGAGCGCGAAGATCGGATAGCTCATCACGTGGCCGAGGAGGAGGCCGAAGCGGATCCAGGCGCGACCGGGGAGTTCGGGGAAGCGGGGGTTCACGAGTCCGGCGAGGACGAGTGCGGCGTGGGCGGCGAGGGCGACGACGGCGACCGCGGCGTGGCCGCGGTGCCAGGCCCACGCGGCGAGCGCGAGGAGGACGACGCCCGCCCCGACGCCGAACCATCGCACGTCGCGCGGCGCGGTGCGGATCATTCCGAGGTTCGCGACGGGAGTGACGAGGCCGAGCAGGTTCAGCTTGCGCGCGGACGCGAGCGACGCGGCGTCGTCGCGGCGGGCGTCGGCGCGGCCGGCGCCGGGGTCGTGCGCGGAGGGTTCGAAGGTCGTGTCGCTCATCGTCTGCGCGTCCTCAGTCGAGCGCCAGCGCGCCCTGCTCCACGGGGACCGGCGACGGCGGGAGCGCCGTGCGCGAGACGATGCGGCGGCCGAGCACGAGCGCGTCGAGCTGCGTGCGGCGGAAGCAGCGGATCGCGTCGCGGGGCGAGAGCACCATCGGCTCGCCGCGCACGTTGAAGCTCGTGTTCACGAGGACGGGGCACCCCGTCCGCTCCTCGAACGCGCGGAGGAGCTTCCAGTAGAGAGGGTTCACGTCGTACGAGACCGTCTGCACGCGCGCCGAGTGGTCGAGGTGCGTCACCGCGGGGATCACCGAGCGGCGCGTGCGGAGGCGGTCGATGCCTGCGAGGGACGCATCGCCCGGCTCGGGCGGGAGCCGCTTCGACGGGTGGACCGGCGCCGTGACCAGCATGTACGGGCTCTTCGCGGAGAGGTCGAACCACTCCGCCGCCGCCTCCTCGGTCACGCTCGGCGCGAACGGGCGGAAGCTCTCACGGTACTTCACCTGGAGGTTCAGCCGCTTCTGCATCTCGGGGTCGCGCGGATCGCCCAGGATGCTGCGCGCGCCGAGCGCGCGGGGCCCGAACTCCGCGCGTCCCTGGAACCAGCCGATCGTCTTCCCGGATGCGAGCAGGTCGGCGACGCGGCGGGGAAGCTCCTCCTCGGAGCACGTCTCGGCGGCCGCGACGCCCTCGTCGCGGAGGGCGGCTGCGATGTCGTCGTCGGAGTACGACGGCCCCAGGTACGAGCCGCGCAGGCGGTCGGTCCGTCCGTCGGCGACCCGCGGGCCGCCCATGTAGCGGTGCCACGCCGAGAGCGCCGCGCCGAGCGCGCCGCCCGCGTCGCCCGCGGCGGGCTGGACGAAGAGCCCCTCGACGCCGGCCTCGCGGAGGATCCTCCCGTTCGCGACGCAGTTGAGCGCGACGCCGCCGGCCAAGCAGAGGTTCCGCGATCCGGCGATCTCCATCGCGTGCCGCGCGAGGCGGATCATCGCCTCCTCGGTCACCTTCTGGAGCGACGCGGCCATGTCCATGTGGAACTGCTCGAGCGGCGACTCGGGCTCCCGCGGACCGCGGCCGAACATCGCGTCGAAGCGGCGGTTCGTCATGCGGAGGCCCGTCAGGTACCCGAAGCAGTCGAGGTTCAGGCGGAACGACCCGTCGTCGCGGAGGTCGATCAGCTTCTCGCGGATGAGATCGGCGTACTTCGGCGCGCCGTAGGGCGCGAGGCCCATCACCTTGTACTCGCCGGAGTTCACCTTGAACCCGAGCCAGTAGGTGAAGGCCGAGTAGAGGAGGCCGAGCGAGTGGGGGAAGCGGATCTCGCGGAGCATGCGGAGGTCGCGCCCCTCGCCCGCGGCGATGCTCGTCGTGGCCCACTCGCCCACGCCGTCCACGGTGAGCACGGCCGCCTTCTCGAACGGCGACGGGTAGAACGCCGACGCCGCGTGGCTCTCGTGGTGCTCCGCGAAGAGGAGCCTCCCCTTGAAGCCGGGCAGTTCCCTCCGCACGTGCGACTCGATCCAGAGCTTGTCCTTCAGCCACCCCGGCGCGAAGTGCATCCACGCGGCGATCCCGCGCGGCGCCACGGACACGAAGGTCTCGAGGATGCGCGCGAACTTGAGGACCGGCTTGTCGTAGAACGCGACCGCGTCGAGTTCGCCCGCGTCGATCCCGCCCTCGCGGAGGACGTACTCGACGGCGTTCCGCGGATACCGCGCGTCGTGCTTCCTGCGGCTGAACCGCTCCTCCTCGCACGCGGCGACGATCTCGCCGTCGCGAACGAGGCATGCCGCGGCGTCGTGGTACCAGGCGGAGATGCCGAGGATCTTCACGGGGCCGGTCGAGCTCACACCAGAGGATAGATGAACGGAGCGAGCGCCGGATGAAGCGCCGCGACGACCGCCACCGCGCCCACGATGCCGAGCACGAGGAGCATCGGCGCCATCCACCACTTCCGCTCGGAGCGGAGGAACATCCAGAACTCGCGCAGGATCGAACTCATCGCGTGCCTTCCTTCCCCCGGAACGCGTCCCGGAGGACGGGCGCGAACCACTCCGCGAAGCGGTCCGAGCCCTTCTGGTTCCAGTGCAGGTCGCGCTCGTACCAGTGCGAGCGGATCTCGGCCTCGTCGAGGCCGTCGAACGCGAGCGCGCCGTCCACGAACGGGGCGCCGAGGGCGGCTGCGAAGGCGCGCGCGTCGTCCGCCGGCGGAGCGGTCCGCTTCTCGATGAGTTCCTCGAGCGTCGGGATCTTCACCACGAACGCCGGGGCGCGCAGTTCGCGGAGCGCGCCGGCGACCTCGCGGACGAGGCGACCGCGGCCCTGCGACGGATCGGCCAGGTCCCGCGCGAGCGTGCCGTGCGGCATCGCGCCGACGCGGCTCGACTCCTTCTTCCGGCCGAGCGCGCGGTCGAGGAGTTCTCCGGCGACGAAGAGCCGGAACGGGCGCCGGGGCGTCCACGCTCCCGCGACCGCCGCGTCGAAGCGCTCGCGATCCACGACGAAGCCGTGCCAGGTGGCCATCCACCGGTCGGCGTCCGCGCGGGTCGCCGGGTAGTCCGCGGGGTCCCACGACTCCACGCGCCCGCCGCGCTGGACCGAGCCCTCGCCGTGGTCGCACACGTAGAAGCGTCGCGCGAGGTCGTTGTCCCACACGGCGAACACGGCGCCGTCGATCTCGTACCCCTCGCCGCGGACGACGCGGAGGAGCGTCCGGTGCCAGTTGCCGATGCCGAAGCCCGACTGCGAGAGGTTGAGGAGGTCGAGGGCCGGGTCGGCGTCTTCCGCGCGGTCGGGCCAGCGGCGGGGGAGGTCGCCGCCCGTGAAGGAGTCGCCGAACACCGCGAGCCGGAGCGCGTCCGGCCGCGTGCGCGCCGGGCCGAACTCGTCGCCGTCGGCGAAGCCGGACGAGTTCCCGCCGACCGCGCCGACGTACTCGACCTCCGCCTTCCGCGGACCGGATCCGCGGGAGAACTTGGCCACTCGGGAGGGGCCTCCGTAGGTCCGGTAGCCGGTCGCGGCGTCGAAGGTCACGCCCGGGCCCGAACCCTCGTAGATCCAGTACACCTGCGGCACGGTGCGGAGCCAGAGCGTCGTGGCCGCGGCTTCGACCGCTGCGTAGGCGAGGAGCGCCGTCGCCGCGGCGAAGCACAGCTTCTTCCCGCGGGAGAGGGGGCGGGGCGGCGGCGGCGCGAACGACGCACGCTCCGGGATCGGAGCGGTCGAGTGTCTCGCGGACGGAGCGGTGCCGGGGATCACGCTCCCGTGAACGCACGCGGCGTACCCGAAATCGCGTTCGCCGACACCGATGCAAGGGCAATCCGGCGAACGGGTTGCGTTCCTCTCAAGTCGAGAGGGCGCCGGGGCGCGCGGCATGTCGATCGCGGAGGACGGCGCGCGCGCGCCCCGGACGCCCTTGCCCGGCGCGGCGAGGGAGTCGAGGATCCTCCCCATGCAGATGCGTCTTCGCGCCATGGCCCTTTCGCTCGCGGCGGCGGTCGCCGTCCTCGCGGCGCACCCGGGGTGCGGCCCGTCGGTGCTCCGGTCGTCGGACGAGATCGGCTCGGCCGCGCGTCCGGAGTCGAGCCCCCTCCGCGTCCTCGCGACCGGCGACGCGCGCGGCTACTTCGAGCCGTGCGGCTGTTCGCGCGACCAGTTCGGCGGGGTGCCCCGCCGGGCGACCTACCTCGCCGCCGCGCGCGGCGCGGGGGACCTGCTCATCGACGTGGGGAACCTCACCGCGGGCGACGGTCCGCTCCGCACCGCGAAGCGCCGCGCGTCGCTCGAGGCGCTCGCGGCGATGAAGTACGACGTGTTCGTGCCCGGGCCGGCCGAGGTGTTCGACGGAGACGCGTTCCTCACCGACCTCGGGAAGCGCGACCTCGTGGCCGTCTGCGCGAACTGGCACCGGACGGGCGGGAGCCTCGTCCTCCCGCCGTGGAAGCTCCACCGCACGGCCGACGGCCGCACGGTGGCAGTGGTCGGCCTCACCGCGATGGAGCGCCAGCCGCCCGACGGGTTCCACACGACGCGCCCCGACGACGCCCTCCGCGCCGCGCTCCGGGAACTCCGCGGGAAGGCCGACGCGGTCGTCGTCGCCGCGGCGATGCCGCATCCGGACGTGCAGCACCTCGCCGCCGCCGCGGCGGGGGCGTCGCTCCTCGTCGGCGGATGCACGCCGGAGGCCGACGGCGATGCGAAGGACGCGCCGCCGCCCGCCGCGCCGCTCGAGGTCGCGGGGGACCTCGGCGCGTTCGTCACGGTGATCGACCTTTCGGGCGACCTCTCGTTCGGCGGGTCGCGGAAGGTCTGGCTCGACGAGGGCACGCCGGAGGACGAGGCGCTGGCCGCGGTGGTGCGGAAGTACAAGGAGACGGTGTCGAACCTCGACCCGGGCTACATCGACCGGCTGATCGAAGGGCACCGCGCGAAGGGCTTCGCCGGGTCGCACGCGTGCGCCGCCTGCCACTCGAAGGAGTACGCCGTCTGGAAGCAGTCGCGCCACTCGCACGCGATGCTCACGCTCGAGGCGAAGCAGGCCGACCGCGACCCCGAGTGCGTTCCGTGCCACCTCGTGGACCTGCCCCCGGCGCCCTCCGTCCGCGCCAACGACCTCGGGCTCGGGTGCGAGATGTGCCACGGAGGGAGCGCCGCGCACGCCGAGAGCGCCCGGGCCGGAGACGCCGAGCCGATCAAGACCCCTGTGCGCGCGCCGCAGGAGGCGTGCACGTCGTGCCACCGCGCGCCGTTCGCGAAGGAGTTCGACCTGGCGACGCACTGGCCGCGCATCGCGCACGGGAAGTGACGGGAGGCGACGCCTCTACTCGTCCGTCCAGCCGCAGACGCTGATCGTCACGTCGTCGAGATACAGCGCGGACTGGTTCCCCGGGGCGCCCATGTCGTCCTGGCCGCCGGAGAGGAGCGCGCTCAGGCGGCCGGAGAGGACGCGGCTCGGCGCGTCGTACGTGTCCACGGTGAAGCTCCCCGTCGCGAGGTTCCAGATGTTCGGCGACGAGGACGCGATCCCCAGCGCGTCGGTCAGCGTGATCGTGAACGGCTCGCCGGGGTTCCCGAGCAGGCCGATCACGCCCCCCTGCTGGAGGATGTTCGTGTCCGCGATGACGATCTCCGCGGTGAAGCGGCCCGCGGAGAACGCGGCGCCGATCTCGAGCCGGCGGGACTGCCCGCCGTTCGAGAACGTGGCGCCCGTGACGTCCGCGGTCGCGAACGACTGGAGGCCGGCCGGGAGCGTCCAGTCGTCGCCGCCGTCCTCCTGGTTCGGGCCCGTTCCGAGGGCCGTCCCCGAGAACTCCGGCGTGCACGGCACGGGACCGAGCGCGTCGGCGGCCGCGTCGAGGGACTTCACCGCCTTCGAGAGCTTCGCCGCCGCCTTCTTCAGGTCGAGGCCCGCCGCGGAACTCGCCTCGAGCGCCGCGTCGGCGGCGTCGAGGAACGCGCGGACCCGCTTCTCGACCTTGGACGGGTGCTCCTCGGAGTCCACGCGGAGGCGGAGCGACGCGGCGAGGAGCGTCCGCTCGATGCGCCGCGCGTCGATCAGGCTGAGGAGCCGCGACGGGAACCCGCTCTCCGCGAGCAGCTTCTTCGCCTTCGCCGTCTGGAACAGCGCGGCCATGGCCTTCATGTCCGCGAGGTCGTCGAGGAGGCCGTCGTTCACGGCGGGGGAGTCGAGGATCGCCGTCACGCGGACGAGGAGCTTCCGCTCGAGCTTCAGGGCGGGGTCGTTCACGCCTTCCGGGATCTCCGCGATCCGGCTGGACGCGAACGTGCGGAGCTGGAGGTCGATGTCGGAGTCGGCGAGCGCGGCGCCGGCCCGGGGCGACGCGGCGGCAAGCGCGGCGGCGACGGCGGCCGCGAGCGACGCGGCGAGCGCGGAGCGG
>JAJVHW010000148.1 GCA_022072415.1 Planctomycetota bacterium
CCGAGCACGCGCGGATCGCGCGGCGGACCGAGCACGTCGGCGCGCGGCCGAGGGTTCGTCCCCGCTCCAGCGCCGAGACCCGACGCGCCGCCCGCGACGCGATCCGCCGCACGGCCAGCCTGCAGGACGGCCACCTCCGGCGCCAGGGCTCCGCGGTACGGGCGCCCGCACGCTCCGCAGCCGGTCGCGTCGAGCGCGTCCGCATGCCCGCAGACGGGACACTGCTTCTCCGGAGCGGGTGCGGTCGGGGCGCGGCGCGGCACGCCCTGTCTATCGGGCGCCCAGGTGGCGGGACCGGAGCCGTCAGAGCGCCGAGATACGGATCACGAACGGCTCGCGTCCCGAGACGGTGATGAGCGCGATCCCGGACATGCCCTTGTAGGACGTGCCCGGGCCCTTGGCGAGCTTCATGGCGCGCTCGCGCAGCGCCTCGATGAACAGGTCGTAGGTGCCGCCCGGACCGAGCGTCGGCGAGGGGAGGTTCAGGAACGACTGGCTGGCGAGCTTCGACTGCGAGATCGACAGCGGAATGACGGAGTTCGTGCCGTAGGAGTAGATGACGACGTCGAGCTGCACCGACTCCACGGTGAACGTCTGGGGATCCTGTTCGGTGGTCGTGTTCCAGAGGAACGTCGTCCCGCGCGTCCCCGGCTGGCGGAGCGCGGCGAGCGGCGCCTCCACCTCCGGGAACGCCGGACCGTCGGCGGCGTCGAGCGCGGCCCCGAGCTTCGCGGCGGCCTTCCCGAGCCTGGCGAGCGCGGCGTCCGCGCCGTCCTCGGCGAGGACCTCGTATGCGGCGGCGAGAAGCGCCTCCGCCTGCGCGAGGCGGATGCGCGCCGTGCGCCGGTCGGCGTCGCTCACGAGCGAGTGGAAGCGGTCCGTCTCGGTCGTGATGATCTCCTGCACGGCCGACGCGAGCACGTCCACGAGGGTCGCTGCGGCGTCGAGCACGCCGGCATCGGACGTCTTCGACTTGCCGAGCGACTTCCCCGCCGCGCCGATCCCGGGCGCGTCCGCCTCCGGGTCGAGTTCGCCGAGTCCGCCGAGGACCTCGGCCGCCGCGGCCAGGTGCTTCCGCTCCTTCTTGAGCGGACCCGTCGGCGCTCCGGCGTCGATCGCCGACGTGCGCGCCGTGATCGCGTCGATCAGCGCGCCGACCGCGTCGGTGAACGGGCTCGCCCGGAGCGGCGCCGCCGTCGCGAAGAGGACCAGGGCGAGAACCAGCACGGCAATTCGGCGCACGGCATCCTCCCGGGGTGTTCCGCCGCGGCCCGCTGCGCGGCCCCGACCGCCGGAGGCTACGCCCCCGGCTCGAGGGCCGCAAGACCGCGCGTCATCGCTACGCCGCGCGGTCCTTCTCGCGGCGCTTCTCGCGCCGCGCCTCGATCGCCTTCCAGATCCCGAGCACGATCGTCAGCGCCATGATGCCCCACACGATCAGCGAGAAGTTGTCGGTGACCCACTTCGTCTGCCCGAGCCAGTAGCCGAGGAGGAGGAAGCTCCACACCCAGATCGCCGCGCCGCCGACCGAGTAGGCGAGGAAGACGCGGTAGTCCATCCGCCCGATCCCCGCCACGAACGGCGCGAACGTGCGGATGATCGCGATGAACCGCGCGATCACGATCGTGCTCTTCCCGTGCTTCTCGTAGAAGTCGTGCGCCTTCCGCAGGTGGTCCTTGTTGAGGAAGCGCGACTTCTCGCTCGTGAAGATGGCCGGGCCGATCCGCCGCCCGACCCAGTAGTTCACGTTGTCGCCGCAGAGCGTCGCCGCCATGAGCAGCACGCCCATGATCCAGGGGTCGATGGGGGAGCCCGGGCGCCCGGCGAGCACGCCGATCGCGAAGAGGAGCGAGTCGCCGGGGAGGAACGGCATGACCACGAGCCCGGTCTCCGCGAAGACGACGAGGCACATCACCGCGTAGAACCACGGGCCCATCTCGGTGGCCCACACGTCCACGTGCTTGTCCAGGTGCGTGACGACGTCCCAGGCGTGGGTCAGGAAGTCCATGGGGCCGAGTGTGCCCGCCCGGAGCCGACGCCGTCAGGCTTTCCGGGCGTACTCAGGCGTCGTCCCGAAACAACTGACACACTTCGTCACGCGGCTTGCGGCGGTCCGCTCGTGCGGATCCCGCGGTCGCGCAGCGCAAGCCGCGCGCCAGCAAGCTGCCGCGATGCAACGGCCGTCTGCTGCGTTGGGCTCGCGCCGCAACTCTCTCCGTTGAGTTGGCGCCGCTCGCCCGCCTTGCAGCCGGCTCGCTGCATCGCGGCCAAGTGTGTCACTTGTTTCGGGACGACGCCTTGGCTCGAAGGACCTCGACGACGATGGGCAGGACCGAGAGGACCACGATCCCGATCGTCACGACCCCGAAGTTCTTCTTCACGAACTCGTTCTGGGCGCACGCGTAGCCGAGGAGGAGCAGCGACCACACCCAGAAGAGCCCGCCGCCCACGTTGTAGAGCGCGAACGTCGGGTAGTGCATCCGCCCGATCCCCGCCACGAACGGCGCGAAGGTGCGCACGATCGGCACGAAGCGCGCGATCACGATCGTCTTCTTCCCGTGCTTCTCGTAGAAGGCCTGCGCCTTGAGCAGATGGTCCTTGTTCAGCAGCCGCGACGAGCTCGACGTGAAGATCCTCGGCCCGACCGCCTTCCCGATCGAGTAGTTGGCCGCGTCGCCGAGCACCGCGGCCACCGAGAGGACGACGCCGACCACGCCCACGTGGATCACCGAGTTCTCGGTGTTCGAGAGCGCGCCGATCGCGAAGAGGAGCGAATCGCCGGGAAGGAACGGCGTCACCACGAAGCCGGTCTCCGCGAAGACGATCAGGAACAGGACGACGTAGAGCCACGGCCCCATCGCGCCCGCCCACTCGTTCAGGTGGCGGTCCACGTGGAGGAGCACGTCGAACCACTGCATCAGGGTGTCCATGGAGGGCGGGAGTCTCGCCGGACGCGGGACGCGCGCACACTTCGGCAGGAGCGTAGACTCACGCGATGCCCTGCCGGCCGCTCCGACTCGCCGCCGCCGCCCTCGCGGCCGCCGCGTGGGCTTCGCCCGCGGCGCCCGGCGCCTCGTCGTGGCGGAGCGCGCTCTACCCGGTCGACTGGACGCCGGAGACCGCCGCCCCCGACGGCTCGCGGCTTCCCGACTTCTCGTTCGCCGGGTACCGGAACGGCGGGCCGCCGCCGGTCGCGCCTCCCGGCCCCGTGATCGACGCGGTCGCGGAGCACGGGGCGGACGCGACGGGTGCGACCGACGCGACCGGCGCGATCCAGTCCGCGATCGACGCCGCGTCGTCGGCGGGAGGCGGCGTCGTCTTCCTGCCGGCGGGCACCTACCGGGTGGACGGCACTCTGTCGATCCGCGCGTCGGGCGTGGTCCTTCGAGGCGCCGGCCCGTCGGAGACGCTGCTCGTGGGCACGCGGACGGCGTCGATGTCCGACCGCGCGACCGTCGAGTTCGCGGGGTCGGTCGTCCGCGGCCCGCACGCGCCGCTCGCGGCGGACGGCGCCGAAGGCTCGCGCGAACTCCGCGTCGCCGACGCGTCGGCGTTCGTGCCGGGCGACGAGGTCGCCGTCGGCTGGACGATCACTCCGGAGTTCGTGGACGAGCACGGGATGACGGGCACGTGGGTCGCGTTCGCGGGGGAGTGGAAGCCGTTCTTCCGGCGCGTCGTCGCGGCCGTGGATGTCACGACGTCGCCGCACACGGTCGCCCTCGACATCCCGATCCGGTACCCCGCGAAGACGCGCGACGGCGCGTCGATCCGGCGGGAGACGGGGCACCTGCGCGAGGTCGGCTGCGAGTCGCTCTCCGTCACGAACGCCGTGGCCCGCGCCGACGCATGGGCGGCCGACCGCGCGCACGCCATCTCGGTGTCCGGCGCCGCCGATGCGTGGGTGCGGAACGTCGCGTCCGCGCCGCGCCCCGCGGACCCCGGCGGCGATCATCTCCAGAGCGGCGGCGTGCTCGTCGTGGACTCGCGCCGCGTCACCGTCGCCGCGTGCTCGATGCGCCGCGCGCAGAACCGCGGTCCGGGCGGGAACGGCTACCTGTTCGAGGTCTCGCGGAGCGGCGAGGTCCTCTTCGCGGACTGCGTCGCCGAGGACGGCCGCCACAACTTCATCCAGAACTGGGACCACGGCACGACCGGCTGCGTCTTCCTCCGGTGCGCGAGCCGCGGCGGGCGCGCCTACGTCGCCGACTGGGACCCCTTCGGCTATCCGTCGTACTCCGAGTACCACCACTCGCTCGCGACAGCGAACCTCGTCGATTCGTGCGTGCTCGAGGACGGATGGTCGGCGGGGAACCGCGGGAACGAGAGCAGCGGCGCGGGTCACAGCGCGACGGCGTGCGTGTTCTGGAACCTCTCGGGCGGCGGCCTCCTCCGGAGCCACCAGTTCGCGCGCGGCTGGGTGATCGGCCCCGGCGACATGACGGTGCAGACCACGTCGGTCCTTCCGATCGCGTCGGGCACGGAGCCGGAGGACACGGTCGAACGCGGACCGCCCGGCGCGGCGCTCGAACCCGAGTCGCTCTACGACGACCAGTTGCGGAGACGGCTCGGCGCGACGTCGATCACGCGCGTGCGCGGCGGGATCGTCGCGGACCTCCGGCCGCGCCGCGGTTCTCTCCGGATCGATCTCTCGCTCGCGCCGCCGCCGGCGTTCGATCCCGCGGCGGACGGGTTCGAGATGACGGTCGAGGGGGAGGCGTTCGGGACCGGACTCGTCGTCGGTCCGGGCGATCCCGGCTGGCGCACGGTGCGGAGGCGGTTCACGCGGAACGGCGCGGACGCGCAGGGCGGCCGATGGCGGGTCGTCGTCGGCGCGGACCGTGCGACCGTGCACGTCGTCGCGAAGCGCCTGACGTTCGCCGCGGCGCCCGACGCGGCGGCCGTCGCATCGATCACGATGGGCGCGGCCTCGGCGTCGGTCGGCGTCGCCTGCGATCCGGTTCCGTCGCCACGGCGGCGGCGGGAGTTCAGGGTCTCCGGGCTCTGAACCGAGCCTGCGGACCCGCCCGCGGCCGCGGTGTCCGAACTTCCTGAAGACCCCGGGACGCGGGGGGAGTAGGCTCGCCCGCGTGCGAGGGACGCGCGTCGGACCGTATCTCGTCGAGGACGAACTCGGCGCCGGCGGGATGGGCGCCGTATGGCGCGCGTCCGGGCCTGCGGGCGCCGTGGCGCTGAAGCTCGTGCACGAGTCGTCGATCGAAGGGCGCGACGCGGTGGACCGCTTCCGTCGCGAAGCCGCGATCGGGCTCCGCGTCCGCCACGACAACGTGGTGCGCACCCTCGACGTCGGAGAGTCGATGCTCCCGAACGGGCGCGTCCACTGGATCGCGCTCGAGCTGATCGCAGGGCGCACGCTCCAGTCGCTCCTCTTCCAGCACCGGTCGCTCCCCGAGAGCCTCTGCCGCACGACGGGCGCAGCGGTCGCGCGCGGACTCGCGGCGATCCACGAGATCGGCGTGATCCACCGCGACGTGAAGCCGGAGAACGTGCTCGTCGCCGACGACGGGCGCGTGAAGCTCATCGACCTCGGCGTCGCGCGGTCGATCCGCGAGGACATGCGCATGACACGGACCGGGGCGATGGTCGGGTCGGTGCTCTACGCGTCCCCCGAGCAACTGGGCGTGGGCGGACGTCTCGACGGGCGCGCGGACCTGTGGTCCCTCGGCGTGCTCCTCTACGAGTGCGCGACGGGCGTCCATCCCTTCCGCTGCGGCGACATGCATTCGTTCCTGCGCGCGGTGCTCGACGATCCGATCCCGACCCTCCGCTCGCGATGCCCTTCGGCGACGCCGTTCTTCGAGGAGATCGTCCACGTCCTCCTCGCCCGCGAACGCACCCGCCGCTTCGAGACCGCCGGCGAACTCGCCCGCGTGCTCGACGAGGGCGAGAGCTCCCCCTGGTGGTCCGCCCGCGCGCCGCGGCGGTAGGTCGGCGCACGAGGCGCGGGCGCCGGGGCTGTTCGACGGGGGCTCGCGACCGGCGGTGCGGTTCCGGTGCGTCCTCTCCGCGGCCCGCTACGGTCCGACCCTGCGCAGTCCGGGGACGCGGTCGAACGACGTGTTCGCGCTCGCGATGCGCCGCACTCCGTGGCGGGGCATCACGGCGGCGTGGATGGCGTCGCGCGCGGAGAGCCCCGGGACCTCCTCCGCGAGCCGGCATGCATCGAGCACGTCGTCGGCGGTGACTGCGAAGACCTCGCTGCACGCGACGACGGTGCGCGCGACCAGGGCCGGGCACTCGCCGAGCCGGCCGCGACGCGCGAGCACGTGGAGGATCTCCTGGAGCGTCTCCGCGTCGGTCACCAGCCGGACCGTGCGCGCGACGGCGCGGCGGATGAGCGCGACGCAGCCGTCACGGAGCGGGTGGCTTCCTCCGGCCGCGTAGAGCACGATGTTCGCGTCCAGGAAGCAGGCCGTCGAGGCGGGCATCGAGCTCCTCCGCCAGTTCGGCCGGGCCCGGAAGCGGCGCGCCGCCGCCGAACAGGTCCATCGCCGCAATCTCCTCGACGGCCCGCGCCCGCCCCTCGTCTTCGAAGCAGAGTGCCGGAGCAGACCGGGCGCAGGGCCGTCTGCACATGCACATGGTCCTGCACATGTTCCGCCCGCCTCGCAAGGTCCGCGGGCACGCACCGCGTACCATGTCCCGTCCATGACATCCCCGATGCCCGTCGACCTCGTCGTCGCCACCGGCAATCCGCACAAGGTGGACGAACTCCGCACGCTGCTCGCCGGACTGCCGGTGCGGCTGATCGGGCTCGGCGACCTGCCGGGCGCGCGGATCGACATGCCGGAGGAGACGGGCTCGACGTTCGAGGACAACGCGGACCTGAAGGCGGCGCACGTGGCGCGGGCGGCGGGGCTCTGGGCGCTGGCCGACGACTCGGGGTTCGAGGTGCCGGCGCTCGGCGGGCGGCCGGGGGTGATCTCGGCGCGGTACGCGGGGGCGGAAGGGACGCGGGAGGAGATCGACCGGGCGAACAACGCGAAGCTCGTGGCCGAGGCGCGGGCGGCGGGGCTGTTCGGGAACCCGGGCGGTGCCGCCCCCCGGCCGGCCGCGAGGTTCCGGTGCGTTCTCTCCGTGGCCCGCCCGGACGGCTCGGTCGCCTGCCGGGGGGTGGGGCTCTGCGAGGGCGTCCTCACGGAAGAGGCGCGGGGGAGCGGCGGCTTCGGGTATGACCCACACTTCCTCGTGCCCGACCTCGGCCGGACGTTCGCCGAGATCGGGCACGCGGAGAAGAACGCCGTCAGCCACCGCGCCCGCGCGGCGGCGGAACTGCGGTCGCGGCTCGCTGCGGCGCTCGGCGAGTGAGGTCGGGGCGCCTGCGGATCGCACGCGTCAGTCATGCGTGAAGCGGACGGTCACCGTGTCGTTCTCCGGAACGTCCACATCGGCGCTCTCGAAACCGTCCACCCACAGCGTCGCGGGACCTGCAGGCATTCTCAGCAGAGCTGCGCCGAGCGAATCGGTCGTGTCCTCTTCCCTCGCACACACCGTGACGGACCGCCAGGCGGCGTGGATGCCGGTGACGCTCGCTCCCGACACCGGCGCACCGTCCGACGCAGTGACGCGTACGATCACGACGCCGGTCTCGGGGTACACGAGATCGATGGGAGCGACGCCGCCCGTCATCACCTCCCAGACGGCTTTCGGGCCGGAATCGGGCCGCGCCTCGAGGACGACGGTGCCGGCGCGGAGTCCGCCGAATCTGAAGCAACCGTCGGCGTCGGCTTCAACCGCATCAAAGAGCTCGGGGTCGGAAGGCATCGTCGCTTCGATGAGAATGCCATGCGGCGCGTGTCCGTCGCGCGTTCGGATTCGACCCCGGATCGGTCGTTCGGGCTCGAGCACCAGGGGCGGCAGGTCGAGGGTCGTCTCCGGCGGAACGGAAACGTCGAGCACTGCTGGAGCGCATCCGCGGACGCAGACCAGCCACCTGCTGATGTCGGAGGGCCAGGGTGCGACGACGCGCCCGCCGGAGTCCGCAGCCCACTTCCAGGAGCGCGGAAGGCCTTCGTCACACACGCCCTTGAACTCCAGACTGCCGATCGGCAGCCCGTCCGTCCGGGCCACTTGAACGCTGACCCGTCCTGCGCGACGGAGCGTCACGCGCAGCTCAGGGCCCGGGCAAGGCGCCGACTCGAGAACGGCAGGCAGGAACTCGGCACCGGAATGCACCTCGATCCGCTTCGGGCCGGGACGCAATCCGGCTGCCTCGAATCGGCCGGACGCGTCGGTGGGAAACGGCCCTGCCGGCGGAGCGTCTTCGGACTCGACGTACACAGAGGCCCCGTGCACAGGGACTCCGGAGGAACTCGTCACCGCACCGGCTAGGGTGACGCCGCGCGGCACCGTGAGCATCAGCTCCCACCGCTCCCCGGGCGCGACGTCGCGCACCGCGGCGGCAGCTGTTCGTCCCTTCACGCGGACCGCAACGTTCCAGCGTCCGGGTGCGACGGTGAACTCGCCGTTGTGCGAGGACACGTCGAAGAGCCGGCCCGACTTGATGTGGATCGACAGGTCGTCCGGACTGAAGGTCGTTCCATCCTCGTCCACGGCATGCACGACGATCCGCGTGGGCGCCCGCACTCGGATGTCCGCACGGAGCGCGGTCCGCGCCGGAGGCGCAACGAGGCGGAGCGGCGCGGCATCGGTGAACCCGTCTGCAGATGCCGAGAACTCGTACGCTCCACCGGGAACGAGTCCGTCCGCGCGATACCGGTTCCCGTCATCCACCGACGCGCCGGCGGACCACTGCGACGCGCTCGCGCTCCGCACCCACACATCGATGCCCGCGTCGTTCAGCGGCCGGCCATCCGGCCCCAGGACGCGCCCCTCGATCCTCGATGCCGGAGCGAGCCGCAGGTCGATCTTCGTGACCGATCGGGCTCCTCCCGAACGCAGCGCCTCCATTGCGGAGATGAACCCCGAAGCCTCGGCGTGGATGATCAGCGGTTCGTTCCTCGGCACGGGGATCGTCACGAGCCCCGTCTCATCGACGCCGGCGAAGTTCCCGCTGCGTGAACTCTCGTCGAGGCGCCTGTGCGCCGAAGCGACGTGCACTGACGCTCCGACGACCGGCGCGCCCGTGACGGCGTCGATCACACGGACCGCCACCGCCGGCGCGCGTTCGAGCTTCACGGTCGCCTCGACCACGCGGTCAGGAGCGGCGACGACGTCGAGCTCCGCGTGCTCGAATCGGTGCGCACTCACGGCGACGCGTCCCTCGCCGCGGTCCAGGCAGTCGAGGATCGCGACGCCGTAAGCGTCGGCCGTAGCGGTCGTCACCGCGCCGTCCGCGTCGCGGAAGCTGACCCGGGCATTCGCGACCGGATCTCCGGTCTCCGCTCCGGTCACCCGCAGGCGCACTGCGCATCGACCGTTGAAGAGCAGATCCTCGTCGGCGTCGCCTCTCGGGACCGGCGGCGTCGCGCGACGCGGCTCAGCGCGCGGCAATCCGCCCGTACGCGGCGCGTTCCTCCGCGGCGCGTCGGGATCCGGGCCGGTTCCGTCGAAGACGACACGGGTCGCGAGCACCGCCGCAGCAAGGGCGCACGCGGCGATCCCCGCGATGATCGACCGTCGACCCGGCTCTGCCATGGCGGAAGTCTACGCGCCGACGCTCGTCAGGGAGGCAGAGCGCCGCGGGATCGTGAGCCGGCGGGGCTCCGGAGGTCGCCGCCCGGAATCCCACCGGCTGGAGGCTGCCCACGGAAGAGGCGGGGCCGGGGCGGGGCTTCGGGTATGAACCTGACTTCCCCGCCGCGCTTCGCTCCCCTCGCAGAAACGACGCCCGTGAACCCCGAGCACATCCGCAACTTCAACATCATCGCGCACATCGACCACGGGAAGTCCACGCTGGCCGACCGGATCCTCGTGGCGTGCGGGGCGCTCACGCAGCGCGAGATGCACGCGCAGGTGCTCGACTCGATGGACCTCGAGCGGGAGCGCGGGATCACGATCAAGGCGAAGGCCGTGGCGCTCGACCTGAAGAAGGACGGGGTGCTCTACCGGCTCAACCTGATCGACACGCCGGGGCACGTGGACTTCAACTACGAAGTCTCGCGGTCGATGCGCGCGTGCGAGGGGTCGCTGCTCCTCGTGGACGCCGCGCAGGGCGTGCAGGCGCAGACGGTCGCGAACGCCTACCTCGCGATCGAGGCGGGGCTCGAGATCATCCCCGTCCTCAACAAGGTGGACCTGTCGGCCGCGCGTCCGGACGAGGTGAAGGGCGAGCTCGAGACGACGTTCGGGATCGAGCCGTCGAGCGTGCTCCACGTGTCCGCGAAGACGGGGCTCGGCGTGCCGGAGCTCCTCGACGCGATCCTCACGCGGATCCCGCCGCCCACGGGCGACCCCGCGGCGCCGCTCCAGGCGCTCATCTTCGACTCGGTCTACGACGTCTACCGCGGCGTGATCGTGTTCATCCGCGTCAGGCAGGGCACGATCCGGAAGGGCGACGTGGTGCGCTTCAAGGGCACGGCGCGCACCTACGAAGTGCTCGAGATGGGGCTCATGCGCCCGCGGATGACGCCGCTCGCCGAGCTCTCCGTCGGCGAGACGGGCTACATCTGGTGCAACATCAAGAACATCCACGACGTGAACGTGGGCGACACCGTCGTCCACGAGAGCGTCGCGAACGAGGTGGGGAGCCTCCCCGGCTACCGCGAGCCGAAGACGATGGTCCACTGCGGGATCTACCCCGTGAACAACGCGGAGTTCGAGGAGCTCAGGAAGGCGCTCGACAAGCTGTCGCTGAACGACGCGAGCTTCACCTACCACCCGGAGTCGTCGGAGGCGCTCGGCTTCGGCTTCCGCTGCGGGTTCCTCGGGCTCCTCCACATGGAGATCGTGCAGGAGCGGCTCGAGCGCGAGTCGGGCGTGGAGATCGTCCAGACCGCGCCGAACGTGACGTACCAGGTGCTCACGCGGAACGGCGAGGAGAAGGAGGTCGAGCGCCCGAGCGACCTCCCCGACCCGAGCGAGATCGAGGAGTTCCGCGAGCCGATCGTGCGCGTGTCGCTGCTCGTCCCCGCCGACTCCATCGGCAGCGTGATGAAGCTCTGCCTCGACCGCCGCGGCACGTTCGTGCGCACGGAGTACCTCTCGACCGAGCGCGCCCTGCTGACCTACGACATGCCGATGGCCGAGATCCTCTACGACTTCTACGACATCCTGAAGTCGGCGACCCGCGGCTTCGGCTCCATGGACTACGACCTCACCGGCTACCGCGCGGACCACCTCGTGAAGGTCCGCATCATGGTGGCGAGCGAGGACGTGGACGCCTTCAGCTTCATCGCGCACCGCGACGAGGCGGAGTCGAAGGGGCGGAAGATCCTCGAGCGGCTCCGGAAGAAGATCCCGCGGCACCTCTTCGCCGTCGCGCTGCAGGCGGCGGTCGGCGGGAAGATCATCGCCCGCGAGACCATCGCGCCGATGCGGAAGGACGTCACGAGCAAGTGCTACGGCGGCGACATCTCGCGGAAGCGGAAGCTCCTCGAGAAGCAGAAGGAAGGGAAGAAGCGGCTGAAGGCGATCGGCGGGGTCGAGATCCCGCAGGAGGCGTTCCTCGCCGTGCTCGGCGAGGAGCGCGAGGACACGGGGAAGCGGAAGAACTGATGCTCTGGGCCGCGGACCTGCTCTTCCCGCGGGACCCCGCCCGCGCGTCGGCCCGCGCCGGGAAGGCGGCGATCGCGCTCGCGGTGACCGTCGCGCTGCTCTTCCCCTCGCACCGCTCCGCGGGCACGGAGACGGGCGCGGACCGCTTCCTCACCGCCGCGGCGCTCGCGGCGTGCGGGCTCCTGCTCGTCGCGCGCGGGTCGAAGTGGCCGGTCGCGGCCGCGGCGGCGTTC
>JAJVHW010000169.1 GCA_022072415.1 Planctomycetota bacterium
CCGCACGGCGGCGAGCAGCGCGCGCTCCACGGAGTAGTCGGGCGCGCGCCCCGCGGCGAACTCGGCGGCGCCGCGCGCGTGGGAGAGGTTCACGCGGGCGACGTCCATCCCCGCGGCGACGAGGTCCCCGACGTACGCCGCCGCGTCCTGCGGCCGCGTCCCGTCGGCCCGCGGCGTGCCGAGCGTGCAGACGATCTTGGTCCTCGGCGCCTGCCGCCGCGGATCGGCTCGCGGTGCGGCGCCGCCGGTCACAGGTAGCCCAGCCCCTCGAGCGCCTTCCGGAGTTCGGCCTCCTCCTCGGCGGTGTACGCCGCGCGGGGGTCCGCCGCGGCGGACGCGGCGCCCGGCGCCAGGGTGCGGACGGGCCGGGACTCGACGAACGCCTCGGCGATCACGCGTCCGTCGGTCACGGCGGGCACCGCGGCGCCGATGGCGTGGAGCATCGTCGGGAGGCAGTCGGCGATCTTCGCCTCCGTGCGGAGTCCTGCGCGGATGCCGGGCCCCGTGATGGAGAAGAACCCGCGCGGGCTGTGCGTCCCCTCGGGGCGCTTGTGCTCGCGGACGGCGTCCTTCGCGTCGAGGTCCATCCCGAATGCCACGTCGTCCTGCGGCTCCACGACCACGTCGGGGGCCGACGCGGCGTGCTCGCCCGCGTACGCCTCCTCGCGGCGGCGCACGGTGCGGTAGACGGGCCGCCCGTCGCCGGTCCGGAGCGCCCGGAGCGCGGCGATCACCTCGTCGCGGACGCGCTCGTAGTCCGCGTCGGCGACGGTGCCGTGCGGATAGCGGCTCTTCAGGTTGACGGCGACCCCGCCCGTGTCGAGGGACCAGAGGAACGCCTTCGTGCGCGGCCAGTCCACGACGGCCTCGCCGCCGACTCCGACCGCCGCCAGCACCTTCCCGAGCACGCCGTCCTGCCGGTGCGCGCCGCCGCCGCCCTGGAAGTCCTCGAACGAGTCGGCCCGGCGCTTCGCCATGTGCGGATCGGGCGCGGCCGAGCGCGTCGTGGCGAGGAGCCCCGCGTCCTCGAGCGCGCGGTTCACGTAGAGCTTCCAGCGCGCGCCGCCGAAGCCGTGGTCGCTCATCAGCATCACCACGGTCTCCGACAGGTCCGCCGCCGACAGCACCTCTCCGACGTAGCGGTCCGCGTCCTCGAACATCCGGTCCACGAGCGCGCGGTCGCTCCGCCAGAAGCAGTGCTGCGCGCGGTCGGTGTTCGTGAAGATCCCGGCGAAGACGTCGAACGGCTGCGTGCGGAGGAGGTGCCGGAAGAGGTCGCGGTGCCCGCGGGTGATCGCGTCCATGCGGTCGAAGAGCGTGGCGCGCTCGGACATCATCGCCTTGTCCACGTCGATCCGGTACCCCGGGATCGCCGCGCGGATCTCCGCGGAGAGCGCGGGCGGGTGCGTGAAGACGACGTCCGGCGACTCCGGCGTGAGCATCCCGGTGACGACGACCGCGCCGTCGCACGCCTCCGGCGGGTACGTGACCGGCACGTTGGCGACCACGGCGCGGAGCCCCTGCGCGGCGCAGTGGTGCCAGAGCTTCGGCGCGCGGATGTCGGAGGACCGCGCGAGCGACGTGCCGCCGCCCGGGCGTTCCACGACGAAAGCGTAGAGCCCGTGGCGCCCCGGCTCGACGCCGGTCAGGAACGTCGCCCACGCGGGCGCGGAGACCGGCGGGATCGTGGAGTGCAGCACGCCCGACGTCCCCCGCGCGATCAGGTCGGCGATGACGGGCATCCGCCCCGCCGCCATGAGCGGGCCGATCACGTCGAGGTCGGCGGCGTCGAGTCCGATCAGGACGATCCGCTTCGCGGCTCCCGGCGTTCGCTCCATCGGGCGGAGGGTAGCGATCGGGAGCCTCCCGCGGTAGACAAGCGTGATGCCGCCGGGCCCCGAGACCGAGCCTTCCGCCGCACCCCGTCCGCGCACGAGCGTCGTCGTGCCGGTGTTCAACCGCCCCGTCTTCGTGAAGGAGGCGATCGAGTCGGCGCTCGCGCAGGAGTGCCCCGGGGGGCACGAGGTCGTCGTCGTGGACGACGGATCGACCGACCGCACGCCCGAGGTGCTCGCGTCGTTCGGCGGGCGGATCCGCGCGTTCCGCCAGGCGAACGCGGGGCCGGCCGTGGCGCGGAACCGCGCCGTCGCGGAGTCGCGCGGGGAGTACGTGGCGTTCCTCGACAGCGACGACGTGTGGCTCCCGGGGAAGCTCGACGCGCAGGTTCGCATCCTCGACGCGCACCCCGAGGCGTGCCTCGTCCACTCCGAGGTGGCGGAGTTCTTCGAGGAGGGCGAGCCGCGCCGATGGACGCGCCGCCCCGAGCTCCTCGGCGGGCGCGTCCTCCTCGAGCTCGCGCGGCGGAACTTCGTCCACACGATGACGGTGCTCGCGCGCCGCTCGTGCCTCGACGCGGTGTCGTCGGGCCCGGCCGCGCCGTTCGATCCGGCGTACCCGCCGTGCGAGGACTGGGACCTCTGGCTCCGCCTCGCGGAGCGCTGGGCGTTCGTCGCCGATCCCGAGCCGCGGGTGCGGACGCGCGTGCACGAGGGAGGGATCAGCAGCGATCCGCTCGTGGTCTACGCACAGGGCTGCCGCGCCCTCGCGGCCGCGGCCGACCGCATCACGCGGAGCGGGAGCGACGCCGCGCCCGCCTTCCGCGCGGAGGCCGCGCGGTGGCACGTGAAGCTCGGGCGCCGCCTCGTCCGCGCGGAGCGCCGCGCGGAGGCGAAGGCCGCGTTCACGAAGGCCGTGGAGCTCGCGCCCTCGGCCCGCTGGCAGGTGCTGCTCGCGCGCCTCTTCCCGAAGCGGTCGCGGGAGGCGTGAGCGTCAGGCGTCGTCCCGAAACAACTGACACACTTCGTCACGCGGCTTGCGGCGGTCCGTTCGTGCGGATCCAGCGGTCCGGTCGCGCAAGCCGCGCGCCAGCAAGCTGCCGCGATGCAACGGCCATCTGCTGCGTTGGGCTCGCGCCGCAACTCTCTCCGTTGAGTTGGCGCCGCTCGCCCGCCTTGCAGCCGGCTCGCTGCATCGCGGCCAAGTGTGTCACTTGTTTCGGGACGACGCCTCACCGCTCGACCGGGAGCCCCGTCGCCGCCCACGCGTCGGTCCCGCCCGCGACGTTGAACACGCGGCGGAAGCCCCGCGAGATCAGGAACTCCGCGGCGCGCGCGGACCGGCCCCCCGACTTGCAGATGACGAGCACTTCGCGGTCGCGGTGCGGCGCGAGCTCGGCGAGGCGCGACGGAAGCGAGGCCAGCGGGACGAGCACGGCGCCCGGCGCGTGGCGTCCCGTCGGCCCGCGGAACTCGAACGGCTCGCGGACGTCGAGCAGGAACGGCGCGTCGGCGCGGGCGCGTCGCGCCGCGGCGTCAGACACCGAGATCGTCGGCACGCGTCCGCCGGGCGCCGCCTGGCACGCGCCGCCTCCCGCCTCGAACGCTCCGCCGGCCTCCAGCGTGGCCGTGGACGTGCACGACGGCGCGACGCCGTGCGGCGCGCGGACCGAGTCCGCCTGCACGCCGAGGTTCTTCGCGATCACGTCGAGCATCCACGCGGGCGTCGGCTGGGCGACCGCACGCTGCCAGAGGACGTACTCCTCGCGCGTCAGGTCCTGGAACCGCGGGTTCCGGATCCTCTCCTCCGCGAGCGGCGCGCTCTCGAGCTCCTGGTAGTCGTGCCCCGGAAGGACGATCACGTCGTCGCCGAGCGCCGCGAGCTTCCGCAGGCTGTCCCAGTGCTCGCCCGGGTCGCCGCCCGGGAGGTCCAGGCGCCCCGCCCCGTCCTGCGCGAGGAAGAGCGCGTCGCCCGTGAAGAGCATCCGGCCCGCGACCAGCGACACGGAGTCCGGCGTGTGTCCGGGCGTGTGGAGGACGCTCACCTCGACGTCGCCCACCCGGAGCGTCTGTCCGTCGCGGATCGTGTCCCCGGCGAGCGAGGACTCGGTCCGTTCGTGGAGGAGGTACGGAGCGCCCGTCACCTCGGCGAGCGTGCGCCCCCCGCTCACGTGGTCGGCGTGCGTGTGCGTGTCCACGACGGAGACGATGTCCCAGCCGTCCCGCGCGAGCGCGAGCGCGAGGTCCTCCGCCCCCTCCCGCAGAGGGTCGATCAGCATCGCCGCCTTCGTGCGGGGGCAGCCGACGAGGTACGGGCGGCAGGCCGCCGGGCCGAGGCGCATGACCACCGGATCGCTCATTCCGGGAACGGTATCGTTCGCGGGCTCGGATTGCCGATAGGGAAGCGATGCGCCGCCTGCACGCCGCGGCGACCGACGTCGGTCGCGTCCGCGAGCACAACGAAGACAACGTCCTCGCGGACCCCGAGCTCGGGTTCTACGCCGTCGCCGACGGCATGGGCGGGCGGGCGGCCGGCGAGGTCGCGTCGAAGCTCGCGGTGGAGACGATGGCGGAGACGCTCCGCGCCCACCGGGGCGACCTCGGCGGGCGGGACGCGGGGAGCGTGCTCACGGCCGCCGTGCACGCGGCGAGCCGGGCGATCCTCTGCGAGGCCCGGAAGGACAGCGAGCGGCAGGGGATGGGCACCACCGTCACCGCGGTCCTGACGCAGGGCGAACGGGTCCACGTCGCGCACGTCGGCGACTCGCGCCTCTACCTCGTCCGGGGCGGCGAGGCGGTGCGCCTCACGCGCGACCACACGCTGCTCGAGGAACTCGTCCTCGCGGGCCACGTGTCGCGGGCCGACGCCGACGGCGCCGAGATGGGCCGGCTCCGGAACGTCCTCGCGCGGGCCGTCGGGGTGGCGGCCGACATCGTGGTGGACACGTTCGAGTTCCGCCCCCTCCCGGGCGACCGGCTGCTCCTCTGCAGCGACGGGCTCTCCCACTACGTGGACGAGCCGGAGATCGCGGAGGTCGCGGGCGGCGATCCGGAGGTCGCGGTCGTGCGCCTCGTGCAGGTCGCGAACGAGCGCGGCGGGCACGACAACTCGTCGGCGGTGGTGCTCGGGTTCGAGGACGGCGACGACGCCGACCTGACGGCCGCCGAGCGGTACGGCGAGCGCTTCGCCGCCCTCTCGGCGATCCCCGCCCTCCGCGACCTCGAGCCTCGCCTCGCGACGCAGGTGATCCTCGCCTCCGAGACGTCGGAGTATCCCGCCGGCACGGAGATCGCCCGGGCGGACACCCCCGCCGACGCGCTCTGCGTGCTCCTCCAGGGGACGGTCCGGTTCCGCCACGGCGCGGAGGCCGAACGCGCGGCAGGCCCCGGGTGCTGGTTCGGCGAAGCGGTGCTGGTGGACCGGTGGGTCCGCACGCCCCGGGTCGTCGCCGCCTCACGCGTGCGCGTCGCCCGCCTCTCCCGCGACGCCGTGGACCGCGTCTCCGCGCGGGAGCCGGAGCTCCCCGGGCGCCTGGTCCAGGCGTTCGCGAAGGGCCTCGCGGAGCGCACCGGCGCCGCGCGCTCGTCCTGACGTTGACCCCGTCCGCGCGCGGACGGTAGAAGCACGGGCTCGAATTCCGGCGGAGACGCCGGAGTGCGGATGACGGTGGCGGCGTAGCTCAGCTGGTTAGAGCGGGGCATTCATAACGCCCAGGTCGCTGGTTCGAGTCCGGCCGCCGCTACCACATCCTGCGCCTGGAACCGAGCGGCCCCCTCCGAAACCGATCGTGCGAGCCCCCGCCGTCCTGTTCGACCTGTTCGAGACGCTCGTCAGCGTCCGTCCGGCGGCGCACGAGCGCTTCACGTGGGACGTGCTCGGCGTCCGCAAGTCCGACTGGATGCGCGCCCACTTCGCCGACACCGCGGGCCGCGCGCTCGGCAGGGTGAAGGACCCCGTCGAGGCCATGCGGCTCGCCGTCCACGAGATCGACCCCGCGATCCCGATGGACCGCATCGAGGCCGCCGCGCTCCAGCGCGTGGCGCGGTTCGACCGTCACCTCGAGAGCCCGGCGCCCCGCGTGGTGGACGCCGTGCGGCGGATCCGCTCGGCCGGAGTCCGCACGGGGCTCGTCTCGAACGCGCTCCACGACGAGGTCCAGGCGTGGCCCCGCTCGCCGCTGGCGCCGCACTTCGACGCGGCGGTCTTCTCGTGCGACGTCGGCGTCGCCAAGCCCGACCCCGCGATCTACCGGCACGCGCTCGACCGGATCGGCGTCGGCCCCGAAGGCGTCCTCTTCGTCGGCGACGGCGGGAGCGACGAGCACCGCGGCGCGCGCCGCGCGGGGCTCGTCCCCGTGATCGTCACCGCCTTCGCGGCCGACATGTACCCGCACGAGATCGAGCCCCGCGCGCTGCACGCCGACCATCGCTTCGACGACGTCGCGGCGTTCGCGGACTGGCTCCTCGGGGGGTCGCTCAGCGCTTCCTGATCTCGCCGAGCCACTCGGCGGGGAGTTCCTCCGCCGGGACGAGGTAGCCGAGGGAGTTTCCTCCCCCGTCGTCCGTCGAGGACACCGCGATCCCGCAGAGCCTCCACGCCGCGTCGAACACGCCGCCGCCGGAGGATCCCGGCGACACGAGGGCGTCCGTCTTCGCGACCAGCCCCTTCCGCCCGCGGTCGAATCCGGCGAGCACGCCGCGCGACACGGTCACCGGCGCCCGCGTGCCGGCGCCTCCGATGCCGGGGAAGCCGACGGTGACGAGTTCGTCCCCCGGCGAAGGCGAAGCCGCGGAGAGCGGCGCGCACGGGAACGCATGGCCCGCCGGGAGATCGACCCCGCGCAGGGCCGACGTGATCCGCAGCAGCGCGAGGTCGCGCTCCTCGTCGTGGAAGACCACCGTAGCAAGATAGCGGTCCCGCGAGATCCGGCGCGGATCGAGCGTCACCGCCACGGCGATCGCGTCCTTCGGCGCATCGGCGCCGAGCGCGCCCTCGACGACGTGGCACGCGGTCAGGACATGGCCCCGCGGAGACACGAGGACGCCGGAGCCTCCGCCGTCGTCGGTCAGGACCTCCACCGTCGAGAGCATGGCCAGCGCCTTCGGCTCCGAGGGGATCGGCAGCGGGTCCACCGCGCGGAGGCGCGCCGGAACGGTCGCCGCAGGCGTCGTGACCAGCGTGAACCGGACGGGCTCCTCGCTGTGCGACGGGTCGGCCACGGTGACGTGGACGACGTCCGGCGGCGGTTCCGGGCCGTCGAAGTCGCAGAGGAGCGTCTCCTCGGCGAGCGGGCGGCTGGACCGCCACGTCATCTCCGCGGTCCGCCCCGTCGGCCCCGCGTCCTCGGCGTAGAGGTCGAGATCGGCGTCGCAGCCCGCGAGATCGAGGCGGAGGACCCGCGACCCGGCGGGCACTCTCACCGCGACCGTGGCCCGGTGCCCGGACTCCGGCGTCAGCACGCCCCGGAACTCGTCGCCGGCGGGTACGGTCCCCGCGACGGTCGTCCGGACAACGTCGAGGTCGGACTCGATGTCGATGCCGGCCGCTTCTGCACCGTCTGCACCGTCGGCACCGTCCGCTTCGATCTCCACGATCACCGCGGGCACGGGGAAGCCGTCGGTCGCGTGCTCCGTGAGGGAGAAGACGTGGGTCTTCGCGGGATCGACGGACGCCCCGAGTTCCGCGCCTTCCTCCCCGCCGTCGGACTCCTCGAGCACCCGGCACCGGAACGCGGGGCCGCGACTCGTCGCCCGGACGAGGACCGCGACCGTGCCCTCCGGCAGGACGTACCGGATCCGCGCCACAGGGTTCTCGTCGGTCACGCGGACGCGCGTCGGCGTGCCGGGGGCGCCCTCGAGCGGAGGATCCTCGTCCTTCCGGGACGCGTCGGTCGCCGGCGGCGGAGGAGCGGCGGCGGCCGCGGCGGAGCCGACCCGGGGCGGCTCGACGACCGCGGGGACCGGTTGCATCGCGCCGGCGCGCATCACCGCAGTCGCCACTCCCGCGGACACGGCCGCCGAAACGGCCGCCGCGAGCAGGACCACGGCGAGCGGCGAGAGTCCGGATCCGCGCGGCTCCATCCCCGCTCTATCGCACGCCGTCGGGGCGGGGGCAAGTAGGCTCCCTCCATGAGGCGCCGCGCCGCCGTCCTCCTCCTGTCCGCCGCCGCGGGCGCCGCCCGGGCGCAGGACGGCGCGCCGGCGGCTCCCCCGTCCCCTCCCGGAGACTCGAAGATGCACCCGTCCGAAGGCGCGGCTCCGCGGAAGGCGAACCGCCTCGCGAAGGAGTCGAGCCCCTACCTCCTCCAGCACGCGCACAACCCGGTGGACTGGTGGCCGTGGGGCGACGAGGCCTTCGAGCACGCGCGGAAGACGGGGAGGCCGGTGTTCCTCTCGATCGGCTACTCGACGTGCCACTGGTGCCATGTGATGGCACGGGAGAGCTTCGAGGACGAGGCCGTCGCGAAGCTCCTCGCCGACACGTTCGTGTGCATCAAGGTGGACCGCGAGGAGCGGCCCGACGTGGACGCGGTCTACATGGCCGCCGTGCAGGCCATGACGGGACAGGGCGGCTGGCCGCTCTCCGCGTTCCTGACCCACGACCGCCGGCCGTTCTTCGGCGGCACCTACTTCCCGCCGGAGGACCGCTACGGACGGCCGGGATTCCCCACGCTGATCCGCCGGATCGACGAGCTCTGGAACACGCGCCGCGCCGACGTGGAGAAGAGCGCCGGGCAGATCGCGGACCACCTCTCGCGCGCGGCGGACCCCGTCCGCGGCGAGCTCTCGGCGGACTGGCTCGCGCACGCGCTCGTGCAGTTCGAGGCGTCGTTCGACGAGGAGCACGGCGGCTTCGGCCCGGCGCCGAAGTTCCCGCGCGCGTTCGCCGTGTCCCACCTGCTCGCGCGGCACGCGGCGACGGGCCGGAGCGACCTCCTCGCGATGTCGGTCGCGACGCTCCGCGCGATGGCGCGGGGCGGGATCCACGACCATCTCGGCGGCGGATTCCACCGGTACTCGACCGACGCGGAGTGGCTCGTCCCCCACTTCGAGAAGATGCTCTACGACCAGGCGACGCTGCTCGCCGCGTATGCGGACGGCTTCGCCGCCACGGGCGACGCGGAGTTCGCGCGCACGGCCCGGGGCATCGCGGCATACGTGCTGCGCGACCTCCGCGATCCGGCCGGGGGGTTCCGGAGCGCCGAGAACGCCGACTCGGAAGGCGTCGAGGGGAAGTTCTACGTCTGGACGGAGGCGGAGATCCGCGGCGTGCTCGGCGCGGAGGAGGCGGCGGACTTCGCGGCGCTCTACCGCGTGACCGGCGACGGGAACTTCCTCGACGAGGCCCGCCGCGTGCGGACCGGCGCGAACATCCTGCACCTCGCGAAGGGCGACGACGCGGGCGCCGGGAAGGCGGCCTCCCCGGCCGTCGCGGCGATGCGCGGGAAGCTCCTCGCCGCGCGATCGGCGCGCGTGCGCCCGTCGCTCGACGACAAGGTCCTCGCGGACTGGAACGGCCTCATGATCGGCGCGCTCGCGCGGGCCGGGGTCGCGCTCGGCGAGCCGTCGTGGATCGCGGAGGCGGCGCGCGCCGCGGAGTTCGTCACCGCGCGCATGCGGAAGGACGGCATCCTCCACCACCGCTGGAAGGCCGGCGACCTCGCCGTGCCGGCGTTCCTCGAGGACCACGCGTACCTCGCCCTCGGACTCCTCGACCTCTACGAGGCGACGTTCGACCCGCGCTGGCTCGCGGAGGCCGCCGCGGAGGCGCGGATCCTCGCCGCGGAGTTCCAGGACGCCGACGGCACGTTCCGCCACTCCTCCGCGCGCGGCGAGACGCTCTTCTTCGCGCCGAAGGACCTCTACGACGGCGCTCTTCCGTCGGGCAACTCCGCCGCGGCGCTCGCGCTGGCGCGGGCGGCCCGGTTCACGGGCGACGGCGCGCTGGAGACGGCGTCGCGGAGGTGCCTCGAGGCGTGGGCGTCGGACCTCGCGGAGCGGCCGATGGCGTACCCGATGGCGCTCTCCGCCGTCGCGCGGCACGTGGAGCCCTCGCGCGAGATCGTGATCTCCGGCGACCCGGAGGACCCGGCGGTCGCGGCGTTGCTCGCCGAAGTCCGGCGGAGCCCGCGCCCGGACGCCGTGATGATCCTCCGCCCCGCCGCGGCCGACCGCGCCGCTGCGCTCGCGAAGTTCGCGCCCTTCACGGCGGGGATGCTCCCGGTCGGCGGACGGGCCGCGGCGTACGTGTGCACGGACCGCACGTGCGCCGCGCCCGTCACGAGCGCCGCCGAACTCGCGAAGCTGCTCGCGCGGTGAGGCGTCGTCCCGCGGTCACTGACCGAGGGCGCGCTGGATCGCCGCGAGGTTCGCGTCGAACTCGCGCACGACCTTCGGCCAGTCCACGCGCATCGCGCGGAACTGCGGCGGACCCTGCACGTGCGGCGGGCGCTGCACGTCGGCGCGGAGCGGGATGTGCGCCCCTGCGCTCGCGGCGAGCATCGCTTCCGTCTCCTTCCGGAGGATGAAGTCCGCGAGCTTCCGCGCGAACTCCGGGTGCGGCGCGCCCTTCATCACCGCGACCGTGTTCGGCAGCACGAGAGTCCCCGGCTGGTCCGGCCCCTGGTCGGGGTAGACGCACGTGACGGGGCGGCCCTTCAGCTCGATGGCGCGCACGTCGTCCGTGTCGGTGAACCCGAACGAGAGCTGCCCCTCGCCGACGGACGTGGCCACCGGCCCGTTCCCCGCGGGGAAGCCCGTCGAGTTCGCGAGCATGCCCTTGATCCACGCCGTCGTGCGCTCCGTGCCGAACGTCGAGCAGAGCACCGCGGCGTGCGTGAGCGTGGTGCCGGAGAGCGGCTTCGCGAACGCGGACCGCCCCTTCCACTTCGGGTCGGCGAGGTCGTCCATCGACGACGGCGTCTTCTCGCGCGGGACGAGTTCCGTGTTGACGATCAGCACCCTCGCGCGTCCGGCGAACCCGGTCCAGAGCCCGTCCGGATCCTTGAACTCCGCGGGGATGTCCCCCGCGCTCGGCGAGCGGTACGGCTCGAAGAGCCCCTCCGCCGCGAGCCGGAGCGTGTGCATCGGCTCGTTGTTCCAGAACACGTCGCAGCGGGGGCGGTCCTTCTCCTCGCGGAGCGAGGCCACGAGGGAGACCGTCTTCGTCGCCTCGGTGTCGTACCTCGGATAGACGGGGATCCCCGTCTCCCGGGTGAACGCGACGAGGATCGGCTCCGCGTGGTCCTGGTCCGCGGCGCAGTAGACGACCACTCCCGGCCGCTGCGGCCAGAAGAAGACCGCCGCCGCCGCCGCGGCCGCGCCTGCGACGACGATCCCGATGAATGCCTTCGGCTGCACGGATCACCTCTCTCCGAGGCCGTCAGCGGTCCGGCGACTTCGACGCGGGCCGCGGCACGGACTCGAGCTTCTCGCACGCCTTGCGGACCGAATCCTGCCACTGGTCGCGGGTGGATGCATCCGTCAAATCCGCCTTCGGGGCGCCGAACGCTTCCGCCGCGGCGAGCAGCCGACGGATGCGGAGCGGCTCGTCGGCGTGGAGGAGCGCCTCGCGGAGGGGACGTGCCGCGCGGGAGCCCATCGCCGCGAGCTCGGGCGCGGCCGAGACATCGGCCGCGGCGAGGCGGTCCGCGAGTTCGAACGCCTTCGCGCGGTCCGCCGAGGCGAGCCGCTTCGCGTCCTCGACGAGGATCTCCCGCCTGCGCCGGAGCGTCTCGCCGGCCTCCGCCGGAAGTTCGGGCTCGAGCGCCGCGAGCGCGCCCCACGCGTCCTCGAGGAGGATCCGGCACTCGCCGAGCAGCACCGTCGCGTGCGCCGCGGCGGGCGCGGGCAGTCGCGCGGTCCCGAGGAACGCGAGCAACCGCCCCTCGGCCTCCGCGCGCTTCGCGGCGGAACCGGACGCGACGAGCGCCCGTCCGAGGAGCAGCTCGTGGCGGTGGAGGGCCGCGGCATCGGCGCCCGGCGCGTCGGGCGCGGGGTCCGACGCCATGAGCGCGCGGGCCCAG
>JAJVHW010000097.1 GCA_022072415.1 Planctomycetota bacterium
TGAAGAAGAGCGTCACCGGCGAGGTGTCGCGGCGCGGCTCCGATCCGGGCCGAAGCCGCGGCTGACGGGCCCGCGCGTCACGCGCGCGGCGCGTCGTCGCGGGTCGAGGGCTCCGCCGCCGCCGGCGACGCAACGTCGGCGGGGGGCGACTGCGCGGAGACGTCCTCCGTCGCCACGTCCGGAGGCGCGGGCTGGTCCGCCGGGAAGCGCCGCACCTCGCGGACCGTGTCGCGCACGCCGCCGTCCGCGTCCAGGTCGAGCGCCTGCTTCACGTCGCTCGTGCTCTCGGAGAGGCTCTTCCGGATCGCGCCGAGGCTCCGGCCCACCGAGCGCGCCACGGTCGGGAGCTCGCCGCCGTAGACGAGCAGCGCGAGCACGACGATGATCATGATCTCGCCCCATCCGATGTCCATCGGTCAGCCCGCCTCCGCCGTCATTCGAACCGCGCGCCTTCCATGTCGGTCCACTCCCACGTGTCGCGGTTCACCGTGACGCGCTGGCAGAAGTAGCGCCGCGCCTCGGAGATCTGGTGGACGTAGACCTCCGAGCGGCCGGACGGCGCGGAGAGGCGCACCTCCGACGAGAGCGGCACCACGTCCACCCGCTCCGCGAACGCGAGGGCCTCGCGGGTCCCCGCCGCGTTCTTCGTGTGGATGCGCACCCCGGCGTTGGGATCGGGAGACCCGACGGCGAGGATCGAACGGATCTCGCCCTGGCGCTCGCCGGGCGCGGCGTCGTCGAACGTCACGTCCGCGCGGCGGCACTGGTCGAGCCACGTCTCGCCCGTCCATGCGCCGGACGGCGTTGCGCGCTCGATGACCATCGTGGCGTCGCGCTCGGCCCACCCGTTCTTCCGGTCGAACCCGAGCTCGCCCTTCGCGGTCATCGTGACCCGCTTCTGGATCACGCGTTCCGCGTCGCCTCCGACGGCCTCCGCGCGGTAGCCGACGAGGGTCCCTCCCTGCGGCAGCACCGCGCGACGGAACGAGTCGCCGCCCTTCCCGCCGGGGTCGAACCACGCGGTCACGCGCGGACCCGTGGCGGAGCTCGGCGCGCGCGGGTCGTCGTTCCGGTGCATCACGGCGGGTCGCCCGGACGCGTCGGCCTTTCCGGTGCGGGCGTCGTACTCGAGCGCGTCTCCGCGCACCGCGGCGCGCGCGTCGCGCAGGGACGCGTTTCCCTGGAGCGAAAGGAACACGAGCTCCGAACCGCCCTTCTTCCCCGGCCCGAAGTCGGCGCGGAGCTCGTCGGCCGCGGCGGACTTCGCGGCGCCGAGGGTGCGCGCGGACCGGGCCGGCGCGAGCGAGTCCAGGGGCAGGCCGATGTCCACGGTGGCCTTTCCCGCGACGTGGACCCGCGCGCCGCCGTCCGTGGCGCGGATCGTCCGGCCGCGGATCTCGTGGCGCACGTCGTCGGAGCCGGTGCGGTCCTCGAACACGGCGAGGGCGGGGATCGCCTCGCTCGCCTCGACGAGGACGTCGGTGTCGCGCGCGAGATCGTCGCGCTTCGCGTCGCCGCCCGCGTCCCCGCGGCGCTGCACGACGATCCGGTCGCCGGAGAGGTCGCCGCCGCGCGGCCGGTCGCCCTCGCCCCGCCCGCGCACACGCGCGCGGCCGGACCCCGTGAAGAGGCGCGGCCGCCCCTGCTCGTCGAGGCGCGCGTCGATCGAGTCCGCTTCGAGGCGGAGCGTCTCCTCGTCACCGACGAGCTTCCGCACGGCGGACCGTCCCGTCGTCGCGATCTCGTGGGCGCCGCTCTTCCGCCCGCCGGCGACGGCCGCGGGCGCGAGATCCACGTCGATCCGCTCCGCGGCGGTGATCTCGACCGTGCCGGGCTTCCCGCGGCCCCCCTCGTCGAACGGGTTCACGCCCTCGGCGTCGGGGTAGAGGAGGCGCGGCGCGCCCGCGATCGCGATGTGCTCGCGGCGCGACTCGGCGGGGGCGGTCCACACGACCGTCGCGCCCGACGCGTGGAGCTCCTCGCGGCGGAGCGTGGCGCCGCCCTCGCCGCGGAGGAGCGTCGGGGTCATGGGCGCGGCGCCGGCGGCGTCGCGCGCATCGCGCCGGAGCTCGGCGGTGATGCGCGCGGCCTTCATCTCGCTCGCCGCGCGGCCCGTCGCGGCGTCCGTCTCGAGGCAGACGGGGTTGCCCTCGGACGCGATCGTCACGAGCGCCGCGGAGTCGCGGTCGGCGAGGGTCCGGCGCTCGCGGATCGTGGTCGGGCCCTTCCCTTCGATCGTGTAGCGACGCGGCGCCGTGCCGCGGGTCCGGTCCGCGGCGGTGTCGAACGAGATCTTCTGCGCGCCCTCGAGGACCATCACGTCCGTGCGTCCGTCCTCCGCGCTCTGGCGGAGACGCTCGCACTCGATCGCGATGGCGCGGCCCGCGTCCTTCCCGTCCACGCGCACCGATCCGGTGGCGACGATGCGCTGGATCTCCGCCTTCTGCGCGCCCTGCTTCTGGTCCTCCTTCGCGGCGCGCACGAACTCCACGACCACCTCGTCGGCGGCGAGAACGCGGCCGGCCTCCTCGAAACGCACGTCCTTCCGGAACACCGCGCGCCACGGCTGGCGGCCGTCCCGGCTCCGGCCGGCGGGCGCGTCGAGCGCCTCGAGATCGCACGAACCCGCGCACGATACGACCACCGCGGACTGCGCCGCCCCCGCCTTCCCGGCCTGCCGGAGGAACGTCCCCTTCACGTCCTCCTTCAGGTGGACGTGCGCCCGCCGCGTCGCGCGCCCCTCGAAGGCGGAGTGCATCCCGGTCCCGGTGATCGTGGAACCCGCGGCGTCGATCCGCACGGGGTCGTCGGTGGAGACGACCTGCGCGCGCGCCTTGGCCTGTCCCCGCGCCTCCTCCGCGTAATCGAGCGAGTCGGCGTGGACCACGAGGAGGTCGCCGTCGTCCATGCGGTGGTACGCGGCGGCGTCGCCCTGGATGTGCGCCGTCGGGGAACCGGATCGGTGCTGGCGGAAGAGACCCGTCTTTCCCCGCACGTCGGTCGTGCCCGGCGCATCCTCCTTCGCGGACACCGGGTCCCCGGCCTTCTCCGGCGCGGAGAAGAAGACGAGGCGCGGCTCCGTCAGGCGGAGCGCCTGGACTTCGGGATCGTCGGACGCGGCGGGGTCCGAGGTCCGCCACGTGGCCACCCACTGGCGCCACGGGACGGGCTTCCCGCCGATGATGGCGGTGCCGTCGGCGACAAGACGCCCTTGGCTCCCGGGTCCGACTCCGGAGCCGCGGTCCACGGCCGCGATCTTCCCCGGATCGCTCTGGACGCCCGGCATCGGCGGCGCGTCGCGGCGCCCGCCCGAGAGTCCGCCGGAGAGCCAGACGACCGCGCCCATCCCCGGGACGAACACCGCGAGGAACAGCGCGGTCCGCCGCGCGAGGACGCGGGAGAACGCCGTGGCCCAGGTGGGCGTGCGCGGCGGCGCGGTGCCCGTCGTCGTGCCTGTCGTCGTGCCCGGCGTCACGCCCCGCTCCCGCGCTCCCCGAGCCGCTCCGCGAGCAGCGGCGCGCGGAGGCCCCGCGCTTCGAGCAGGAGGTCCGTCACCTCGCGCACCGCGCCGCACCCGCCGTGACGCCGCGTCACGTACGACGCGAGCGGCGCGAGATCCGGTTCCGCGTCGCCGACCACGATCGGGAGCCCCGCCATGCGCAGCGCCGGGCCGTCGAGGAGGTCGTCGCCCACGTAGGCGATCCGATCCGCGGACACCTCGAGCTCCTCGAGCACCGAGCGGAGCGCCGCGGCCTTGTCGAGCGCGTTCGAGCGGATCGCGGCGAAGGGGAGCAGCGACGCCGCGCGCTCGGGGATGCCGCTCCCGCGCCCCGTCACCGCGGCGCTGCGGAACCCCGCCTTCTTCCACTGCCAGAGGCCCGAGCTGTCGCGCACGTGGAACGCGAGGGACTCCGTCCCGTCCGCGGCCACCGCGATGCGGCCGTCGGTGAGCACGCCGTCCACGTCGAGCACGAGGAGCTCCACGCGCTGGAACGCGGCGCGGATCGCGCCCGGGAGCGCCGCGAACGCCCGCGCGACGCGGCTCTCGTCAGAACGCAACGCCCCACTCCAGCACGTCGTTCACATCGAGCATCCCGACGGCGCGCCCCGCGGCGTCCACCACCGGCACCTCGTCGAAGCGGTGGCGCTCCAGCAGACGGTACGCGTCGGCGAGGAGGTCGTCGGGCGACACGACGCGGGGCGTGCGCGTCATCACGTCGTCGATCGCGCGGTCGGTGACGCCGCGGTCCTCGAGCGCCCGCCGCGCGAAGTCCCCCTGCGTGAAGAGGCCGGCGAGCGTCCCGTCGCGGGCGACGATCAGCACCGCGCCCGACGAGCGCTTGCCGCCGGGGAGGTTCATCCGCCGGAGCGCGTCGCCGACCTTCGTGCCGGGCGGCACGGTCGCGACCGAGCGGATGGGGGACATCACCTCGCCCACCTTCACGAGCTTCCGGCCGAGGGAGCCGCCCGGGTGGAAAAGCGCGAAGCTCTCGCGGTCGAAGTGCTTCCGGTGCGCCACCGTCATCGCGAGCGCGTCGCAGAGCGCGAGCATCGCGGTCGTGGACGACGTGGGCGCAAGCCCGATCGGGCAGGCCTCCTCGACGTTCCCGACGGCGAGCGACACGTCGGCGACCTTCGCGAGCGGCGTGTCGTGCCCGCGCGTCACCGACACGAGCTTCGAGCCGATCTTCTTGATCACGGGGACGAGCTTCACGACCTCGGTCGAGCCGGAGTAGGAGAGCGCGAGCACGAGATCCCCGGCGAGGACGCGTCCGAGGTCTCCGTGGACCGCCTCCGCCGCGTGGAGGAAGAGCGACGGGGTGCCCGTGGACGCGAGGGTCGCCGAGGCCTTCTGGCCGACGAGGCCCGACTTCCCGACGCCGGTGACGACGACCCGGCCCTTGCACGCGAGGAGCAGCGCGACCGCTTCCGCGAACCGCGCGTCGAGGAGCGGCGTCATCGCCTGGAGCGCGCGGATCTCGGCGTCCACGACGCTCCGGCCGTACGCGATGTCGCCGTTCCCGTCGCCGCCTCCGCCGCCGGCCGGGCGGCGCGGCTTCCTCGGCTTCGTCTCCGTCCGGCGCGGTGTCTTCACGTCCCGAAGATACCCCTCCCGCCCGCTCCGCGGGCACGATGGAAGACGGCCTCGCGTGCGCCGGCGCACGCCGCGGATGACGGCCGGTTCACCCTGTCCGGTTTCACCGCCCGCGGGGCTCGGCGCGTCGATACCCTCTCGCCGTGGCCGAACAGGCAGACTGGCGCGTCGAGCTCCCGCAGTTCAGCGGGCCGCTGGAACTCCTCCTCCACCTCCTCGACCAGGAGGAGCTCTCCGTCGAGGGGATTGAGGTGAGCCGCGTCTGCGACCGCTACCTCGCGTACCTCTCCCAGCTCGAGCGGATCGACATCGACGCTGCGGGCGAGTTCCTCGTGATGGCGTCCACGCTGATGCGGCTGAAGAGCCAGGCGCTCCTCCCCGCGGAGGAGCGCGTGCTCGAGGACGACGACCTCGACCCGCGGTTCGAGCTCGTCCGCCAGCTCATCGAGTACCGGAAGCTCAAGCGCCAGGCGGGGAAGCTCGACCAGATGCGCGAGGCGTTCCTCCTCCGCTTCGAACGGGGCATGCGGCCCGAGCTCTCCGACGAGCCGCCGCGGCTCCCGCCGGACCAGGTGCCGATCGACGCGGGCGGCGCGACCCTCGAACAGCTCTTCGCGGCCTTCGCGCGGCTCCTCCGCGAGACCGAGACGGACGCGGGATGGGTGATCGCGCGCGACGACACGCCGATGGAGGCGCACCTCGAGCGCCTCGAGCGCGAGTTCACGCCGGGGCGGCGCCTCACGCTCCGCGAGTGCCTCGGCGACCGCCGGAGCCGCGCGTGGGTGATCGGCGTGTTCCTCGCGCTGCTCGAGATGATCAAGCGCGGGTTCGTCACGGCGGAGCAGGACGACGCGTTCGGCGACGTGAAGATCGTCGTGCGCGACGCGCGGCTCGAGGACGCGCCCGCGCCGACGTCGCAGACCGCCGCACGGAACGGATCCGCGCCGGACGGTGCGTCGGACGGTGCGCCCAACGGTGCGCGCAACGGTACACCCAACGACGCTCTCCCGCCTCCCGACGCGCGCACGGAGCCGTGACATGATCTTCCTCGGGAGCGACGACGCCGCGGCCGCGTGCCTCGCGGCTCTCTGCGACGCGCGGCTCGTGACCGCGGCCTTCACGCCCGCGCCGAAGGTGCGCTCGCGCCGCGGAGCCGCGGAGGCGACGCCGGTGGCCGACGTGGCCCGCGCGCGTGGGCTCCGGCTCGTGGAGACCGACGACGTGAACGCGGGGCCCGCGGTCGCCGCGATCCGCGAGGAGGCGCCGCGTCTCCTCATCGTGGTGTCGTTCGGGCAGTTCCTCCGTCGTCCCGTGCGGGAATCCGCGCCGCTCGGAGGCATCAACCTGCACTACTCGCTCCTCCCGCGATGGCGCGGCGCGGCGCCGGTGCAGCGCGCGATCGAGGCCGGCGACGCGGAGACCGGTGCGAGCGTGCAGCGCGTCTCGTCGCGGCTCGACGAGGGCGACGTCCTCGGCGAGGCGCGCGTGCCGATCGCGCCGGGCGACGACACGGCGACCCTCCGCGCGAAGCTCACGGCCGCCGGCGCGCCGCTCCTCGTGAGCGTCGCGCGGCGTCTCGCGGCGGGGGAGTTCGTCGCGGGTCGCGAGCAGGACGACGCGCACGCCACGTGGGCGCGCCCCGTCGCGAAGGAGGAGGGCGACCTCGATCCGGCGACGACCGACGCCGCGCTCTGCGAGCGGCGCGTCCGCGCATTCGAGCCCTGGCCGCGATGCCGCGTGCGGATCGCGTGCGCCGACGGCCGCGAGGAGACCCTGGTCGTGCGCGCGGCGCGGGCGGAGCCGGGCGCGGCGGCGCCGGGCACCGTCGTCGCCGCGGGCCCGGACGGAATCCGCATCGCCTGCGCGACGGGGGTCCTCGTCGTCACGCGCGTGCAGCGCCCCGGCGGAAAGGACATGGACGCCCGCGCGTTCCTGAACGGCTTCCGCGTCGTCGCGGGCGACCGGGCGGTTCAGCCCGCCTGACGCTGCGGGTCGCGTCCGCGCTCGCGCGCCGGGTCGCTCGCGGGGTGCCGGAGGACGGGGGCCGCGGGCCGGTCGGCGGCCGGGTCGTCGCCGGAGGGCGTCCTCTCGAGCCGCTTCGAGCAGCGGGGGCAGACGAGCGTCGCTCCGAGCACGAGGAAGCGCTCGGTCGCGAGGCAGTTCGAGCAGTATCGGTTCAGGGTTTCGAGCATGGGCCACCTCCGAGCCGCCGTGCTGCAGGGTTCGCTGCCGCAGCTCCGCGGTCGGGCTGTCTGGTCTGACGCACACGCGGTGCCGGAGTTCCGGAGTCGCCCGCCGGACCCGTTCCGAGCGTGGGGAGGAGGCCGGACCGCGGTCCGGCGTGTCCCCGCGGGGACCGGGCTGACGACGGGGGAGGACACCCGGCGATGCGGCCTGATAACGCCCGGTCGCACCGTCGAGCCGGACGATTCATCGGCCAGAATGGGTTCCGGATGACGGCAATTCGATGCTGGGACTGCGGCCGCGCGGCGGACCCCGCCGCCGTGCGCGTCGAGTCGGTGATCCATGCGCGGACCCGCGCCGAGGGCGGCCCCTACCGCTCGTGGACCTGCCGCCGGTGCCGCGCGGAGAACGGCGTGCTCGTCACGGGGAACGAGCCGTGGATCCTGATCCCGCTCCTCGGGCGCTCCGCGTCCCGGGGGGCCGCGCGGCTGATCGAGGCGTTCCTGTCCGAGTCCGAGCGCCGCCGGATCGAGCGGGCCCGGGCGTGGTGGCTCCGGAACGGCTCCGAGGTGGACGCGACGCTGACGGCCCGAGAGCTTCCGGGGCCTTCGACGCCGCCGGCCCCCGAGTCCGGGACGAGCGCGGTTGCGAACGCGGCTGTGAACACGACCGTGAAGACCACGGCCGCGCGCCGCCCGCCGCTTCAGGTCCCGCAGCGACGGCGCGCGACGTCGGGCCCGCTCGGCGTCCTCGGGCTCTTCGAGGACGCCACGCCCGCCGAGATCCGCCGCGCGTGGCGCGCACTCGCGAAGCGATGGCACCCCGACCGCGCCGCGCGCGAGGGCGTCTCGGCCGCCGAGGCCTCCCGCCGCTTCCGCGAGGTCCGCGCCGCGTGGGAGCGGCTCCGCGGCACGTGAGCTACTCCGCGCCGCCGGGGCGACCGCGCGTCCGACGGTCCTGCTCCTCGGCGCGGCGGCGCATCTCGGCGAGTCGGCGGTCGATCTCCTCCCGCGCCTTCCGCTCTCGCTCCTCGCGCGCAGCGCGGGCCGCGGCGATCCGTCGGCGCATCTCCGGCATCGTGAGCCGCTCGGCCTTCGCCTCGGCGGCCTTCCCCGCGCGGTCCACGAGCGAGAGCCCGTCGATGGAGTTCGAGCACACGTCCTCGCCCGTCGCCTCGTCGCGCCGCACGCGGAACGCGCCCCAGCTCTCGCCGAGCGACTGGAGGCGCCCGTCGGGGTCCTTCCACAGGAAGACCACGTAGCGGGCGCCCTTCTCGAGCCGCGCGGCGCCGTGGACGTCCTGCGCGATCGTGCCCACCTGTCCGCCCGGCGCAGCGATCCGGACGTCGCCGGAGAGCCCGCCCTGGAGGCACTCCTCGATCCGGAGCGTCGCCGTCGTCCAGATGTTCCCCGTCTCGCGGTCCATCGACACGTCGCGTGCGACGACCTGCCCGTGCACCACGGCGACCGCGAGGTCGCTCATCTCCTCGACGGATGCGCGGAGCACGACCGCGGCCAGGGCCGCTGCGCCGACGTGCGCGATCCACAGCGCGGCGAGCGCCGCCAGGGCGGCGGCGAGGCGCCGGGGGACAGGGTGGCGGACCGTTCGCACGGGAACGAGCGTACCGCGCGGCGCCGGGTCAGTGGAGCTTCGGGCGGAGCATCGCGGAGAGGTTCCGCGCGAGGAGCTCGCGCTGCGCCGGGGGCAGGTCGGCGGCGCGCAGCGCGGCGCGCTGGTTCTCGGTGTGGAGAACGCGTGGGAGGAGGCGAAGCGCGAGAAGGGCCGCTCGGCGGAGAGTGCGAGGAATCCGCATGTCCGGGGTGTCGTCGACGGTCCGGCGCGGGGGCGGCGCCATGGGGACAGGTTGTGGGAAACCCGCCATCCACCACAATATCCAGTGGTGCGCGGCGCCGCGCAGAAATGGCGGCGCGGACGCCGGGCGGCGGCGCCGGCCGAGCGGTAGACTGCGCGCCATGAACCGCTCCCTCGTCCGTGCCGCGTCGTCGGCGGGCCTCGCAGCCGCGCTCGCCGCGCAGTTCGTCACGGCCGGCTGCGCCGGCCTCTCCGTCGCCGCCCCCGCCTCGGCCCTCTCCGCCGAACTCTTCCCGCTCGGGCCCTCCACGGCCTCCTATGCGATGCGCCAGGGGGAGCTTCGACCCATGCGGATCGAACCCACGCCCGCGGGCGCGGCGATGTTCCTCGGCGGCGGCCGGGTGGACCGGCGCGTGGACGTGGAGCGCACGGCGACCGGCCTCGCCTTCCGCGGCGGACCCGAGAGCTCGACCGAGATCCTCCGGTTCGGCGCGCGCTCCGGCGAGTCGTGGCAGAGCGGAGCGTCGCTCGTCCGCTTCGAGGGGTGGGAGCGGATCGAGGTCCCGGCCGGCGTCTTCGACGCGGCGCGGATCACCACGTCCATCCCCGGCCAGGAGCCGCCGCACGACGAGACGTGGTGGTTCGCGCCGGGCGCGGGGCTCGTGCGCCTCCGGTCGAGCTACGGCGGACTGTTCGTCGAGGAACTCTCGCTCGCGACGAAGTGACGTCCGGTCAGACGAGCCACATCGCGGCACCGGCTGCGGCGGCGATCGGGAGGTTGTCGTCGAGGGGGCGCGGCGTGGCGAGTTCGGCGGCGGCGCCGGCGACGGCCGCCGCGGCGCAGGCGAGAGCGACGCGGGACGTCGGCGCCGCGTCCGCGACGAACGCGTGCAGCGCGATCGCCGCGGCGAAGCCGGTGACCACGAACGCGAGCGATCCCGCGAGCGAGCGGTCGCCGCGCCCGCAGAAGGGCGCACGGCCCATGCGGCGGCCGATCACGTTCGACGCGGCGTCGCCGATCCCGAGCACGCCCCACGCGGCGGCCGCCTGCGGCAGCGGAAGCAGCGCGACGAGCCCGAGCACCGCGAGCGGGTAGAGCTTCACGCCGTCCACGAACGGCCCGCCGTCGCGGCGGATCGCGCGGTCCCATCGAAGGAGAGGCATCGCGATCCACGCGAGCGCGACGGCGGACCCGGCGAGGAGCATGGCCCCCGAGCGGTCTATGGACCGGAGCGCGAGCGCGAAGAGCGTGCATCCGCCGTGGATCGTCTGGCGGAGGTCCTCGCGGGTCACGCGCCGGCTCCGTGCGGGAGCACGTATGCGAGCGCCGCCACGGCCTGGGTGGCGAGCATGAGGAGGTACATCAGCTTCCACGCGGGATGGGTGCTCTTCGACGTGAGCGCCGCAGGATCGCGGACGAGGAGCCACGCCGCGCGCGCGCCGAGCGCGGCGCAGACGAGCCCGCCGCCGACGAGCGCGCCCGCGTTCCCGGTCATCGCGTCCGCGGCGCGGAGCGCGGCGAGCGCGAGCCACGGGAAAACGAGGAACGGCGCGACGACGCGCGCGGCGGCGGGGACGCCGAAGCGGAGCGGCATCGTGATGCACCCGCCCGCGCGGTCGCCCTCCATGTCGGCGAAGTCCTTCGTGGACGCCGCGCCGAGGATGAAGAGCCCGCTCGCGGCGGCGAGGATCCACGCGTCGCGAGGCATGTCGCCGAGCGCGAGTCCGGGCGCGGCGCCGGCCCATCCGGCGAGCGGGAGCAGGAACCCGCGCGGCGCGGCGATGGTCGCGTTGGCGAGGAACCAGTGCCGCTTCGTGCGGAAGGGCGGGCCCGAGTACGCGTACGTCAGGAACGCGGTCGGCACGACGATCGCGAGCATCGTGGGGCCGAGCGCCGCCGCCATGGCGAGCGCCGCGGCGTACGAGATCGCCGTGACCCACGCCGCCGCGCGGATCGACAGCGCGCCCGAGGGGAGCGGGCGTTCCGGCTTGTTGATGCGATCCACCTCGATGTCGTAGATCTGGTTGACCGCGTTGCTCGCGATGTTGAGCACGGCCGCCATTGCCGCGCCGAGCGCGATGCGGCCCGCGGTCGCGCCGTCGAAGCGGAACGCGCCGCCGTGGCCGAGAGCCGCGAGTCCGAACGCGACCATGCCGAGCGCCGGGGCGAGCAGCGTGAAGGGGCGGGCGAGAGCGACGACGGCGCCGACGCTCATCCCCGCGCGCTCCGGATCGCGTCGGCCGCGATGTGCGCGAGCGTCGCGCCGATCGCGGTCGTCGCGAGGTTGCGGACCCAGCCCGGCGCGCGCTTCACGGCGGGGGCGAGGCCGACGATCAGCGACTCCGCCACCGACGCGGCGAATCCGGCGGCGCCGCACGCGAACACGACGTCGCGCGCGACCGGCGCGCGTCCGCCGATCCAGATCCATGCGGACCGCGCGACCACGGCGACGAGGATTCCGCCGATCAGCGCGCCCCAGAGGCCGCGCAAAGAGACGGCACCAGGCGTCCCGTGCGGGACCTTCCGGAAGAACGGGAGCGAGCGCGGCTCGGTCCGGGAGAGCGTGCCCATCTCCGTGCCCATGGTGTCGGCGAGCGCCGCCGCGACGGCGCCCACGAACGCGGCGTCGTGCGCGTGTCCGAGCGCGGCCGCCACACCGAGCGCCGCCGCCACGCCGCCCTTCCCGACGACCCGCCGCGCGCCGCGAGCCCCGTCACCGCGCTCCGCC
>JAJVHW010000120.1 GCA_022072415.1 Planctomycetota bacterium
ATCCGCGGGATGCGATGCAAGGAGGAGACCGCAGAGCGACTTCGGCAAGTCGGTCAAGGGCTCCGACGCAGCAGCGCGCCCGCGGGCTCGGCCAGGCGCGAAGCCTCGTGAATGATCCGGGTTCAGGGTACGCGAGCGGCTCCGGACGGCCCGCGCGGGGAGCCGCGGCCGGGCGCCGCGTCCCGTCCCGGGATCCGCGGACGAATTGGCCGGGTCTGCGGGTTCGGGTAGTGTCCCCGCGTTCCCAAGGAGGGTTTCCATGAACGTCCGTGTCCTCGTCCTCGCGTGCGCCGCAACGGCGCTCGCGGCCTGCGGCAACGAGCCTGCCCAGGCTCCCGCCCCGGCTCCTTCCCCCGCCCCGGCGCCCGCCGCCGCGCCCGCTCCGGCTGCGACGCCGGCTGCAACCCCCGCGGCGACTCCGGCTGCGGCCCCCGCCACCGAGGGCGCCGAGGTCGGGAACCGCGTGCCGAAGTTCACCGGCAAGACGTCCGACGGCGCGACCGTGGACTCCCACGCCACGAAGGGCGTCACCGTGTGGGTCGTCTCCTCCACCGACTGCCCGTACACGAAGAAGTACGGCCCCCGCATGGCGGAGATCGAGAAGCTCTACACGCCGAAGGGCGTGTCGTTCGTGACCCTCTACCCCGACAAGCGCCAGCCCGCGGAGAAGCAGGCCGCCTTCCACGCGCAGCACGGGTTCCTCTCGCCGCGGATCGACGACGACGGCGGCGCGATCACGAAGGTGATCAAGGGCAGCAAGACGCCCGAGTTCGTGGTCTGCGACGCGCAGGGCGTGATCGTCTACCGCGGCGCCCTCGACGAGTCGGAGGGGAACTGGGCCAAGGCGAAGAAGCACTACCTGACCGACGCCCTCGACGCCGTCCTCTCCGGCAAGAAGGTCGAGGTCACGACCTCGAAGCCGGTGGGCTGAAGCATCCAGTTCTAGTCGCCGGTCCGGCGACGCTTCATACGCGACTCGGGGCTCCCTCGTCGGGATCCAGCCCTTCGAGGACGGGGGCTCCGGCTCCTCGGTCCGCCCCGGCCGCTGATTGGGGTGCCTCCACGCGGCCCCGCCACGACACTCGTGCGCGGGGCCGCGTCGTTCCGGTGCAGTGGCATCGACGCACCGTGATCGACTGTGTGGTCGACTTCCGGCTCGACGACCGGCGCGATTCGCTGGTCCGCTTCCTGCGGACGATCGGGCCGATCCTCGCGGCTCATCGGAAGGACTCGTGGGGGCTCGACCTGACCAGGTGCGAGTACATCGGACCGTTCGCCACTGCGATCACCGCGACGCTCTGGGAGGACGCCCGGGCCGCAGGGATTGCGCCGGGCGTCGGATTGCCCGTCCATCCGCCCGAGCTTCTCGCCTACCTGTGGTTCTCCGGACTTGAGCGCCTCCTCCGCTGCGGCCGTGAACCGGATGCCGGACACCCCAAGTGCGAGACTCTTCCGCTCCGATTCGTATCCCGCGCCGCGTTCAACGACCCCGATCAGCTCATCGCCCTCGTCACGCGGCACCACGCTCTGAGCGCGGACCGTGAGGACCTGCTTCGCACCTGCGTGATCGAGACGTTGCAGAATGTCGACGACCACGCCGCATCGAAGGTCGGTGGCGTGTTCACGGCTCGATTCCTCGTGAGTCGAAGGGAGGATCGCGCCGCCGTCGTGGATGCAGGAGCCGGCATCGCCACTACGCTTCGTCGGCGTAACTCCGACCTCAACTCCGACGATGCGGCCCTCCACGCGGTCCTCGAAGGGGGGTACGCTTCCAAGTCCACGGCACGCAATCTCGGCGTAGGGATCTCGACCATGGCGCGGATCGTCCGCGGTTGCGGCGGTTCGTTCCTCCTTCTCAGCGGCACTGCGCTGCGTGAGGTCACGCCGGACGGGCGGGCCAGCGGGCGCGACTTCGTGAGCCCGGGGTTTCCGGGAACGGCAGTGTTCTTCACCTTCCCGGAGTTCCACGCCGATGATGACTGCGATGAGCCATCTGATGCCTGACACGATCGTCGCGGACCGGTTGATCGACCGGACGGGGACCGTCGTGGAAGGCGCCGAACGCGTCGCAGCGGCCGTGCTCGCGGTGCTCGACAAGGCTCCGGCGGCCAAGGTCAGCTTGGTCGGCGTGCGCGGCGTCCCGTCGAGCTTTTTCAACGTAGTCCTGCTCGCCGTGGCTCGGCGATTCGGGATCGACGCCGCGTCGTCGCGTCTCGCCTTCGATTTCGGCTCGGACGCCCAACGCCATATCTGGCAGCGGTCGCTCGACACCCTCCGCGCGACGTTCCCTGCACGATAGGGGCACGCGATCGACCGACCCGCGAAGCGGTGCAACAGCGTGGATGCCGCATGTCGCCGCGGCGGACTTCGGTCCCTGGTCATGGAGGAAGCCCTGAAGCGGCTCGAGTCGGTCGGCGACGCCAAGGTGCGCGCTCAGAACGTGAAGGTCAGCGCGCCGGCGAGACAGTTCGGGCGGCGCGCGCAGGGCGCCGCCCCATCCCGTCCGGTAGGCTGGACGGCATGACGCACTCGGATCCGCCGCAGCGGACGGCAACGACGTGGTACTGGATCCGTATCATCGTCATCGTGGTGCTCGCGGTGTCGCTCCTCGCCGACGTCTTCCACCTGGTGGACCTGTGGTAGCCGGGTGTGCCTCCCCGCGAGGCGAGGTCCGATGACGACCTTGCATCGCGAGCCGGACGCGTTCGAGAAGCGGGTGCGCTTCGGATGCGGGTTCGTGTTCGGCGCGGTGCTGGGCATCTACCTGCTCCTCCGCGAGATCCACAACTGGGGCGGCGCCACCTGGGCGGCAGTCGGCGGCATCGCGATCGCCTGCGGGCTGGCTGCGGTCCGCTTCGGGGACGAGTTCTGGTCGTGGATCCGGGCGTGGTGGCGGCACTGACCGCGTGAAGGGCTCGAGGGAGTCCACCGCGGCGCGCGCAGACCGAGAGAGTGCCGCGAGGTCGCCGCGCGGATCGAGCAGGCCATGCGCCTCGATTCGTCGGCGGGGAAGCTGCTGGCAGGGTTCCGCGGGGACACCCTCCCGGAGGCGTCGGCGTGGATCCTCGATGACGGCCGGATCCCCGTGGCATCGAGGCTCGTGGAGACTCGGCTCTCGGACCGGAACATCGGCGCCCGGCTCGCGACGCTGACGTATCCCGTAGGGTCGGTCGTCGCGGTCGCGATCGAGCCGGGTGGCTCGTGGGTCCGCACCATGCGGCCGGACGGCGCCGTCCGCGGCAGGCCTCCGGACATTCCGGCCGCCGCAGCGTCGGCCGTGCGCGGCAAGATCCCCGTGAACGACCGCCGGCGGCTGTCGATCGGCACCCAGAGGTACCTCCTGACGGAGTCCCGGCTCGACGCGCTTCACTCGGGTTCCGGTATCCTTCTCGCACGGCTCGTCGACGCGCGCATCGCCGAGCGCGACTTCGCGGGAGCGCTCGCGGCCGCGACGAAGTGCACCGAACAGCGTCCTCGGTACGGGTTCGGATGGCTCAAGCGCTTGCACGCCCGCACTGCGTTCGCCGCGAGCCGGGAGCCGACCGCGGAGGGCTCGGTCCAGCGGGCGAAGGACCGGGACCTGGCGGTCGCCGACCGGCGCGAGGCGGTCAAGCACTGAGATGTCGCCTGGAATGACATCGACGTCGCGAAGGGCATCGAGTTCCTCCGCAACCACCCGCCCCTCGCGGAGATGCGGGCAGACGTCCGCGCGCGGACCGGGCGGTGACGGCGAGGCGGGGGACCGAGGGGCCCTCCTGCAGGTGAAGGACGGCCTCCCTTCCCCGGGTTCCCCGTCTCCCGGGGGGTCGCCGCCCGTATCCTTCGGGATCGGTCCGCGTTCGGGCAGGACCGCGCTCCCACCCCCGGAGGTCCCCCGTGCGCCCCACCCCCCGCCGCTCCGTCGCGTTCGCGCTGACCCTCTCCGCCGCGGCCGCGGCCCTCCCGGCGCTCCCGTCCGTCTTCGCCGACGACGTGGACCCGGTGGACCCCATCGAGGACCAGGCCCTCCGCGAGGAGGCGGCGGCGAAGTTCGACGAGGCGCTCGCGACCTTCGAGAAGGCGTTCGGCACGGCGATCGCCGAGGCCGAGAAGGGCGGAGATGCGAAGGAGAAGAACCTCGCCCGGGCGGAGGTGCTCCTCGAGAAGATCGCGGGGCTCGCGGAGACGACGAGCAAGCACGGAGAGACCGAGCGGTCGCTCGCGAAGTACGACTCCGGCCGGACCGGGTCGCTCCTCGGCGGGCAGGTGACCATGCGCCGCGCCGAGTGGAAGCTCGCGGAGGGCGACGCCGCGGGCGCGGAGGAACTCGCCGCCGGGCTCGGGCTGGTGCGCGACTGGTGGCTCCTCGGGCCCTTCGACAACGAGCGCGGGGCGAAGTTCAAGGAGAAGCAGTCGGTCGAGCAGAAGATCGACTTCGGCGCGTCGTTCCTCGGGAAGGACCAGCGGAAGCTCGCGTGGCGGCGCGTCCCGGTGAAGCAGACGCTCGGGTACGTGGACCTCGACGCGCTCATGAACCCGAACGACCAGGCCTACGCCTACGTCGCCGCCTTCGTGAAGAGCGAGACCGAGCAGGACGCCGCGGTCCGCGTGGGCTCCGACGAGGCGCTCAAGGTGTGGGTGAACGGCGCGGAGATCGTGTCCCGCGACATCCGCCGCACGATGGGCTTCGACCAGGACGTGGCGGGCGTGCGCCTCGCGGCCGGGTGGAACGTGATCCTCATGAAGGTCCACGACCAGACCGGCTCCTGGGGCTTCCGCGCGCGGCTGACCACCCCGGACGGCGCCTCGCTCCGCGGCGTCGCCTTCGCCGCGAACGATGCCGAGGCGGCCGAGGCCGCGGCGGCCGGCACCAAGGCCCTCGAGCCGAAGACGAAGCCCGACTCCGGCGCGAAGGCGTGGTACGACGCCGCCGCCGCGAAGGAGCAGAAGAAGGCGCGCGATCTCTTCCACCTGGGCCTCCTCCACCACCTCCGCGACTACGACTCCGTCTCGGACCGGAAGGCCGAGAACCTCCTCCGCGAGGCGGCCGAGGCCGAGCCGGGGAACGCGATCTACCGCTTCCACTACGCGGAGGCCGCCGCCCCGCCGGCGGAGATCGCCGCCGAGAAGGAGGAGAACCGGCAGCGGCAGGGCCGCGAGAAGACGCTCGAGATCGATCCGCGCCACGCGCTCGCCCACCGGGCCCTCGCGTCGTACTACGCGTCGTCGCTGCTCAACCTGGAGAAGGCGGAGACGCACCTCCGGCTCGCGCTCGAGGCGAACAAGGACTTCGTCGAGGCGCGTCTCGACCTCGCGTCGGTGCTCGAGCGCCGCGGGCTCGCCGCGCAGGCCGAGATCGAGCGCCAGGCGGCGTATGCGTCGGCCCGCGCCTCCGGGCTCGAGACCGCGGCCCGCGTCCGCGCGCAGATCGCCGACCGGAACGGCCTCGGCCGCGACGCGGCGGCGGCGTGGAAGGACGTGCTGAAGATCGACGCGCGCAGCGCCGACGTGAGCCGCCGCGTGGCGGAACTCGCGGCGCAGTCCGCCGACCGCGACGAGGCGGCGAAGATCCTCGACGCGCTCGCCGCGTCGCAGCCGTTCGAGACGTCCCACCTGCTCCGGAAGGCCGAGATACAGGAGGGCGCGGGCGACCTCGAGGCCGCCGCGGCGACGCTCCGCCGCGCCCTCGAGATCGCGCCGCAGGACGACCGCCTCCACGAGAAGCTCGGCCGCGTGCTCGGCCGGAACGGCGACCGCGACGGCGCCCTCGCCGCGTACCGCAAGTCGCTGGAGCTCAACCCGAAGGACCAGGCGCTCGAGCGCTACGTCGAGTTCCTCGACCCGGCCGCGGCGCCCTTCGAGGACGACTGGCAGTTCGACGCGACGGCGCTGGTCGAGAAGGCCGCCGGCTGGAAGAACGACGAGAACGACGGCTGGCTCGTCGTCCTCGACCACAGCGTCACCAAGGTGAACAAGGACGGCACGTCGGCCACGTTCACGCGCTCGATGGTGAAGGTGCTGAACGACGCCGGCGTGAAGGCGTTCGACCGCGTCTTCGCGCAGGGCTTCGGCGCCCTCAAGTGGAAGTGGGCACGCGTGACCAAGGCCGACGGTTCGGTCGTGGACGCGAAGATCCGCGGGAACTCCGCCGACATGCCGACGCTCGCCGCCGGCGACGTGGTGGACTGGGCGTACCGTTTCGACGAGCGCGAGCAGAGCTACTTCGGCGACTACTTCGGGACCGCGCAGTACTTCGCGGACCAGGTGCCGGTGCTCCTCTCCCGCTTCACGCTGGTCACCCCCGCCGAGCGGAAGTTCCTGACCCACCAGAAGAACTTCGACGCGAAGCCCGAGATCACGATGCACCAGGACGGCGCGATCCGCGCGTACACCTGGGAGAACCGCGACGTCGCGAAGCGGAAGAGCGAACCGCTCATGCCCGGGCCCCGCGAGAGCTACCCGCAGGTGCAGGTCACGACCTACGAGAGCTGGGACCAGTTCGCGAAGTGGTGGGCCGGGATGATCCGCGAGCAGCGGATCATGTCGCCGGAGATGAAGGACAAGCTCGCCGCGCTCGTGAAGGACAAGGAGTCGCGGCAGGAGAAGATCCGCGCCGTCTACGAGTGGGTCGCCGACGAGATCACGTACCAGGCGTGGCCCTTCGGCGTCCACGGCTACAAGCCGTACACCACGACGGCGATCTTCGACAAGAAGGAGGGCGACTGCAAGGACAAGGCCCTTCTCATCTGCACGATGCTCGGCGAGATCGGGATCGAGGCGCACCCCGTGCTGATCTACGCGGACCAGGGGCGCGACGAGGACGACCTCACGCTCCCGATGGTGCAGCAGTTCAACCACTGCATCGCGTGGGTCCCGGACGCGGACGGCAAGGGCACGCCGATGTTCCTCGACGGCACCGCGCAGTACCACTCCTCGGCGTCGCCGCCCATGATGGACCGCGGCGCGAAGGTGCTCGTGGTGACGCCCGAGGGCGGGAAGATCATGAAGATCGCCGAGGGGAACCCCGACGACTTCGGGATCGACCAGTCGTGGAACGTCACGGTGAACGACGACGGCAGCGCCGTCGCCGAGGGCGAGTTCCGCTGGAAGGGCGACCTCGCGACGCAGATCCGGAGCCAGTTCAGCGTGGAGGGGCAGCGGAAGCTCGAGCTCCAGAAGCTGATGGTGCCGACCTTCGGCAGCGCGAAGCTCGAGAGCTTCGAGTTCGACGACCTGAAGGACCTCCGCAGCCCCGTCGCCGTGTTCCGCGTGAAGGCGAGCGTGCCGAAGTTCGCGAAGCCGCAGGGAGAGCAGTTCGCGCTTCCGACGCGGTTCCTCGACCTGCTCCAGCTCATGCGCTTCGACATGCTCGTGTCGCGCCCCGAGCGCGACCACGACCTCGTCCTCCCCATCTCCCCGGCGAAGTTCACGTGGAAGGCGACGTACACGCTGCCCGCGAACTGGACCGTGGAGTCCCGCCCGGCGGACACGAACCTCGACATCGCCGGCGGCGCCTTCACGATCACGACCTCCGCGGCCGAGCCGCGGAAGGTGACGTTCGAGCGCACGTGGTCGTGGACGAAGACCCGCGTCAGCCCGGCCGAGTACGGCGCCTTCCGCGAGCAGTTCTCGAAGGCGTTCTCGCTCTCCGCCCAGACCATCCAGGCGAAGAAGTCCGCCGCGCCGGCCGAGCCGTCGCAGCCCGCGCAGCCCGCCGCGCCGGAGACGCCGAAGTAGCCCCGCCGCGCGTCGCCGCGCGTCTTCGCCCCCCGTTCGCCCCCCGAGACCCCAGAGGCACTCCATGACCATCCGCAGAGCCGTGCTCCCGGCGCTCCTCCTCGCCGGGGCGCTCGCCGCGCTTCCGCCGCTCCCCGCGTTCGCGGGCGACGACGAGGTGCTCGACGCGGTCTTCGGCCGCCCGTCGGAGGCCGACGGCAACTTCGACGCGTGGCTCGGGGAGCTCGTCGCGGCGGTGGCGGCCGATCCGCAGTCGCCCTACGCGATGGCGGCGATCCGGAAGATCCACTCGATCCACGGCTCCGCGTCGAACCCCGAGGTGATCGAGCAGAAGCTCGCCCCGCTCGTCGCGGGCGGCGGCCTCGCGGACGGCGAGGCGGACGAGGCGGTGCGGCGGCTCCTCGCTGCCCGCGCCGCGGCGCGCGGCGACCATGCCGCCGCCGAGTCGCTCGGCGCGTCGGCGGGATACCTCACGCGGTTCGCCGCGGCCGGCCCGTTCGGCTGGGACGACGCGACGCAGGTCCACCGGGTCTTCGGCCCGGAGAGCCGCGTCCTCGACCCGAAGGCCGACTGGGAGGGCTCGGTGGCCCGCGCCCGGTGGACGGAGCTGCCCGAGACGACGTCCGGCTCCATCGACGCGTCAACGCGGATCCGCGGATACGGCAGCGGGGTCACGTACTTCGTCTGCCGCGTGAAGTCGGCGAAGGCGCAGGACGTGGCGCTGAAGTGCGCCGCCGGCGGGAGCTTCGCCGTCCTCGTGAACGGGCGCCGGGCCGCGCTCGCGGACCGCGGGCGCGACTGGGTTCCGGGCGCGGTGTGGTGCGACGCGCACCTCGTCGAGGGCTGGAACCGGATCCTCGTGAAGGTCGTCGGCCGCGGCTCGTTCTCCGTGAAGGCCTGCGACCCGGCGAACGGGAAGCCGCTCCCCGGCCTCGAGCACGACGCGACGCTCTCCGCCGACGGGTTCGCCGGCCCGCACGCGGATCCGGGGCCCGCCCCGTCGCCGCGCGCCTACCGCACCCCCACCGAGCGCGCGCTCGCCGCGGTCTCGGCCGGGAAGACGCGCGCCGCCGCCGCGGGCCTCCTCGCGCAGACCGACGGCCTCACGTGGGAGTCGTGGTCGGCGTGGAAGTCCGCGGTCGAGGGGACCGAGCCGGCGAAGGGCTCCGCCCTCGACGCGAACCTCGCCGCCTCGTACGGCCGCGTGCTCGCCGAGTTCGCGCCGTTCCCGCAGGTCCAGCGGAAGCTCCAGGCGAAGAAGGAGTTCGAGAAGGCCGTCGCCGCGTGGCCGCACCACGCCTCCGCCACCGTGCGCCTCGCCGACTACGACAACGAGGACGACCGCCCCGACAGGGCGCTGAAGTCGCTCCAGTCCCTCGCGAAGGAGAAGCCCTCCGCGTTCGCCTGGATGTCGCTCGCGCGGATCGCGAAGGCGCGCCGCTTCGACGCGGAGGCGCTCGACGCCGCGAAGAGGGCGCACGCGATGGCGCCCCGGAACGACGACGCGCTGGACTTCCTTGTCGGCGAGGAGCAGTCCCTGGGCGACTTCGCCGAGGTCGAGCGCCTGCAGCGCCTCCGGCTCGCGAACAACGCGTCGGACCGGAACGCGTGCGGGTGGCTCGTGTGGATCCTCCGGGCGCAGGGGCGGCACGACGACGCGCTGAAGCTCCTCGGCGAGTACGCGGCCCGCTGGCCCGCCGAGCACGGCTGGCGCCGGCAGATCGCCGACGTGCACCGCGCCCTCGGCCGCTACGACGAGGCGCTGAAGGGCTACGACGCCCTGGCGGCCGACCTCCCGCTCGACGCGTCGCTCCTCCGCGCCCAGGCGGAGATCCTCGAGATCCGCGCCGACGTGAAGGGCGCCGAGGCGAAGTACGAGGCGTCGCTGGCGGTGGACGGCGCGCAGCCGGCCGTCCGCCGCGCGCTCGCGCGGCTCCGGGGGAAGGACGACGACCTCGGCCTCGCGTGGGAGCCGGACGCGCAGGAACTCGTCGCGTCGGTCCCGGCGACCGAGGCGCTCAAGGCGAAGTACCCCAAGGCCGTGGCGGTCACCGTGCTCGACCACACGGTCACGCGCGTCCACGCCGACGGCACGTCGCAGAGCTGGGTCCACATGGTCTACAAGCTCCTCGACGAGAAGGGCGTCGCGAAGTACGAGAGCATGCCCAACGCCGGCGAGAACCTCCTCGTCCGCGCGATCCTGCCCGACGGCCGCGTGATGATGCCGACCGGCATGCAGGGCGCGCCCTACAACATGGAGGGCCTCGTCCCCGGAACGCTCCTCGAGCAGCGGTACACGGTCCACGAGCGCGCCACGCCGCGCGGCTGGTCCGGCGACCGCTTCTTCTTCCAGGACTTCGAGTTCGACAACGAGCCGAACCCGGTCCTCCTCTCGCGCCTCGTGGTCGTGGCGCCGGAGGGGATGAAGCTCTCCCCCCGCGCCCGGAACATGGGCGGCACGGAGCCGCGCGTCGAGACGCGCGACGGATGGACGTCCACCGTCTGGGAGAAGCGCGACGTGCCGCGCATCGACCCGGAGGAGAACATGCCGGAGCGGGACGAGATCGTCCCGTCGGTGGACTACTCGATCCCGGAGCGCTTCGACGACATGGCGTGGGAGGTCTTCGCGCAGCGCGCCGACACCCGCGGCTCGCCCGTGGTGGACGACGCGCTCGCGAACTGCGTCCGCCCCGGCATGTCCGACCTCGAGAAGGCGCGGGCGATCCACGCCTTCGTGAACGAGGAGGTGAAGGGCAACGCGGGGAGCGTCCCCGGCGCCGCGGCGATCCTGATGGAGAAGTCCGGGAACCGCTTCCTGCTCCTCCAGGCGATGCTCCGCGCGGCGGGCGTGCCGTGGCGCGCCGGACGCGCGATGGCGTGGAACGGAGTCGGACGGAGCGTGTCCGACCTCGGGAGCAACGCGTTCGACGAGCCCTTCATCCTCCTCGAACCCGCCGGCGCGGAGCCGATGCCGCTCTTCCGCGACGCGCTGCACTCTCCGTTCGGCCTCGTGCCGGAGGCATACCGCGGCGCCGCGGCGCTGGTCGCCGACGAGCGCGGCGGGGAGATCATCCGCCTCGGCGCGGGCGGACCGCCGATCGAGGACACGTCGGACTTCACCGTGCGGCTCGGTCCCGACCCGGCGAAGGCCGAGGTCGAGGGCGCGCTCGTCTTCCGCAACTCGGCCGCGTACAACGCGAAGCGCTCGATCGTGGAGGCCGCGCAGGACAACCGGAAGAAGTCGGCCGAGCGGTCCCTCGCGCCGTACTTCGTCGCGCCGAAGCTCGAGAGCTTCGAGTTCCCGCGCGTCGAGGAGAAGGGCGTCCCCTACGAGGTGCGCCTCAAGGGCACGATGTCGAACTACCTGACGCAGCAGGGCGGAATCTGGACCGCGCCGCTCGGGCTCCCGAAGGCGAACTTCGCGCAGAGCTTCGTGGACAAGGCGGAGCGCGTGTTCGACCTCGTGATCCGCTGGCGCGACGACCAGTACGACGCGTACACGATCGACCTCGGCGAGGACTGGGACGTGGTGTCGCTGCCTGCCGACCACATCGCCGTGGACGACCTCGCGACGTACTCGCTCACGTGGCGCCGCGACGGCTCGAAGATCCGCGTGAAGCGGGAGTACCACGTGCGGCCCGCGCGTTACCACGCGGCCGACGTGAAGCGCCTCGCCGAGTGGTGCAAGGCCGTGGACGACGCCGAGGACCGGAAGCTGGAACTGAGGAAGGTGCGATGACCCCGACGACGAAGACGACGCTCCGCGCCGCGGCCGCGCTCGCGGCGTGCCTCGCGGTCGCCGCCTGCCGCGAGAAGGACGTTTCGAAGATCGACGGCGGCGGCGCCGGGATCGACATGCCCGCGCCGAAGACGGGGACCGCCTCGCCCGACGGCGCCGGCCCCGTCTCCGGCCCCGTCTCCGGACCGGGCCCGCGCACAGGCACCGGCTCGGGCGGCGCCGCGCCGAAGCCCGTCCCCGGCGGACTCCGCCCGGAGAAGCACGGCCCGATCGACCTCTCGGTCACGCCCGGCACGATGCC
>JAJVHW010000135.1 GCA_022072415.1 Planctomycetota bacterium
CCGCGAGCGCCTCGACGCCGGCCACGAGCGACGGCGCGCGTCGCACGTCGAACCCCGCCTCCGCGAGCAGGTCCGGTTCCGACGGTCCCGGTCCGCCCGCCGCGCCGCCGATCCAGAGCACCGCGCGGCGGGGCGCAGCTCCGTCGCTCACGGCGCGCCGCCCGCCCCGCTCTCGAAGCGCATCTCCGCGAACGCGGCGACGTACTGCGGGTGGAAGTGGCTTCCCGAGAGCTCGACGAGGTTCCGGATCGCGTCGTGCTCCTGCATCGCGCCGCGCCACGGGCGCGGGGCCGTGAGCGCGGCGAACGCGTCGGCGATGCGCACCACGGCGGCGAGCGGCGGGATCGCGTCGCCGCGGAGACCGTCGGGGTAGCCCGATCCGTCCCAGTTCTCGTGATGGTGGCGAAGCACGGGCTTCACGTGGCGGAGACGCCCGACGGGGCGGACCATCTGGTCGGCGTGCTCGCAGTGCGCGCGGACGGCGCGCCACTCGTCGGGCGTGAGCCGCGAGGTCTTGTGGAGCACTTCGTCGGCGAGCTCCACGCGCCCGAGGTCGAGGATCCGCGCGGCCACTCCGAGCACCGCGAGCTCGCTCTCCGCGAAGCCGAGGCGGCGCGCGAGCGCCAGCGCGAGATCGCGGACGCGGCGGCCGTGGTCGCGGAACCAGGGCGCGCGGTTCTCCGACGCCTCCACGATGTCCTCGAGGGTGGCGACGTATGCCTCCTCGGCGCGCTCGGCGTTCCGGAGCGCGCGGAAGACGTCGCCGATCGCCGGGCCGAGCACGGAGAGGACGCGGAGCTCCTCGGCCTCGAAGCGCTTCCCGCTTCCGCCGTCGCCGTCCCTGCCGACGACCAGCACGCCGAGCTCCGACGTCGCCACGTCGCGCCGCGCGAGGGGCGCCGCGGCGCACGGTCCGGATCCGAACAGGTCGCCGAACGCGCCGAGCTCGTCGCGTCCGCAGAGCGCCGACGTTCCCGACGCCGCGACGAGCGACAGGAAGCCGACCTCCGCCGGTTCCGCGCTCGTCCCCCCGAACTGCGGGTGGGCGAGCGGAGTGCCCACGGCCGACGCGATCCGCCACCGCCCGTCGAGCGTCGGGACCGCGAGCACCGCCCGCCGCACGCCGAGAGCGCCTTCGAGCGTCCCGCGGCAGCGGCCGAGCACGTCCTCCGACGCGAGGTCCTCGGCCATCACGCCGTGGACGGACTCGAGCAGCGCCATGTCGCGGAGACGCCGCGCGAGCGCCTGGTTCTCCGGCGGACGCTCCTGCACCGCCGCGGCGCTCACTTCTGCCGTGGACGGCGCCGACGGGTCGCGCTTCCCGCGGCGGGAGAGCACGCGGGCGACCACGGCGCGGATCTCCGACGCGCTGAAGGGCTTCGTGACGAAGTCGTCCACGCCCGAGCGGAGCGCGTCGACCACGTTCTCGAGCGACGCGTAGCCCGTGATCACGATGACCGAGACGTCGCGCGAGACCGCGAGCGCGCGCTGCGCGAAGTCGAGGCCGTTCGTCCCGGGCATCATCATGTCGGTCACGATCAGGTCCGGCCGCTCCGAGGAGAGGGCCGTGAGGGCCTGGTCCGCGGTGGTGTAGGCGAGCACGCGGAGTCCGTCGCGGGCGAGCGTCCGCTGCAGCAGCACGCAGATCTGCTCCTCGTCGTCCACCACGAAGACGACGGGCTGTCGCACGGTCACGGCTCCTCCCCGGCGGCCGCGCGGCCCCGGGCGGGGAGGCGGACGGTCACCGTCGCTCCGCCCCGGGGCCCGTCGGCGCCGGAGGTCGTGCCTCCATGGGCCACCGAGGCGGCGCCTCCATGATGACGCACGATCCCGAGGAGCGCAGCCATCTCCAGCCCCGACCCGTCGGTCACGTGGTCCGCGTCGGGGAACGGGTCGAAGAAGCTCGCCGCCTGCTTCGCGGAGAGCGCGGGGCCGGAGTCCGTGACGGCGACGACGACCTCGCGGACGCCGTCGGCGCGCGCGGCGAGGGACGTGCGCACGCGGATCTCCCCGTCGCGCTGCGCCACCCGCTCGGCGCGGGCGCGGAGCGACTCGAACCCCGCGCGGAGGAGATCCGGCGCGCCGAGCACCTCGAGCTTCTCCGGCGCGAGCTGGAGCCGCGCCGGCGGACCGGACTTCGGCGGAGCGCCGAAGACGCGCTGGACGAGCGCGTTCACGTCGACGAGCCGGGTGTCGAGCTTCCGCCGCGCGCTGAAGCGCGTGAGCGACTCGACCACCCCGGCGATGCGCTTCAACTGGTCCCGCATCCCGTCGACGTCGGCGCCCGCGACCTTCCCGTCCGCCTCGATCGACGAGAGCTGGAGTTCGAGGATCTGGAGCGGGTTCCGGATCGTGTGCGCGACGCCGGCGGCGAGCTTCGAGAGGGAGTCGTCGGAGGCGCCGGCCGTCGTGGGGGCCGCGGCGGCGCCCGGAGGAGCGGTCGTCGGCGCAGCGGCATGCGAGGCGACGGCCTGCGACTCGCTCGGCGCCGTGCGCGTCCGGCGGACCGCGGCGGCGGCAAGGCTCGCGATCTCCGAGGCGTAGAACGGCTCGGGGAGCGACGCGTCGGCGCCGAGCGCGAGCGCCTTCGCCGCGCGTTCGCGGAGCGACGCCGGAAAGAGCGCCACGATCGTGGTGCGCGGCCAGCGCCGCCGCAGGAAGGCCACGACCTCGAGGTCGCGGTCGTCCACCGCGGTCATCCCGACCAGCGCGAGCGCGGGCTCGGCGCCGGGCGCGCCGCCCATCGCCGCGAACGCCGTCTCCGCCGACGCGGCGTCGATCCCCTGCGCCGCGAGCACGCCGCGCACGAACGCGACCGTCGCCCCGTCGTCGTGGAGGACGAACGCGAGGTCGCGCGGGGCGGAGTTCGTCGGGTCGTCGGGCACGCTGACTCTTCTACGGGACGCGCGCCCCCCGGGAGGGTGGAATCGCGTGGACTCCGGACCCGAGAGGAGCGCCCTGCGCAGGGACCGGGCGCAACGGCCGTGCCGCGACCGCTCCGCCCGGCGGGGGCGCGTCGCGCGGGCGCGGCGTTCATCCCGATGGACATCCCGCTCCGGCCACGTAGGCTTGCCGCGATGGACCCCCGCGTGGCTGATCTCGTGCGAGCGGTCTGCCCGGCGGTGGACGGCGCGGACGCGTTGCAGCGCGCGGGGGCCGACGAGAGCGGGCTTCGCGGGCGCGCCGATCTCGTGGCGCGGCCGAGGACCGCGGACGAGGTCGCGGCGCTGATGCGGCTCGCCCACGCGACCCCGTTCCACGTGACGCCGCGGGGGGCGGGGACGGGGCGCTGCGGCGGCGCGGTGCCGGAGCGGGGCGGCGTGGTGCTCGACCTGACCGCGATGGATCGCATCCTCGAGATCGACGAGGCGGAGGGGATCGCGCGCGCGGAGCCGGGCGTGCTGCTCGGGGATCTCCAGGCGGCCTGCGAGGCGCGGGGCCTCTTCTTCCCGCCCGATCCGGCCAGCGCGAAGGAGTGCACGGTCGGCGGCGCGGTCGCCACGTCGGCCGGAGGTCTCCGCGGCGCGAAGTACGGGACGATGAAGCACTACGTGCTCGCTCTGACCGTGGTGCTGGCCGACGGGTCGGTGATCCGCACCGGCGCGCGGACGCGGAAGTCCGTGACCGGGTACGACATGACCTCGCTCTTCGTCGGCAGCGAAGGGACGCTCGGCGTGGTGGTCGAGGCCACGCTCCGGCTCGTGCCGCTCCCGCCGCACGCGGCCACGCTGGTGGCCTGGTTCGACGACGAGGCGTCGCTCGAGCGCGGGATCGCCGCGGCGCTGCGCGTCCGCGCGGTGCCCCGGGCGCTCGAGGTCGTGGACGCGAAGGCGCTCTCGGCGGTCGCGGAGTTCGTGGCGAAGCCGGAGTGGGCGCGGGCCGGGCTCGTGCTCGTCGAGTGCGACGGCGACGAGGCGTCGTGCGCGCGGGAGCTCTCGATGTTCGCCGCGGCGCTGTCCGGCGCGGGCGGAGCCGACGTGCGGCGCGCGGACTCCGCGTCCGAGCGCGACGCGCTCTGGGAGGCGCGCCGCCGCGTGAGCCGCGCGGTCCGCGCGAAGTGGCCGCATCGGTTCGCCGAGGACGTGTGCGTCCCGCGGACCGCGTTCGTGCAGATGCTCCGCGACCTCCGCGGGATCGCGGCGCGCCACGGGCTCGACGCGCTCGGGTTCGGGCACGCGGGCGACGGGAACATCCACGCGTCGGTGCTCATGCGGACCGGCGACGACGGCGAGCGGGCGCGCGCCGCGGCGTGCGTCGGAGACGTGTTCCGCCGCGCGATCGAGCTCGGCGGCACGCTGACGGCCGAGCACGGCATCGCGATCACGAAGCGGGACTACCTCCCGCTCGAACTCTCGCCGGAGACGATCGCCGCGCACGTCGCCGTGAAGCGCGCGCTCGATCCGCGGGGGATCCTCAACGCCGGGAAGGTGTTCCCGGGGACGTGATCAGGCCCGCGCGAGGGCGCCGATCCCGAGCGCCAGCGTGTCCAGCGCCGCGCGGAGGTCGGCCTCCGGAGTCCCGAACGAGATCCGCACCGCGCCCTCGGCGCCGAAGTACGCGCCGGGGACGACCTGCACGCCGAGCTCCGCGCGGAGTTCGCGGGCGAACCGGATCGAGTCGCGGAGCCCCTCGATGCGGAGGAGCCCCGTGATCCCGGCGGCGGGGCGCATCCACGACACGCCGCGCGTCTCCTCGATCCAGCGCTCGACGACCGGCAGCCGCGCGGCCGCCGTGGACCGGCTCCGGTCGAGGAGCGGCTGCACCCGGGACGGAACCTCCGCGAGGACCGTCATCCACTGGGCCGACGGCACGCCGCAGGCCGTCTCCTCGATCGACTCCACGCGCCGGATCACTTCGGGCGGCGCGATGATCCACCCGGCGCGCACGGGGCCGACGCCGTAGCACTTCGTGAACGAGCCCGTGGCGACGATGCGGCTCCCGGGGCGGCGCGACGTCGCGACCGGGCCCGGCAGGAAGTCGCGGAAGATGTCGTCCACGAGCACCCACGCGCCGTGCCGCGCGGCCATCCCGTCCAGCGCCGCGAGGTCGGAGCCGCGGAGCGCCGCGCCGGTCGGATTGTGGAGGTTCGTGACGCAGAGGACCGACGCGCCGCGGCGGAACGCCTGGTCCGCCGCGTCGAGGTCCACCGCGTAGCCGTGGTCGGCGAGGCGGGGGACGGGGATCACGTCGCGGCCGAGCAGCGTGGAGGTGGTGTCGAAGATCCGGTACTGCGGCTCCTCGGCGGCGACGGGGGATGCGTCGGTGTCGAAGGAGAGGAGCGCCATCAGCGCCATGTGCGTTGCGCCGCTCGATCCGAGCGCGGGCCAGCACTCGCCGGCGGGGACGCCGTAGCGGGCCGACATCGCCTCCTGCCACTTCCTCCGCGGCGCGGCGAGGTCGGTCGCGTCGTGGGACGCGGCGAGCACGTCGGCGGGGAGGAACGACGTCGGCGGCACCGTGTCCACGCCGGAGAGGCAGAGCACGTGCTTCGCGCCCGCCATGTCGGTCTTCGCGAAGTGCAGGTAGTCGAAGGGGCGGTAGGGGGTCATCAGTCCCCGATCGGAAGCGTCTTCTTCAGGTCGGAGAGGAGGCGCGTCACGCGGGAGATGCGGTCGTCGAGTCCGCGCGACTCGGGGTCCTCGTCCCGCGCCGCCATGTAGACCTCGCGCGCCTGCTTGAGGAGCGCCACGGCCTTCCGCGCGTGCGCGACCCGCTCCGTGCCGTCGGGCGCGGCGAGGTCGGCTTCGTTCCGTCCCTGCCGCTCCCACTCGACGGCGTCGCGGAGCTTCTCGCGCATGGCCGAGGAGAAGCTGCCGTAGGGGATCCCGCCGCCGGTCGTGCCCGAGATGCCGCTCCGCGTGCTCTGCGGCGGATCGTTCCCCGTGCCTCCCGACGGAGACGTGCCGCCCGAGGACGCCGATCCGGCGCGCGCACCGGCGCCGAGTCCGCGCCGCGTGAGCGCCACCGCCAGGTCCTCGCCGCGGTTCCCCGCGTCGCGGATCGAATCGACGAGCAGTCCCTCGACGGGGCCGCCCGGCCGGGCGGCGTCGATCGCCTGCGCGGCGAGGTACGGCAGGCGGTCCGCGGCCCGCAGCGCAGCGGCCGCGCGGAGCGCGTCGAACCACGCCTTCTCCGTGCCCGCCGACTCCGCCGTCGAGACGAGCTTCGGGAGCGAAGCGGCGGCGACGTCGCGCGGCGGCTTCACGCAGAGCGCCCACGCCATGAGGCTCCGGTGGAGGCCGTCCACGGCCTTCGCGCGCTCCGTGTCGTCGCCCGCGAGCGCCCGCGCCGCCATGTACGCGGAGACCGCGCCGTCGAAGTCGCCGCGGTCCCAGTTGCGCTGCGCCTGCTCGATCTGCTCGCGGTTGCTGCGCTTCGGCTGCGCGACGGCGGGCTCGCCGGTCGTTCCGCGGAGCGGATCGGAGCCGCCGCCGCCCCCGCTGCCGGACGTCGCGGGGTCCGTCCGGCCGGTCCACGAGCGGATCGCCCCGTCGAGTCCCGACGGATGCATGACATGCACCGTGGCCGCGGCGACGCCGCAGAGCCCGACGACGAGGAGGAGCGCGTGGACCGGTCTCACGGCGCGGAGTCTACCGTTCCCGCGGACCCCGCCGAGAGACGTGCGAGGGCTTCCCGCCGGTGGGCAGCGAACCGTCCCTCCGCGATGGCCCGCCGCGCGTCGCGCATCACGTCGGTCATGCACGCGAGGTTGTGGATCGTGAGCAGCGTCGCGGCGGTCGGCTCGCCCGCGTGGACGAGGTGGCGGAGGTAGGCGCGCGAGTGGGTTCGGCACGTGTAGCAGCGGCACGCGGGGTCGATCGGCCGCTCGTCGCGGGCGTGCGCCGCGTTCTTCATCCGCACCGGTCCGTTCCGGGTGATGGCGGTGCCGTGCCGCGCGTTCCGCGACGGGAGGACGCAGTCCATCATGTCGGCGCCGCAGAGCACCGCGTCGAGGAAGTCGGCCGGCGTGCCGACTCCCATGACGTACCGCGGCTTCGCGCGGGGAAGCGCGCGGCAGACCGCCGTGAGCATCGCGTGCGCCGTCTCGCGCGGCTCGCCGACGAGGAGTCCGCCGCACGCGTAGCCCGGCGCGTCGAGCTCCATCAGCCGCTGCGCGCACTCGAGGCGGAGGTCCTCGTGCATGCCGCCCTGGACGATCGGGAACACCGCCTGGTCCGCGCGGGTCTTCGCCGCCATGCTCCGCCGCGCCCACGCGACCGTGCGGTCCGCGGCGCGGGCCACGTCGCCCTTCTCCGCGCCGAACGCGATGCAGTGGTCGAGTGGCATGGCGATGTCGGACCCGAGCGATTCCTCGATCGCGATCACGCGCTCCGGCGTGAGGCGGATCGCCGAGCCGTCGATCTCGCTCCGGAAGGTGACGCCGTCGTCGTCGAGCGCGACGCGGTCGGAGAGCGAGAACACCTGGAAGCCGCCGGAGTCGGTGAGGACCGGCTTCTCCCACGCCATGAAGCGGTGGACGCCGCCCATCGCCGCGACGACCTCCTCGCCCGGCCGCTGCATCAGGTGGTACGCGTTCGCGAGCACGATCTCGGCGCCCGTCTCCGCGAGCTGCGCCGACGTGAGCGACTTCAGCGTTCCGCGCGTCGCGACCGGCATGAACACGGGCGTGTCGAACGCGCCGTGGGGCGTGTGGAACCGGCCGAGACGCGCGCCCGACGGGTCCTCCGCGAGCAGTTCGTACGAGAACGCCCTCACCACGCGTGCTCCAGCGCGGCACCCGGGTAGTAGTGGAGGAGGATCGCCTCGGCGGTCCAGCCGAGGTCCGCGTACCCCTTCGCCCCGAACTGGCACATGCCGACGCCGTGCCCCCATCCGCGCCCGGTCGCCACGAGGTCGCCCCCGGAGAGCGCGACGCGGTCGATCCACGTGGACCAGAGGACCGACGGTCCGACGGCGAGCCGGAACTCGGCCGCGGAGACGCGCGCGGACTTCCCTCCGGCGCGCACGAGGAGCTCGGTCGCACGGCCCGCTCCGTCGGCCGCCACGACCGACACGCCTTCGAGCGCGCCCTTCAGCCCCGCGGCGCGGACCACGTCGGCTCCGGGGATGCGCTTCTCGCGCCACGCGAACCTCGGGCTCGCCGCGCACCCGCGGCACACGACGCCGCCCGCGAGAGGCGCCGCCTTCGCCGCCGACGCGACGGGCGCAGGCGACCGGAACACGTTCGAGGCGGCCGTCGTCGCGCCGCCGCACGTGGAGTGGTACCAGGCGCGGACCGGCGCTCCGTTCCACGTGACGAGCACGCCGTGCGTGGAGCGGACCGCGTCGCGGACCGCGTCGCGGTGCTTCGACTGCGCGGCGACTCCCCCGAACTCCTGGTCGGAGAGTCCGGTGTCGTCCATCTCGAGCGGCCCAGAAGCGGGACGCTCCGACCATGCGTATGTCCTTGCCGCGACGGCCTGCGCGCGCATCGCCTCGCGCGGGAAGCTCGACGGGAGCTCGCCGACGAGCACGCCCTCGAGATAGGTCTCCGCGTCCACGATCACCGCGGCGCGGAACCCGCCGCCCTTCGCCGGGATCACCGTGAGCACGCCGGGATAGCGCTTCGTTCCGACCTGCAGGTCGCCCGGCTCCTCGGGGATGAGCGTCGCGCCGGCCGCGGGCAGCGCGCGGCCGCCGAGCGACGGCCCGCCCCTGAGGACGAGTTCCCCGCGGAGGGACGTGCCGAGGTCGAGGATGCCGCCGTCGGCGTCCACCAGCCGCCAGCCCTTCGCGACGGCGACCGCGGCGCCGCCCGACTTCGTCACGGAGACCAGCGTGACGCGCACCTCCGGCGTCGCGGGGCGGGTCGGAGGATCGCGGGTCGGGTCGTGCGGCGGACGGGTCGGCGTGTCGGGACGGGGCGGCGGGGGCGCGGGAACCCAGATCGGCGGGTCGCCCGCGACCGGCGGAGTCGGGTCTCCCGGCCCCGCGCCGCCGGTCCCCGCGTCGTCGGGGGGCGGCTGCGGCGGCGCGCGCGGCGCTCGCGGCGGTCGCGGCGGCGTCAGGCACGACACGAGGAAGACGACGCCGAACGCGAAGAGCAGCGCGCCCGCCCACACGCCGAGACGGCTCACTGCGCGCCGCCCCGCTCCGATTCGAGCCACGCCGCGGCGCGGTCGGTGAGCTTCCGGCCCCGCGGCGTGCGGAGGATCCATCCCTCGGTGACGAGGAACGGCTCGTAGACGTCTTCCACCGTCTCCTCGTCCTCGCCCACCGCGACGGCGATGGTCTTCAGCCCGACGGGCCCGCCGCCCGCGCGTTCGAGCGACACGAGGATCTTCCGGTCCGTCGTGCCGAGGCCGTGCGCGTCGATCCCGAGGCGCGCGAGGGACCGCTCCGCGACGTCGGTCGTGATGCCGCGCGAACCCTCGACCTCCGCGAAGTCGCGGAGCCGCTTCATGATCCGGTTCGCGATGCGCGGCGTTCCGCGGGAGCACCTCGACACGCGCCGCGCGGCCTCGTCGTCGATCTGCGTGCCGAGGTGCGCGGCCGTCCGCCGCACGATCCGCTCGAGTTCGGACGCGGGGTAGAGCTCCAGCTTCTCCAGAAGTCCGAACCGGCTCCGGAACGGCGCCGAGAGGAGCCCCTCGCGCGTCGTCGCGCCCACCAGCGTGAAGCGCTGGAGCGGCACGCGCACGCTCCGGGCGCTCTGCCCCTGGTCGATCGTGATGTCGATCGCGAAGTCCTCCATCGCGGAGTAGAGGTACTCCTCGACGGGGGCCGGGAGACGGTGGATCTCGTCCACGAACAGCACGTCGCCCGCCGCGATGTCGGTGAGGATGCCCGCGAGGTCGCCCGGCCGCGTGAGCGCCGGTCCGCTCGTCACGCGGCACGCCACTCCGAGCTCCCGCGCGAGGATGTGCGCCAGCGTCGTCTTCCCGAGCCCCGGCAGCCCCGAGAGGAGGACGTGGTCGAGCGGCTCGCCGCGCCCCTTCGCCGCCTGGACGTAGACGCGGAGGTTGGCCACCAGGGGGCCCTGCCCGACGAACTCGTCGAGGTTCTGCGGCCGGAGCGACTGCTCCAGGCGCGCCTCGGACGAATCCGCGGCGCGGCGCTCGAGGACGGGATCGTTCTGCAACGCTCTCTGCCGGGGGACGACGACTGGTGCGTCCGGTCGGGGGTTCCCAGCCTACCCGCCGCCCCGCCTGCCGCATCGAAAGAGGGGATGGCGCGGAGGGGGCCGCGAAGTGAACCCCGTCGCCGGTCGCGCGACGTGGGGGACTCGAACCTGCGGGAAGGCGTCGTCCCGAAACAAGTGACACACTTGGCCGCGATGCAGCGAGTCGGCTGCAAGGCGGGCGAGCGGCGCCAACTCAACGGAGAGAGTTGCGGCGCGAGCCCAACGCAGCAGCAGGCCGCTGCATTGCGGCAGCTTGCTGGCGCGCGGCTTGCGCTGCGCGACCGCGGGATACGCACGAGCGGACCGCCGCAAGCCGCGTGACGAAGTGTGTCAGTTGTTTCGGGACGACGCCGAAGTCCCTCTCCGGTTCGATGCGCGTCGCGCGCCCGCCTCTCGGCCCCTTCTCAAGGCGTGACGCGGATCTCCGCCGGGAAGAGGCGCCTCGGGTCGCCGTCGCGACGGTAGTTGGCGAGCAGAGTCTCGATCGACGGCGTGACGACGTGGGGCGTCGTCCGGCCGCCGGCGGTGACGCGGAGCGGCTTCGAGAGGTCGAAGAGGTCGGGAGAGAGGCGGAGCTTCGCGGACGCGACGTTGGAGGCGCGGACCGTGACCGCGTCGGCGGACGTCACCTCCACGGTCAGCGTCGCGGTCCGTCCGTGGACCTGGAAGCGCTCGGCCGAGTCGTCGCCCGGAGCGCCGATCACCACCGTCCGGAGCGCGCCCGTCGTGCGGACGGACTCGATCTCGGCCCAGTACGCGCCGCGGTGCCTGGGGTCCGTCATCGTGTAGTTGAACTTCCGCGGGAGCGGGTCGCGGCGGGGCGTCTGGACCCACGCGAGGAACGGCGCGTCGAGGCCCTCGACGGCTCGCCCCTCGGAGGCGTGCCTCGTGACCGCGCCGTGGGCGGCGGCCTCCAGCCGCTCGGCGAGCCGGCGCGTGCCCGCGTTGGAGTCCCGGTGGCCCGCGTCGGCGCCCCACGCGGCGAGGACGGAGACGCCGCGGAGGTTCGGCAGGAAAGCGTCGTCGAACTCGTACCAGCCCGACGCGACCGCCGCGCCGGCCCACAGGTCGGGCCAGTGGAGGGCCTCGTAGAGCGCCGCGTTGCCGGACCGGCTGTAGCCGCCGCAGAGGACGCGGTCGCGATCCACGGGGAACCGGCGCTCGAGGTCCGCCACGACCGACAGCACGATCGACTGGATCGCGAAGCCCGCCGTCATCGACATCTTCGCGGTGCCGAGTTCCGCCGCGGACGGGATGCGCTCGTTCAGCCGGACGCACGCGAACCCCGGCGGCGCGCCGGAGCTGAACAGTCCGAGATCGAACCACACGGGCGCGGGCCGGTCGGGGGACGCGCCCTCCGGAACCTCCAGCGTGTACCAGTGGCCCGCATCGTCGCCGAGCGCGTACGGGCGGACCTTCCCCGCGTCCCACGCGAACGACGCCCAGTAGGCGCCGTGTCCCGCGTCGTCCACCACGGGCGGCGGCATCGGCCGGAGGTGCCGCGCCGCGCGCCGTCCGCGGAGCACGGCCGCCACCTCCTCCCATCGGATGCCGGGGATGCCCGTGAGCTCGCGGAGCGCGCCGGCGTAGCGCGCGTCGGTCGCGTCCACCGCCTCCCAGAC